>JAZSAH010000055.1:0-2659 GCA_045601745.1 Acutalibacteraceae bacterium
ATTTCCGTAAACGCCGCAAAAGTGCGCGAAACCCACAAGGTCGAAAACATTGCCGCACAGTGGCTGGAAGCAATTCAAAAATCCATCTGACCCTGAGAGGTATTATGAGAGGTCGCTATTTAAAACGAAAACTGAATAAGACAACTGAAAAAATAAGCGGGTTTTTCAAAAAGTTTTTTTATGAGATACGGCGTTTTTTTGTAAAAAAATCAATTAAAAACAAAAATTTCAGCGTTATCTCAAACAACTGCTGGGCAGGCAGGGTTTATCAATACCTTGATATGCCTTATCTTTCTCCGACTGCCGGACTTTATTTCTTTGCGCCCGACTATATAAAATTCGTTTCTGATTTGCGCAGATATCTTGCAACTGAGCTGCGTTTTATCGAACCCGAAGAATCAAAGTATTACGGGGAAATCAAAAAACGTAACCAGACGGACAAGCCAATCGGCATTCTTGACGACGTTGAAATTGTTTTTCTGCATTATAAAACCAAGGAAGAAGCCGCCGAAAAATGGAACAGACGCAAAGAAAGAGTTAATTTTGATAATATTATCCTCAAGTTTTCAAGGATGGATTTATGTACGGAAAAAGAAATTGAGAAATTTGACAGCATTCCTTTAAAGAATAAATTTGTTCTCAACAATCGCTTGCCTTTGAAATACAAAAGCGAAATATACTGGAAAGAGGAATACGGCGAGACAGGAATACGGCGTGACACCGAGCCGTTCCCCGGTAACCTCAGTCTGACCGAACTGCTGAACCGTACCCCCGAAACATATCCTGAAAACTGAAAGCAAGGAGCAGCAAAATGTTTCTGATTGAAAAACTGTATCAGTTAAAAAAAAGCATTATCAAATGGTATAAAAAATATTTTACGATTGAGGGTCGCTACACCTGTATATTACCTGATAAAATGTATATTAAAAAAGTCTATAAAGGTAAAACAGGAAAAAAGCTTAACCTGAAAACACCGATAACATTTAATGAAAAGTGCAACTGGCTTAAACTTTATGACAGAAAACCCATATACACCGTTATGGCTGATAAATATAAAGCAAGAGACTATATCGCTGAAAAAATAGGAACCAATCATCTTATCCCGCTTCTCGGAGTGTGGGATTCGCCTGATGAGATTGACTTTGATTCTCTGCCCGATGAATTTGTTCTTAAATGCAATCACGATAACGGCGTTATAATTTGCAAAGACAAAAAATCGCTTGATATAGAAAATGTAAAAAAAGAACTTACCAAACATTTAAAAAGAAATTATTATAAAAAACACCGTGAATGGCCTTATAAGAATATACCCAGAAAGATTGTTTGTGAAAAGCTTCTAAAAAATTCTGACGGGAAGCAACTTTTGGAATACAATGTGTTTTGTTTCAATGGTGTACCAAAATTCTTCAAAGTCGGCAGTGTGTTGCCTGATGGTACACCAGCTAAAGATTTCTACGATATTGATTGGAATCACCTTGAAATGAAAACAGGTGCTTCGGCAGGCGATGTTTTCCCTAAGCCTGTTTTCTATAACGAGCTTTTAGAATATGCAGAAAAACTTTCCGAAAACACCACACATGTCAGGGTTGACTTTTATGACTGCAATAATAAGCTTTATAATGGGGAAATGACTTTTTTCTCAAACGGCGGTCATATGAAGTTTACTCCCGATGAATGGAACACAATATGGGGAGATTGTTTAACTCTTTCTAAAAAATCCAGGAGATAATTATGGCAGAACAAAAATGGACAACTATTGTCAGATCAAGCAACAACGCATTCAATATGGATTTAAAGGGTCTTAAAAATTGCAAGGACCTTATCTTCCTGTTTGTGCGCAGAACCTTTGTTGCAAAATACAAACAGACTGTTCTCGGCCCTGCGTGGGCGGTTATTCAGCCGTTTTTCACAACGGTTGTTTACTCCGTTTTCTTCGGCAACATTGCGGGTCTGGGCGCTTCCGGCGTTCCAAACTTCATATTCTATCTTTCGGGCACAATCGTCTGGACTCTCTTTGCAAACTGCCTGACCGAAACGTCGCACACCTTCACCGCAAACTCGGGTATTCTTGGCAAAGTTTATTTCCCTCGCCTTGTTATGCCCATCTCAACGGCGATTTCGCAGTTCATCGGCTTCTTTATTCAGTTTGCATTTATGCTCTGCTTTATGGCTTATTATCTGATTACCGATGCAGGGCTTGAACCCAATATTTATATTGCTATGTTCCCCCTTGTGCTCATTCAGCTTGCAATTCTCGGTATGGGCTTCGGTATGATTGTTTCCGCTTTAACCACAAAATACCGTGACCTTGCGATGATTGTCGGCTTTGGCGTGAGCCTGTGGTCATACTGCTCCCCCGTTGCTTACGATATGTTCAGCCGCGAGCAGCTTATGAGCGGCATAATTTATAAAATCTATATGCTCAACCCCGTGACCCCTGCAATCAACCTTTTCCGCTACGGCTTTCTCGGCTCGGGCGAGGTTGACTGGCTGTTTTACGGCATAAGCTGGGCAACACCCGCTGCTGTTGCGGTTATCGGTGCGCTGATGTTCAGCAAATCTGAAAAAACCTTTATGGATACGGTGTGAGGTGCGGTATGGAAGAATTGGCAATAAGAGTTGAACACGTTTCAAAAGAATACCGCCTCGGTGCCATCGG
>JAZSAH010000056.1:0-7000 GCA_045601745.1 Acutalibacteraceae bacterium
AGAATCCAGTTAAAAACAAAACTGACTCCGCTTGAAAAACGAAGTCAGTATGTCGCTTAATTAAATATTTCTGCCATAGGGGTGTTTTTGTACTGTCCGAACAATTTGGGGCAGTTCACTCAGCCGGGGGTTTTGATTTAATAGAGTGTTTTTGAAAGATAAAAGCAAACCCAGAGTGCGATAACAAAAGCGGATTCGGCAGGGATTGCAAGCTTTGTGTAGGGGCATTTCCAGCCCTTGTCAATACACAGGAAAATCGTTCTTGTCACAAGCACGGTTGTTGCGAAGAAAAGACCGCCGACGAGTGAATAAACGGGTGTTCTGAGTGCGAGAGTAAGATAAAAGAGAAATGCGCCGAGTGCAAAGGAAATTCCGCCGTAGTAAACACGGATTTCCGTTATGCCTGCATTGTCAACGGGTTTAACCGCAAAGCTTTCGGCATTCTTGACAGGATTTGAGATAAAAACAACCGCCATTCCCCAAAAATAAAGAATAAGACCGATAACCGCAATTCCTGCAGGCAGGTTTGAAAAAAAGATTTCCTTGAGATTCATGTTTATGTTCCTTCCTTAAATGAATTTCAAAATATCCTCAACGGTTTCCGCAATATAATCTGCGCCTGCATCTTCGAGTTCATCTCTGCTTCCGTAGCCGAAAAGAACTCCGATTGATGCAAGACCGTTTTCTTTTGCGCCGATAATATCATGAAGTCTGTCGCCTGTCATAACTGCATTTTCAGCCGTGCATCCGCTTTCTTTCAGGGCGTATGCGATAACATCTCCCTTTTTGCTTCTGGAATTATCCATGGTTGCGCCTGCAACAAAATCGAAGTATTTATCAAGACCGAAATGCACAAGAATTCTTTTTGCGAATTCTTCAGGCTTTGAGGTTGCAAGAATGATTTTCCTGCCCGATGCTTTGATGATGCCGAGCAGATTTTCAATTCCGTCATAAACCTCGTTTTCAAAGATTCCCGTGTCACGGAAATATTCGCGGTAATAAACAATAGCCGTTTCAGCTTCTTCTTCGGAAAAACCGTAGTATTTCATAAAAGAATCGTGCAGGGGAGGGCCAATGAATTTATAAAGCTCTTTTTTGTCTTCAACTTCAATTCCGAATTTTTTCAGAGAATATGCAACGGAATTTGTTATGCCTTTGCCAGGGTCAGTGAGAGTGCCGTCAAGGTCGAAAAGAACGGTGTTATACATAAGTCCTCCTTAGCGTAGTGTTTGCCGCACTGTATTTTAATAGCTGATTTTAAGTGTCTTGATTTCAAACGGTCCGAAGGTTAGTTCATCTCCCGAAAGCTCACTCTGAACCTCTTCGAGCATATCGGCAATCTCAACCTTCTTTGCACCGTCGAAGAAATCAATTCTGCAGTTGGTATGTGTTCCTTCCGCTTCATAAAGTCTTGCAATGAAAGCTTTTTCGCTATCTTCGCAGGGCTTGATTGCTTCAACAATGATGTTTTCCTTTTCAGGAACAACAAGTGAAACAGCTTCGAAATCGCCCTTTCCTGCAATAACGGGAATGTTCAGCTCATATGCAGGCTTTATAACGGTATCTGCACCGAATCCTCCGTTATGGGGAAGGAGGGAATAAACGGTTTTGTGGATTCCCTTGTCGCCTTCAATATCGGGTCTTACGCCGCCCTTATGAAGCGAAAGACGGAGATTTCCTCCCTCAACGCTTATTCCGTATTTGCTGTCGTTGAGAACGGCAACGCCGAAGCGTGTTTCTGAAAGGTCGGTATACTTATGGTTGACAACCTCGAATTTTGCTTTTTCAACGGAGTTGTTTCTCGTTGTGGGTCGCATAACATTGCCGTACTGAATTTCAAAGCGTGCGTAATTATTATAGATATTTGTATCAAACGCAGCTTTCAGGAAACGGTGGTTATCCTGCCAATCCATAACCGTGTCGAAACGGATTTCAGGGCTGTCGGCAAAATAAAAAGCATCCTGGATAACGGTTGATTTCTTTGTGATTTTATATTCGCTTCTGATGATAACAGCCGCCGCACCGTGAGAAACGATTTCTCTGCTTATGAGAACGGAATTATCGGAGAATTTGCAGTCGAGGTCGGCATCGATATCCCAGTTGTCCCAAGCCGAGGGCAAATCCTCTGCGGTGATAAGGGTATTGAGGGGATAGCCGCTGCCTCTGATTTCTCTGTTTGCACGCTTGTCAACGAGCGATTCGATATAGCCTTTTTCATCAAATTTTATATCCGCAAAGGGAGTTGAAACGCCGTTTTCCGAAACCGTTATTTCGCTCTTATCATCGGCTGCTCCCTTGATAAGTCTGATTTTAACGGTTGAAAATGCAGGAATAACAAGACCGCTGATGATAAGAATATTCTTTCCGTCAAGATTTTTATATGCCTGCTGTCTGCATTCGCAGTCTGCAATATATCCTTCTTCGCATTCAAGGAAAATCGGGTCGCTTCTGTCAAATGAAAGAGTGTTTGTGACCGTCACAAAGTCGCCGTTGCCCGTGACAGCTTCAGTGATAAGACTGTTTGCTGTTTCAAGAAGCTTGTTTGTCTGTTCAAGCGAAAGCTTGTGTGCGGAATTGATGCAGGTGCCGGGAAGGATATCATGGAATTGATTGAGAAGCAAATCTTCATAAAGAGGATGGATTTTCTCGTCGGTTGCAGCCTCGCCGTTTTTAACAGCTTTGCTTACCGTCAGAAATTCGAGGTCACGCAGCGCAAACTCTGCTTTTCTGTTGTTATGCTTTATGTTGTGCTGGTTTGTGAGAGTGCCTCTGTGAAGCTCAAGATAAAGCTCGCCCGTATAGGTGTTGGGGTGTTTTACTTCGGATTCGAGTTCCTGCATGAAATCGCCGACTCTCATATATTCAGCCTTTGCACAGCCGTTGAGATCCTTGATTCTTCTTGCTGTTTCAATCATTTCAAACTGCGGTCCGCCGCCTCCGTCACCGTGACCGAAACCCTGATAACGCATTCTTGTAACATTGCGTTCGTTGAGCGAATGATATTTTTTGACATCGCCCGTTACGGATTCATGTAAATCAAGGGGTGAGGGCCAGGCTGCGGTTGTGTTGAAATGAGTGAACACCTTCGTGCCGTCAATTCCCTGCCAATAGAAGGTGTCATAAGGGAAATGATTAACGTCATTCCAGTCGATTTTTGTTGTAAGGAAATAGTCAACCTTGCAGCCCTTCATAATCTGAGGAATTGCGGCACTGTAGCCGAATGTGTCTGGAAGCCAGAAGCAGTTCGAAGTGAAATTGAAATGCTTTCTTGTGAAACGCTGACCCCAGAGGAACTGTCTTATCATCGATTCGCCCGAGGTGATGTTGCAGTCGCATTCAACCCATACGCCGCCGTTGGGCTCATATTTTCCTTCAAGAACTTTTTCTTTTATGCGTTCAAAAAGTTCGGGATAATATTCAAGAAGCATATTTGAATGGCAAGCCGAGCTCTGCATGAATAAATGCTCGGGATACTGCTCCATGAGTGCGAGCTGATTTGAATAAGTTCTTGCGCATTTCTTGATGGTTTCTGTTGATTTCCAGAGCCATGCGGTATCAAGATGCGAATGGCCGATAATTCCGACCTTTGCCGCTTCGGGACCGTTCCTGACAGCCAAAACTTCTTTCAGGAAGGGTGAAGCCGCTTTTATCGCATCTCTGAATGTTTCTTCGTCAACATCGTCGGGTGCATAGTAAACTCTCTTGTGTACCTCGTAAAGAGCATTGATAAGGTCACCCTTTCTGAATGAAGTTTCGGGAAGAGTTTCAACAAGCTCGTTTATGACTTTAAGGTCAAAATAGAAATCATTGATAAGAGGGTCTTTTACGCAGATGTCAAGTCCGTCAAAATGATATCTGTATTCTTTGATAAGTCTGTCGGTCTGCATGGGGTGATTGCCGTAGTTTTGGTGTCCCGCATAAACTTCAAGTGCAATTTCGATTTTTTCGCCTGCTTCAGCTTTCATCTTGAGCAGGTCACAGTAATGGTTACCGTGATCCGTGAAAACAATTTTTGTTGCGAATGTTCCGAAGGGTTTGCCGTTAACCCAGAGAAGCGACTCGTAGCCTTCCGTGTGGGGCATAACAAAGAGATTTTCTCCTTCAAGCTCATCGGGAACGGTAAATTCCGCCTTGAACCAGCAAAATGATTCCTCGTTTCCCCATATCCAACCTTTTTCAACGGGAGTGAACAGAGAATTATCGGGAATTTCATAGTATCTTTCCTGCGTTTCAAACGCAAGAACCTTGTCAATTTTTATAACTTTTTTAAACAGCATGGGATTGAGAGTTGACTCAAATCTCCTGAGCTTTGAAAGCATACGCTCTGTTTGCTTTTCAGCAAGCATATTATCATTCCTTTCGGTTTACCGATATGCTGATTATACTATTTATGTTTTAAAAATACAATGGATAATTCAAAATAAAGCCCAAAAAGGGGAATTGAATTATTCAATCTGCGGTTGAGAGCCTTTCAAGAACGCCGTTATTGTTTTTGATGAAAAATCGGGTTATTATAAAGCCAAGCTGATCAGCAAAAAGCAACAGAAACAACATAAAACATGAGGTGAATGAAATGATGATTTATATCGGTGAAAATATCAAAAGACTCAGACGCGAAAGAGAGCTTACCCAGGAAACGCTTGCGGATTTCCTCGGAGTAACCTTTCAGAGCGTCAGCAAATGGGAAAGGGGAGAAAGCTATCCCGATATAACCCTTCTTCCGTCAATTGCATCGTTTTTTAACGTGAGCTATGATGAGCTTCTCGGCTATGATGAAACCTTCAAGGAGAAGAAAATACAGGATTATATAAATGAGTATAACGATATGCGTCTCAAGGATTCCCCGTATGTATATGAGCAGATGAGCAAGGCTGTCAAGGAATTTCCCGGCGATTTCCGTCTGATTGTGCGTTATCTTGAAATGCTCATTTCAACAAAATCAAATATAAACAGCGACAGCGAGCTTATCCTTGAAGAGGTTGAGAAAATCTACACAAACATTATCCGTTACTGCACGAATGACACCATAAGAATGTGGGCAAAAAGACTTGTCTGTATGTATTACAACACGCTTTGCTATAAAACAAAGAATGAAAAATATACGGAAAAGACCCGTCAGATGGCAAAGGAAATGCCGAAGATGACAGACAGCGGAGACTATATCATGACGATAATAAATCTTCCCGATGACGAGCATTATGCCGCCTGTGATGAGGCGCTTGAAAATGAAATACTTCTTCTTATGGGCACGGTCAATAATAAAATACATTATAAAAAGAAGTTTTCAACCGACTATGAAATCGAAGCAAAAGAAAGAATCATAAAGATGGCTGAGATGTTTTATGATGACGGAAACTACGGCAAATGCTACCGTTCAATGATTTATGCATGGGGTGACCTCGGAAGACTGTATTTTGAAGCAGGCAATGAGTCAAAGGCTCTTGAATACCTTGAAAAATGCGCAAAGGAAGCAAAGAAGCATGATGAAATGCCCGAAGAAACAAAGCTCGGTTCTCTTATCATGAAAGGTCATGTTTATAAAAAGACGAAATACGGCAAAACCATGTGTGAGAGAATGAAAAATCACTTTGAAAGCTCATATAATCTTTCGGATGAATTCAAATCGGGCGAAGAATTCGCAAAAATAATCGAAATTTTCGGATAAATCAAACGGGGATGTCTGAAAAATGCAGACATCCCCAAAAATTACAGAATTTTTTTGCTTTTCATATTGACATTTTCAAATGCATATGTTAAAATAGCTGACGTTCCGAATATGCGGGTGTAGTTCAATGGTAGAATCCCAGCCTTCCAAGCTGGTCGTGTGGGTTCGATTCCCATCACCCGCTCCATTATGCGCTTGTAGCTCAGCTGGATAGAGCAACTGCCTTCTAAGCAGTGGGTCAGGGGTTCGAGTCCCTTCAAGCGCGCCATAACTGCGGCTTTAAAAGGCCCAGTTTCCAAATGGTGGCTGTAGCTCAGTTGGTTAGAGTGCCAGGTTGTGGCCCTGGAGGTCGTGGGTTCGAATCCCATCAGCCACCCCATTTAGATTGATGTTACGCAAAGCCTGGTGCTTTGCGTATTTTAATATAAAGCAGCGCTTGTTTCTCCAGAGAAATTATAATGGTTATATGCGGAGCCTATCCTTAATGTTCCGCAAGGAATATTTCACTTTTGCCGAAGGCAAAAATATCGTATTGCAATGCAATATATCACACGCCGTCAGGCGCATATAATTATATATTGGGGCGTCGTCAAGCGGTAAGACAACAGACTTTGACTCTGTCATTCGCTGGTTCGAATCCAGCCGTCCCAGCCATTTCGAGTGTTCATTACGGATTTAAGTGATGAGCACTCTTTTTCTTTGCTAAAAATCATATTTTCATTGGTCGCAGACTTTTTACGGTCTGCGACCTTTTTATGTTTTATGCTTTTATGCTTTCAGGTAAGGCCTTGGGTATATAAGTCACCGCTACTCCCTGACGAGTATCGTTGCTGAACAGTTCTTCCTCTTGTATGGGTAATTCAATATAACCCACAAATCTGTAGTAAATAACTATTCTCTGCGTTTTGTTTTTGCCCGTTCCCTCTGTTTCATAAACATCTATATGGTCTATGAGTTCGTGAAGCAATGGTGCAGTTATTGTTTCCATACGCATAAACTTTCGTATTGCTGAAACAAAGGTTTCTTTGTCCTGCTCTTTGTTTTTCAGAAGAACAATATCATCACGGAGTTTGGAAATTCTGACTTTCAGTTCAACTCTCTCAACCTCATATTTGCGTGACATGTGCATAAACCATTCGTCTGTTACCTTGCCGTTTGCGTTATCCTCATAGTGCTTTTCATACAGAGTTGCGGCCTTTTCCTGCCTTGACAGACATCTCTGCAGTTCACTCTGCAAATACTTTTGCTCTGTAAGCATATCCTTATTGGTTTTCTGTGACAGTATTTCCGCAAAGGCTTCTTCATCATATTTCAGATATGATACCATCTTTTTGA
>JAZSAH010000057.1:0-14330 GCA_045601745.1 Acutalibacteraceae bacterium
CATACACGGGCGAAGAAACCAAGAAGATTATTCTTGAAAATCTCCACCGCTCACCCCTCTATTCGGGAAAAATTGACGGCGTAGGTCCCCGTTACTGCCCGAGCATCGAGGATAAAATCGTGCGTTTCTCCGAAAAAGAACGCCATCAGATATTTGTTGTGCCTTGCGGCGGCAACACCGACGAGATGTATCTTCAGGGGCTTTCGTCATCTCTGCCCGAGGATGTTCAGCTCAAAATCGTTCACAGCATACCCGGTCTTGAAAAAGCAGAGTTTCTGCGCACCGCTTATGCGATAGAATATGACTGCGTTGACCCCCTTTCACTTCGTCAGACCCTTGAATTCAAGGATTTTCCCGGTCTTTACGGCGCAGGTCAGTTCAACGGTTCAAGCGGATATGAGGAAGCTGCGGCGCAGGGACTTGTTGCAGGCATGAATGCCGCCCTCAAAATCAAAGGAAAAGAACCTGTTATTCTTGACCGCACAACCTCTTATATCGGCACTCTTATTGACGACCTTGTAACAAAAGGCTGCTCCGACCCCTACAGAATGATGACATCCCGTTCCGAATACCGTCTTATTCTCCGTCAGGACAATGCCGACCGCAGACTGACGGAAATCGGATATAAAGCAGGTCTTATCAGCGAGGAAAGATACCGTAAGTTCCTCAAAAAGCTCGATTTGATTGCCGAAGAAATGGAAAGAATAAAAAATCTCTCCATTCCCAAAACGCCCGAGCTCGATGAAATGCTTGTTTCACGTGAAACATCCGCCCTTGAAAAAGGTGTTAAAATGATTGAGCTTCTCCGCAGACCCCAGATTAATTATGAGGCACTCGCTCCGTTTGATAAAAACCGACCCGATTTGCCGTTTGAAGTTTTCGAGCAGGTTGAAATCGATATCAAATATGAAGGTTATATCAAGCGTCAGCAGATGCAGATTCATGAAAACCGCAGACTCGAGGTTAAAAGACTTCCCGAAGACCTCGATTATAACGCAATAACGGGTCTTCGCCTTGAAGCAGTTGAAAAGCTTTGCAAAATCCGACCCGAAACTGTCGGTCAGGCTTCAAGAATTTCAGGCGTTTCCCCTGCCGACATTTCGGTTTTACTTATCTATCTTGAGAGGAATAATATAAATGTATAACACCTCACTTCTTCTTTCCGATGCCGAAAAGCTCGGAATATCGCTCACCGATGAGCAAATAAAGCTCTTCGAAAAGCTTTCAGAGCTGCTCGTTGAACAGAATAAAACGATGAATTTAACAGCCATCACCGACCCCGACGGAATAGCAGTCAAGCATTTCGCAGACAGCATTTCCGCATTATCCGCATATGATTTTGCAGAAGGTGCAAGGGTGCTGGATGTCGGCACAGGCGCAGGTTTCCCCTCGATTCCCCTGCTCATTGCACGGCCCGACCTTGAAATGACGATGATTGACTCCACCGCAAAGAAGCTGAAATATGTTGCATCAACGGTTGATTCTCTCGGTCTGACTGCCGAAGTGCTCCACACAAGAGCCGAAGAAGCAGGTCAGAACAAGGAATACAGAGAAAGCTTTGATATCGTATGTTCAAGAGCAGTTGCGGCGCTGAATGTTCTTTGCGAATATTGTCTGCCCTTTGTTAAGGTCGGCGGAGTATTTCTTGCCATGAAAGCGGCAAAAGTGCAGGAAGAAATTGCCGATGCAAAGAATGCGATAAAGACTCTCGGCGGTAAGATCGTTGCCGAAAAGTCGTTTTCACTCTCCGACGGCGGCGAAAGAACAATTGTTGTTATCAAAAAGATATCGCAGGTTCCGTCAAAATATCCGAGAGTATCGGCACAAATCGCAAAAAAACCTCTTTAATTCAACATTTGCTGTCGGAAACGGCAGTTTTTTGAAAATCGAATATGCTGGACAATCCCTTCTTTCGGTGCTATCATTATCTCAACGAACCGAACGGAGGGATTGACTTTTGAAAAGCGGAAAATATAAAATCGGCGGTCAGATAATTCTGATACCTCAGGAGGAAATCTATCCGAATCCGAATCAGCCCCGATGCAGATTTGATTTTGATGAGCTTGAAGGTCTGGCGCAGAGCATAAGACAAAACGGAATAATTCAGCCCATTGCCGTCAGAGTCAACAGCAGAGGCGAATATGAACTGATTTCGGGCGAAAGAAGACTCCGTGCATCAAGACTCGTCGGCATAACGCAGGTGCCGTGCATAATAATGGAGGCAAACGACGAAAAATCCGCCCTCTTTGCCCTGCTTGAAAATGTTCAGCGATGCGACCTCGATTTCTTTGAAGAAGCAGTCGCCATTGAAAAACTGCTGACGGATTACGGCATGACCCGTGACGAAATCTGCAAAAAGCTCGGCAAAGCACCCCCTACCATATCCAACAAGCTCCGTCTTTTGCGTCTGCCCGAAGAAATACGCCTGAGAATCACTCAGGAAAATCTGACGGAACGCCATGCAAGAGCAATGCTGAAGCTGACTTCCGTCAGTCAGATGGAAAGAGCGATGTCAATCATCGCAGAAAAAAGATTGAATGTTGCCGAAACGGAAAGACTTATTTCGCAGATACTTCAGAATGACAGCCGTCACAGACAGCCGACAGTCAAGCTGTTCAAGGATGTCCGTATTTTTGTCAACACCCTCAACCATGCGGTCGATACAATGCGGCGCGCAGGAATCGAGGCGGATTCAGCCAAAAGCGAAACGGATGAATATATCGAATATATTGTCCGCATACCCAAGAGCCGCAATTGCTATATCAGAGCAAAGAAATCTTCGGCGTAATATTATTTTAACAACTTCTAACTTACCATATCTTTCTCTTTCACACCCACATACAGGCAAGGGGGCAGACTTCGGTCTGCCCTTTTGTCATTGTTTCACGTGAAACATAAAAATTTTGTTTTTCTTCTTTTCATTTAATGATTTATATGTTATAATATAAAAAATTAAAGGGTCGATGTAGGCATCGACCCCTACGGTTTTAATTTTATTAATTACATTATAATATACTCAGGAGCGATTATTTTGGGAAAGATTATTGCCATTGTCAATCAGAAAGGCGGCGTGGGTAAAACAACTTCCGCCGTTAACCTTACCGCCGCACTCGGCAGTAAAGGATATAAAATTCTGCTTATTGATATCGACCCTCAGGGCAATTCAACAAGCGGTCTGGGCATCAACAAAAAAGGTCTTGATAAAACATCCTACAGCGTGCTTATCGGCGGTTCATCGGCAAAGGAAGCGGTTGTTAAGACGCCGTATGATAATGTTTTTGTTATGCCGTCAAGCATGGACCTTGCAGGTGCAGAGCTTGAACTCATTGAATTCGACAAGCGTGAATCAAAGCTCAGAACAGCTCTCGCTCCCATCGTCAACGATTTCGATTTTATTTTTCTCGACTGTCCCCCCTCTCTCGGACTTATCACCCTCAACGGTCTTTGCGCCGCAGATACGCTGATTGTTCCGATTCAGTGCGAATTCTATGCGCTCGAAGGTCTTTCACAGCTTATTGCAACGGTCAGAACGGTCAAGCGTTTTTATAATCCCTACATAGAAATCGAGGGCGTTCTTCTGACGATGTATAACGGTCAGCTCAACCTCACTCAGCAGGTTGTTGAAGAAGTGAAGCGCTGCTTCCCCAAGAAGGTTTATTCAACCGTTATTCCCAGAAACGTCAGACTTTCCGAAGCACCCAGCTACGGTCAGCCCGTTATGTATTACGATAAGTCATCCAAGGGCGCACACGCATATAACGACCTTGCAGACGAATTCCTCAAGTTAAATAATAAATAAGGAGAACAGATATGGCACCGAAAAAAGGCGGTCTCGGCAGAGGTCTTACCTCTCTGCTTGCAGACAATTCTTTGGAAGAAACAAGCGCAGCTCAGCCCGTGAAGCTGAACCTTATGGATATTGAACCCAACAAAGACCAGGCAAGAAAGCAGTTTGACGAAGCAGCTCTTTCGGAGCTTGCCGATTCAATCGCACAGCACGGCGTTCTTCAGCCCTTGCTTGTCCGTCCTCTCATCGGCGGCGGATATCAGCTTGTTGCAGGCGAAAGACGCTGGAGAGCAAGCCGCATTGCAGGGCTTACGCAGGTACCCGTTGTTATAAAAGAACTCAGCGATACCGAAGCTGCCGTTATTTCTTTAATAGAAAATTTACAGCGTGAAGACCTCAACCCCGTTGAAGAAGCTCTCGGATTTGCAAGCCTCATGAAGGATTTCAGCCTCACCCAGGAAGAAGCGGCGCAGAGGGTCGGCAAATCCCGTCCCGCAGTTGCAAACGCACTCCGTCTTTTAAAGCTCCCCGAAAAGGTGCTTGACATGGTGCGTGAAAACAAGCTTTCCGCAGGTCATGCAAGAGCATTGGCGGCAATCGAAGATGAAAAGGTTCTTATTTCCACAGCGGAATTAATCGTCGAAAAGGGACTTTCGGTAAGAGCTGTTGAAAAGCTTGTCAAGACCCTGACCGCCGAAAAGAAAGAAAAGGCAAAGAAAACGGCATCACGCCCCACATTCTTTGATGAAGTGGAGCTTTCGCTCAATAACTCGCTCGGCAGAAAAGCGAAGGTTATAACAAAAAGCGGCAAAGAGTCGGGCACTCTCGAAATTGCTTTTTACGATAAAGACGACCTTGCACGCATCGCATCAATCCTTTCTGCACTTGAATAGCATATAAATCGGTGGGGTTTCTCACCGATTTTTTTATCCCGCACCGCATCTGTTTAGCGATTTAAAGCGTGAAACAGCGTTTCGGGGTTGATAGGTGGGCATCTGAAAGGGACGATGTGGACATCGTCCCCTACGGTAATGCCATGTGTCACGGGTAGTGGCGGATATAACCCCCCGAATGGGAGGCAAATCGCCCGTATGAATCGAGCCGCAGAATATTAAAGAATCGCTGCAACCGTCAGCATGGGAATGCATTTTCCGGCTATATCATCAAAATCGCTTATCGGCAAAGGATTTTCTCCCCTGCCGATTTCAACTGTGAATGCAGGCTTGTTGAAATAATCAATGAACCAATCCTTGAAGCCTCCGTGCGATGCAAGACCCGAATTCTCAATCAGATTATATCCGCTGACGGAAGAAAAGATTTTTGCAATCTCAACGCTCCTCGGCGGATTATTATTGCCGTATTCCCAGAAAATCTCCTCGCCCTGACTGTGCAGAGCGATTGCCATTCTCGGAGAATAAAGTCTGCAAAGAAAACTGAGCGCCTTGGTTTCAGGCTCGCTTTCGGGTGCATAACCGCCGTATCTTCTCGGCGACGGTGAAAGAATACCGTTTTCGGTTTCAATTCTGCGAAGCTCATTCCAGCCTGCATCAAAATTATGGTTGAGGTCAACTCCCCTTGCGTTGGCGTTCCATTTTTCGTCGGAAACGGAAGCGATTTTTCTGCAGCTGTCGGCAAATCTGCCTGCGGAGTCAAAACCGCTGAGGGCGATTTCAACTCCGTCGGGATTTATGCACGGAACGATAATTATGCTTCGGGTTATGCCTGCAGGGTCAATCCCCCATATCGGGCTTCTGCTAATTTTCGAATAGAGAAGAATTTCCGCAAAACGAAGGGCAAGTAAAGTTGTCAGCCATTCCTGAGCATGAAATCCTGCCGCAATTATCAGAGGATTTCGGGATTTACCGATTGTCAGCGAAAAAATATCCCGTTGGCAGAGCGATTTGCCGATTATGTTCACTCCGAGGAACGGATATTGTCTTTTTAAAGAAATAATCATTTTTCTTTGATTTTCATATGTCATTATCGCAGGATTTGTGATATAATTCATAGTAACACCTGACCTGTATAATAAATTGCCTGACAGCATGAATTGACTTCGTCATAAATTCTCGCTTTGCTCCATGATTTGCACTGTCGTGCATCTATGACCCTGCAATGTTTACAGAACATATAAAAAATGGTTATAGGCGGAGCCTATCCTTAATGTTACAAAGTAACAATTCATGCATCAAAGATGCAATTCATTTTATAATGTGCGTAAGCACAAATCATTTATTAAAGTATATTATCATGAACGGAGGTTATGTCATGGAAATATTCGAAAAAACTGTTGAAAAGAATTATGTATACAAAGGAAAAATCATCAATGTCCGCTGTGACAAGGCAGAGCTTCACAACGGCAGACCATGCACCCGTGAGGTTGTTGAACATAACGGCGGAGTCTGCGTTGCGGCACTCACCGATAACAACGAGCTGATTTTTGTCCGTCAATTCAGATATCCCTATATGGAAACCGTGCTTGAGCTTCCTGCAGGAAAGCTTGAACTCGGCGAAGACCCGTTTGAGGCAGGAAAGAGAGAGCTTGAGGAAGAAACGGGCACCGTTGCCGGCAAATACTATGACCTCGGAAAATTCTATCCCACTCCGGGATATTGCGGTGAAATCATTCATCTTTATGCCGCTTCACAGCTCAGGGCAACAGCCATGAATCCCGACGAGGATGAATTCCTTGAGGTTGAGAAAATCGCACTCGATAAAGCGGTCGATATGGTCATAAACGGCGAAATTCCCGACGGAAAAACGCAGACACTCATCATGAGGGTTGCGGAAATGAAGCGCAGAGGTATAATTGAATGAAAAAAATAATTCTTGCATCGTCATCGCCGAGAAGAAAAGAGCTTCTCACAACCGCAGGCGTGGAGTTTGAAATTCACGTCAAAGAGGTTGACGAAACCGTTCCCGAAGGCACACTTCCCGTTGATGCAGCAAAAATGACGGCAGCCAAAAAGGCAGCCGCCGTTGCGGAAGATTATAAAGACTGCGTTGTTATCGGCGCAGATACAATTGTTGTTGCAAACGGAAAAATCCTCGGCAAACCGAAGGATGAAGCCGATGCAAAAAAGATGCTCCGAATGCTCTCGGGCATTGAACATGAGGTTATAACGGGCGTGTGCATTATCGGAAGCGGAGAAGCCGAAACCTTTGCGCAGATAAGCAAGGTTAAATTCTATAACCTCACGGAAGAAGAAATATCCGCCTATGTTGCCACAAAAGAACCCATGGATAAGGCTGGCGCATACGGCATTCAGGGTCTCGGATGCAGACTTGTTGAACGAATAGAGGGCGATTATTTCAACATCGTCGGTCTGCCCGTTGCCGAAGTCTGCAGAAAAATAAAAAATTTTTAAAAATTTTCAGTAATTTATAGACCAACTCCATTTTTGATTCGTCTTTGGTTGTCAGCAATTAAAACTGATACGGAGGAAGCAATATGAAGGACAATACAGAAAGAATAAATGAGCTTGCTTTCAGGCTCAAAGACGGTGATAAATCTGTTTTCGACGAACTCTATTCTCTCACCTGTTCAAAGGCATACTTCATTGCGTTGCAGATAAACGGAGATGAACATGAAGCAGAGGATATTGTTCAGGACAGCTATATTACCGCCCTTTCAAAGATTTCCACCCTTGATAAGACGGAGAGCTTTATGAGTTGGTTTAACAGAATAGTTGCAAACAAGAGCAAAGATTATCTTAAAAAGAGAAAACCGAGAGTCTTTAACGATGACGAAGAAAAGGCATTTTCCGTTATTGCAGACGAAAACACCGAGTTTTCTCCCGATGCAAGCGTTGACCGTGACGAGCTTCGCACAGCCGTTATGGAAGCAATAAAAGAACTCGGTGCGGAAAAAAGAACCTGCGTTCTCATGAAATATTTTGAGGACATGAGCATCAATGATATTGCAGAAAGCATGGAAATTCCCGTTACAACGGTCAAAAACCGTCTTTGGGTTGCACGCCGTGAGCTGAAAAATCTTTTTGAACGCAAGGGAATCACCGCTGCATACAGCGTTGCACCCTTTGGCGCAGTTTCATGGGCGCTCAATTCAACCTTTGAAGCATTTTCGCAGAACTTTGAAGCAAGCGCATCGGCGGCAAAAATTCTTTCCGGTATTGCGGTTGCAAGCACGGCGGCAGCAGCAGGCACGGCGGCAACAACGGCAGCAACAACGGCAACGGGTTCCGGAATTGCGGCAAAGATTGCGGCGGCATCAACCATGCAGAAAATCGTTTCGGGTCTTGTTGTTGCAGGTGTAGTCACGGGTTCGACAATCGGCATCACATCGGTTGTCAAGGATAAAAATAAACCCGAAGATATTATTCCGACAACTTCATACGCTGAAACAGCAGATTATAATATAAATATAACAGATAAACCCGAAAACACCCCTGCCGTAAATATTCTTGACCCCGCCGCAGAAGAAAACGGGGAAGAATACGAATCAAAGGTTATTAATTTCAAAAATCAGGGAAAGATGCCGGAAAAGGTTGACTTCAAAGGAAATCTTAAGCTCGGAAACAACCATGTTGATTTTGATGACGGCGCCGATACTTATTATGTTAATTTTACTGCTGAAAAAGCAGGATATTATCTTTTCATCTGCGATCGCAAGGATATTCAGAGCTTTGCATGGATTTTTGTGCCCGAAAACTCCGAAAACGGAGAGATAAAGGATTTTTACAGAGCACAATTGAATTCTGACAACAACGGACAGCTGTATTATCTTGATCCCGGTGAACATACTCTCCTTGTTTCAAGAACTCCTGACATTGAGTCATCCGATATTTCCGTTGAATATTTCGGCGAAGAAATAACGGATTTTCATATTGAACAGGAAGACCTTGACAATGTCATTCTCGGTTATAACGAAGTCCGCCGCATTGATAAGGAAAGGCTTTTATTTACGGCTCATGATATGACCGAACTCGAAGACGGAAGATACGGTAACCTTTTCAGAGCAAAAATTTTCTTTTCTTCGGGAAAAGTATATGACATGGGAAAAACAGGTCTGGGATACCATGTCAAAGACGGCAAACTGAAAGAAGGAAAAAACACTGTTACCTTTATGTTTGCAGATTTTCTTGGATTTGACAAAGAATTTGAAATAACGGCGCATTATCCCACGGATTATGTCAAGGATATTGAAGTAAGCAACCTTGATGAGTTTAAGACCGTGAAAATCAATGAAGAAGGTTTTGTTTATGAAAAACCCGAAAATTTTGATGTTACCGTAACATTTGCCGACGGAAGAAAGGAAACCTTTGACGGTGTTACCTGGGACAGATTTATAAAACTTGACAACGGAAAAGAGCTTTTCGTCACCTTCTGCAGAGCAAGAGAAGACGGAAGCATGGATTACCGTCTCAGAGGCAGAGAATCCCTGCACTTCAGAGTTTCAATCGGTGAAACGGATTATATCGACGAAATCTGCACCGTAAATGAATTTGATGTTATCGGCTACAGAAAAAGACTTGACGAAAATAATCTTGAAGAAGCAAGGAAATACACATCTCAAATCAAGAACGGCATTGAACTGATTAAAGAAAACACCGTTACGCCCGAGGAATATCTTTGGTATTCAGCCGAGTTTTCAAAAATCACCGCCTATAATTCATATAAGATTGTAAAAAGAATTGCAGGCTTTGAGCTTGACTATGCAATCACAACCTTTAAAATCTTAACCGAAAATGAATTTGACCTTATAAAAAATTAATATTCATCAGGATACCAATCGCTCTGACGGATTCTTTCCGTCAGGGCTTTTGTTATTTTATCGGTTTTTCCGAAATCCATTGCCTTGATATAGACCGCCTCAAGCTCATCATGGATATCCTTTGCAATTCTCAATGCGCAGACCGCTTCATTCAGAAGCTCTTTTGATGCCTTTACGGAAAATGAGAGCCTTGCACGGTGAGCCGTTAATCCGTCGGGAGAATAGAAACGGCGCAGAGAAACCGTTCTTGTCGGTTCAATTCCGAGGTCGCATAATTTATCGGCGGTAAAAAATCCGAGCGACAATTCTTTTATGATAATATGCCTTATCGCACCTTCTCTGCTTACCGACGGGCTTGAAATTACGGAATATCCGCTTGCGAGGGCATAGGTGCGAAGTCTGTCAATAATAACAGACGAAGCAACACCGAAGCTGTCATCAAAAACGATTTTCGTGTCACACATTCCATTGACCGTATCGGCAAGAAAAAGATATCCCTTCGGAGTAATCGCATCCAGAAGCCTTATCTTTTCAAGACCGATTCTGCCGTCGGGTTTTCTGAAATATCTCTTTGCAAGCCTTGATGCATAACGGATTACCCTGCCGTTGTCAAGGCAGTCACGGAAGATTTTTTCGCCGTCACCGAAAATGGAAAACGCCGATTCAATAAAGCGTCTGCTTCTTTGGTGGCAGGCTTTATTATTGTCGGTAAGTTCGATTATTTTTTCTTTATTTGCAAAAAGGAGTTTTTTATCCCAGCAGTCGCCGAGATTTATTATCTCACCCGTTGCGCCGGGATAGTCGGGGTCGATTGTGTGAGGAGAGGTGCCGTCTGCAATGCTGACCCGAAGCGACGGGATGATGATTCCGTCGAGGGATGAGGGGTCGGATGAACAGAAAATTCTTTCGCATTCAATATCTGTATCTTCGATTTCCGAGGCAATTTTTTTCATCATGGAGGATTTTCCCGTGCCGGGACCGCCCTTTATAATAAATGTATATTGACCTTCAATTTTCGGCGTAAGCTGTGAAAAGCACGAAAAGAAGCCGTTTTTACCGCTTGAACCCAAAAAATATCCCTGATTCATCATAGAACCCCCAACCGTTTTTATTATCAGTCTATTCAATAAATTATCCGTATGTGAGTAAATTATTTTTATTATTAAATATATTTTGCAGTTCTTAATCATTTCTTAATATATTTTAGAGATTTATTAAACGTTCTCATAATTTAATTTTAGAAATCTTTCAAGTATAATAAAGACACAATAAAACAGGGGAACAAATCTTCAGGAGGAAAGCTTATGACATAGGGAAAAATTTTTAGGGGACAAAGAATTATTATAAAGGAGTAAACAATAATGAAAACAACAAAAAAATTCATAGCAATTATTTCAATGCTTGCAATTATTATTTCTTGCTTTAGCTTCACACTGAACGCTTCAGCAGCTACTGCTGTTTCAAGCGTTAACTGTCAAAATACAAGCAACAAATACGGCGGCAAATCCGTATATTTCTATGTTAAAGCTAATTCTTCAACCTGTAAAATCAAGTTCTCCTGCGGTAAAGGAGAATTAGACTGGGGAGGCGGAGACATTGGAGCAAAGGATTCCGTCAGAGGTGCCTATCAGGTAAAAATAATTAAATGGGATCCTCAGAAAAACTGCACAGTCGGTTCATTAGTGTATGATGAAGACATTTATAATAAATCATCATTCACCGCATCTTTCAAGGCAACAAAAGGCGCCTATTACCGTGTTCAGGTGTATTTCTGGGTTGCAGAAACAACAGCTAAATCATATTGGAACAAAGGCATAATTTCTAATAATGAACCGTTTTTCCTCTCCACAAGAGGTATCAGAGTAGGATCATTAGGAACTCCCAGTTGGGTTAAATTTCCTACAATTAAGGCAGCAAACAACAGCGGATGCACTTTATATGCTTCAAAGCCGTAATTTAAAAAGTTGCATAATCAAATCAGAACAATCGGAAGAAAACTTCCGGTTGTTCTTTTTTACGTAAAATATATTTTATAAAATATAAAATTTTCTCTTGATATTATTATAAATATATTATATAATAATAAAGTATCTGAATAGGCAAGGCATTTCTTTAGTCATGTGGCGTGTGGGTCCTGTGCGACAGGGCGCCGTGAACCATGTCAGGCGGGTGAACCGAGCAGCATTAAGCGGACAGTCTTGTGCGCCACAGTCTGCCTGCCGCCATATGACTAAGGAAATGCTTTTTTCGTAGGGTCGGCAATCTGACGACCCGTTACACCGTCAGGTGTGAACAATCTGCTTTTGAAGGAGTGAAAAGATGTATCAGGCGTTATACAGAAAATGGAGACCGCAGAATTTCAATGATGTCTACGGTCAGCCTCATGTAACAAAAACCCTGCAGAATCAGCTTTGCAGCTCAAGAATTTCTCATGCCTATCTTTTCACGGGCTCAAGAGGTACAGGCAAAACAACCTGCGCAAAAATTCTTTCAAAAGCGGTCAACTGCCTTAATCCGATTGACGGAAATCCCTGCAACGAATGCGAAATCTGCCGCGGAATAGACAACGGTTCAATTCTCGACGTTATCGAAATCGATGCCGCAAGCAACAACGGCGTTGATAATATCCGTGATTTGCGTGAGGAAGCGAATTTCACTCCCGTCAATGCAAAATACAGAGTTTATATCATCGACGAAGTTCATATGCTTTCAATCGGCGCATTCAATGCACTTCTCAAAACTCTCGAAGAACCCCCTTCACACGTTATTTTTATTCTCGCAACAACCGAAATTCATAAGCTGCCGTCAACCATTCTTTCAAGATGTCAGCGGTTTGATTTCAAGAGAATTGCTCCCGAGGATATAACCTCCAGACTTCTCTATGTTGCTGAAAAAGAGAATGTCAACCTCACCGAAAACGCCGCAAATCTTATTGCAAGAATTGCCGACGGCGGAATGAGAGATGCTCTCTCGCTTCTTGACCGCTGCTTTGCAATGGGAACGGATATTGACGAAAACGCAGTCAGCGATGCTGCAGGAATTGCAGGCACAATCCATCTTTTCTCATTCTCGGAATATGTTGCAAACGGCGATTTCACAAGCTCGCTGAAGCTTGTTTCGAAGCTCCACAGCGAAAGCTGCGATATCGACAGCCTTTGCACCGAGCTTACACTTCATTTCAGAAATCTCATGGTTGCAAAAACCGTTTCCGACTGCGAAGGGCTGATAGTCTGCTCAAAGGATGAGCTTGAGAATCTGAAAAACAGAGCAAAGAGTCTTAAGCTCTCTAAAATTCTTGAATGCATCGAAATTCTTGAACAGACTGCAAAAAACATAAAAAATGCAGCCAACAAAAAAATTCAGCTTGAAGCGGCGGTTATAAAAATGTGTGCACCGACAACAGCCGTCGGTGCAATCCCCGAAGGTCTTGAAGAACGCATTTCAAAGCTTGAAGAATTGCTTGAAAAGGGTGTTGCAGCTTCTGCTCCCGCACCGGTTAAAAAACCCGAACCCGTCAAGGCTCCCGAACCGAAACCCGAGCCTGCAAAAGAAGAACCGAAGCCCGAAATCAAAGAGCCTGAAAATGCTCCCGAACCTCCTCCGCTTCCTTCTTCTCCTGCCGAACAACCCGAAATTCCCGACGGTCCGTTCACTAACTGGGCGGATGTTCTTGAAAAAATCAGAATTTATGACATTCCCCTTTTCGGAATTATGGCAAACACAACGGCGATGATTAAAAACGGCAGAGTCATTATCATGTCCGATAACCCTACGCTTTTTGATTTTATCTGCTCCGATACTCATTCAAAAGACCTTGCAAGAGCAGTCTATGAAGTTCTCGGCAGAAAAATGAAAATCGGAGTTTCAACTCCCGAAAAATCAAAAACCGAAAAGAATCCGCTTGAGGATTTGAAATCAAAGATAAATAAATTCAACAATAACTGATTTGGAGGCTATATATAATGAAAGCAAGAATTCCCGGCGCACCTCAGGGTGGCAACATGATGAAAAAAATTCAGGAAATGCAGGAAAATATGACAAAAATCCAGCAGGAGGTTGAAGCAACCGAATTTTCTTCAACCGTCGGCGGAGGCGCAGTTGAAGTTGTTGTCAACGGCGCACATGAAGTAACTGCCGTTAACCTCAAGCCCGAGGTTGTTGACCCCGAAGATATCGAAATGCTTCAGGACCTCATCATTTCCGCATTCAATGAAAGCATCCGCAAGGCAAACGACGCTATGGAGCAGGGCATGGAAAAGGCTAAGGGCGGTCTTTCAATCCCCGGACTTTTCTGATGAACGGATTCACACCGTCTTTAGAAAGACTCATCGAGCAGTTTGCCCGTCTTCCGTCTGTCGGAAAAAAGAGCGCACAGCGTCTTGCTTTCCACATTCTTAACATGACCGACGAACAGGCAAAAAAATTTACCGATGCAATAACCGATGCACGCACATCAATAAAAAAATGCACCGTCTGCTGTAATCTGACAGACGGCGAGGTGTGTCACATCTGCACATCTCCGACGAGAGATAATTCAACAATCTGCGTTGTTGAGGACCCGAGAGATGTTATCGCAATTGAGCGCACCCATGAATTCAACGGATTATATCATGTGCTTCACGGCGTAATTTCACCCATGAACGATATAAATCCCGAGGATATCTGCATAAAAGAGCTTCTTCTGCGTCTGGGCGATGACACCGTAAAGGAAGTTATCATGGCAACAAATCCCACCGTTGAGGGTGAAGCAACATCGATGTATATTTCAAGGCTGATAAAACCTCTCGGAGTCAACGTCAGCCGTCTTGC
>JAZSAH010000058.1:0-7306 GCA_045601745.1 Acutalibacteraceae bacterium
TCAACGAAATAAGCATCAAAGCCGTGCTTTTTGATATCTTCTTCCGAAAGATTTTTGGTCAATTGATAAACAATCGCACCGATCATTTCGAGGTGTCCGAGTTCTTCCGTACCAATATCTGTCAGCAATCCTTTAAGCTCACCATACGGCATGGCAAAACGCTGACTCAGATATCTGAGTGATGCGCCGAGTTCACCGTCGGGTCCGCCGTACTGCGAGATGATTATCTGCGCATATTTCGGATTCGGATTTTTGATTTTAACGGGAAACTGCAATTTCTTCTCATAGACAAACATCAGCAATCACACTCCTGATTTTCCCAGGGCCACGGGCCTTTCAGCCATTCGGCACCCTGAGCTTTTTTTGCGGTAAGAGGACAGAATTTTTCCTCAAATTCGGCTTTCAGAGCCTTATATTTTTCATGGCATCTGTGATAATGTTCAACCATCTGCAAATCTCTCGGATGTGTGTCAAGATAAAGGTGGATTTCCCATAGGGTGAACTGTATTGCGCCGAGTTTTTTCAGCATAGCTTCTCTGTTATTCATCTGCAGCACTTCCCTGCAAAAGGCTTATTCAGAACGGTGAAAAGAGTTCCGCATTCAAAAGCCTTCATTTCGTCAAACGTCGTTACGTCATTCTGCATGGGAACATAAAGCATGGCGGCAACGGGGTTTGCGGGCAGAGGAGTGATTGACACGGGACAGTAATCGTATTTTTTTATCTGACGCTGTGGATATCTGTATCCGCTGTAATCGGTCACTTCAATCATTCCTTTCATAAATTGAGGCTTACCTCATTACATACTATGCGAAAAAATATGGTTTGACACCGAATAATATTGGTTATATACTATATGTATATATAATTTAAGGAGAAACATATGGCGATAAAAATAATTGCAACCGACCTCGACGGAACACTCATGTCACCCGATCATCTCACTGTTACCGATAGAACAAAAACCGCACTTAAGGCGGCGCATGATAAGGGCATAAAAATATCAATTGCAACAGGCAGAGCACTCAATTTTACAAGCGGAGTAACAAGTCAGATTCCGTTTGCCGATTATGTTATCTGTTCAAACGGTGCATCGGTTTATGACAGAAACAACAATAGGTTTATATATACAAATCTTGTTTCACCTGAAATAACCGGCGAAACAATTGAGCTTCTCAAAACGCTGCCTGTATATTATAACATTTATATCGACGGCGATATCTATGCGCAGAAGGGTGCCGATAAATTTTTCGGCAATCTTAATCTTCCCTCTGCATTTCTTGAGGATTTTGTGTCAAGACTTATCATATGCGACGATATTTCCGAAGAAACAAAGGGTAAGGGTGCGGAATTGATTGATGTTTTCTTTTCGGATGAGGATTCGAAAAAGACAATATTTGATTTCTTTAAGGAAAAAGGTCTTTTCCTTGCATCGGCACTTGAAGGGGTTGTTTCCGCAACCGCACAAGGGTCAGACAAAGGAACTGCACTCGGCGGTCTTTGTGATATTCTCGGTATTGACCCCAAGGAAGCCATGACATTCGGAGATGCTTCAAACGATGCAACCATGCTCAGATATGCTTATTATTCGTTTGCTATGGAAAACGGAGATGAAATCTGTAAAAACAGCGCACGCTTTTCTGCACCGTCAAATGCAGATGACGGAGTTGCAAGGATGGTTGAAAAATATGCTCTGGAGGAAGAATAAAAATGGATATTAACAACATACTTTCACATTGTGACCACACGCTTCTTGCTGTTGATGCAACATGGAATGACATAAAACAGATTTGCGATGACGGCATGAAATATAAAACCGCAAGCGTCTGTATTCCCGCTTCTTATGTCAGACAGGCATCGGAATATGTCGGCGGAAAGCTTACAATCTGCACCGTTATAGGATTCCCGAACGGTTATTCAACAACTGCCGTCAAGGCTTTTGAAGCAAAAAATGCTATTGAAAACGGTGCCGATGAGATTGATATGGTTATCAATGTCGGTTGGGCTAAAGACGGAAAGTTTGATGAAATACTTAATGAAATAAAAGCAGTAAAAAATGCTTGCGGTAACAAAATATTAAAGGTTATCATTGAAACCTGCCTTCTTACCGATGATGAGAAAAAAGAAATGTGCCGTGTTGTTACAGAATCGGGTGCTGACTTTATAAAAACCTCAACCGGATTTTCAAAAGGCGGTGCAACGAGAGAGGATATCGCTCTTTTTTCTGCCAATATCGGTGAGAATGTTCGCATGAAAGCTGCAGGAGGTATCCGTTCATTCGAGGATGCAGAGGATTATCTCAATCTCGGCTGTGAACGACTCGGTACAAGTGCAATAGTAAAGCTTGTTAAAAATCAAGAAGTAACAGGTTATTAAGAGGGGAGAAGTGTTATGAGTAAGTTACCCACACCGCATATTGCGGCAACTGAAAAAGATGCATTTGCAAAAACGGTTCTTATGCCGGGTGACCCCCTGAGAGCCAAATATATTGCAGAGAATTTTCTCGAAAACGCCGTTCTTGTCAATAATACAAGAGGTGTTCAAGGTTATACGGGGAATTATAAAGGCAAAAGAGTTTCTGTTATGGCATCGGGAATGGGTATTCCGTCGATAGGAATTTATTCTTATGAGCTTTTTAATTTTTACGATGTTGAAACTATTATAAGGGTCGGCTCGGCAGGTGCAATAAGCCCCGAACTGAAACTTCGTGATGTTGTTTTCGGTATGGGTTCATGCACCAATTCTTCTTATGCAAAACAGTTCAATCTGCCCGGAGATTTTGCTCCGATTGCAGATTACGGTACGCTTTGCAACGCCGTTAAAGCTGCCGAGAAGCTTGGGGTAAAGCCATTTATCGGCAATCTCTTTTCTTCCGATACATTTTATGATGATGCAAACAGTCTTTCCGATTGGCAGAAAATGGGCGTTCTTGCCGTTGAAATGGAAAGTGCGGCGCTTTATATGAATGCTGCAAGAGCAGGAAAAAAAGCTCTTGCAATCTGCACCATATCCGATTGTCCTCTTTCCGGCGGAGAGGAGTGCACAGCCCTTGAAAGAGAACAGACATTCAATAAGATGATTGAAATCGCTCTGGAGGCGGCAGAATGAATAATTCCGACCTTATAAAACTTGCTCTTGAAGCGAGAAAGATGTCTTATTCACCGTATTCGGGTTTTTCCGTCGGTGCTGCACTTCTTTGTAAAGACGGCACGGTTTTCACCGGATGCAACATCGAGAATTCCGCATTTTCGCCAACTAACTGCGCTGAAAGAACCGCTTTTTTCAAGGCTGTTTCCGAGGGAAAAAAGGATTTTCTTAAAATTGCGGTTGTCGGCGGTGATTCTTCGGAAGAAAACCCCGTGAATTATTGCCCGCCCTGCGGAGTTTGCAGACAGGTTATGAAAGAATTCTGTAACCCTGATTTCGAAATAATAATTGCAAAAACAGCCGATGATTATAAAACAGCAGCCTTATCTGAATTGTTACCTTTATCATTCGATAAACGAGAGGTATGATATGAATTTTGTTGATATTATCCGAAAAAAGCGTGACGGAAAAGAACTGACAAAAGAAGAAATTGATTATTTTGCATTTTCTGCCGCAGACGGAAGTGTTCCCGATTATCAGCTTTCTGCACTTCTGATGGCAATCTGTTTCAACGGTCTGAATGAGCGTGAAACACTTGAACTGACTGATGCAATGGCTCGTTCAGGCGATATGGCTGATTTATCGGGAATTGACGGAATAACGGGCGATAAGCATTCGACAGGCGGCGTAGGCGATAAAACAACTCTTATCGTTGCACCCGTTGTTGCGTCATGCGGTGTCAGAATTGCCAAAATGAGTGGCAGAGGTCTCGGTCATACGGGCGGTACGGTTGATAAACTCGAATCTGTTCCCGGTTTCAGAACTTCTCTCGAATCCAAGGAATTTATTTCTGTTGTCAATGAATGCGGAATGTGTGTAACGGGCCAGTCAGGTAATCTTTGTCCTGCCGATAAGAAGCTTTATTCCCTTCGTGATGTAACAGCAACGGTCGATAATATTTCTCTGATTGCTTCAAGTATCATGAGTAAAAAGCTTGCAGGCGGTGCTGACTGCATTGTTCTCGATGTCAAGTGCGGAAGCGGTGCGTTTATGAAGGATGAAGAATCCGCATCATTGCTTGCCCGTAAAATGGTTGAAATCGGCAGGGGAGCAGGCAGAAAAATCGCAGCACTTATAACCGATATGGATATTCCTCTCGGTCATAATATCGGTAATTCACTCGAAATTATTGAGGCTGTTGAAACATTAAAGGGCAACGGTCCCGAAGACCTGACAGAAGTATCCGTTTCACTTGCCGCAAAGCTGCTTGAACTTGCGGATATAGGGAACTATGATGAATGCAGAGAAATTGCACTTTCGAAAATCCGTGACGGTTCCGCATTTGAAAAACTCTGCGAGATGATTTCTCTTCAGGGCGGCAACCCCGATTATATCCGTAATACGGATTTGTTTCCGCGCGCAACCTATATATATAATGTAATAATGCCGGAGAACGGATATATATTTCATATGGATACTGCAGGCATCGGGTCGGTATGTGTTTCACTTGGCGCAGGCAGAATGAAAAAAGAGGATAAAATTGATTTCTCTGCGGGAATTATTCTTCATAAGAAAACGGGTGACTATGCCGAGAAAGGCGATGTTGTTGCCGTTTTATATGCAAACGACGAATCTGTGTTTGAAAAAGCATCAGAGCAATTTATGTCTTCCTTGACTTTCGGAAAAGAGAAACCCGATTTGAAACCGTTGATTATTAAAACGGTTGAGTAAAAATGCACAAAAATTAATGTCAATTTTTGACTTGCCAATCATTATATTAATATGGTATAATACATTGAATTTATAAAGACAGGAGATTTTATTATGGGCAAATTAAATCAGATCGATAAGGCTGCCGAAAGCAAGGGCTCGCTTCTTGTTACAATCTGGCAGTTCGTAAAATTCATCGTTGTAAGTCTTCTTGCAATGATAGTTCAGTTTGTTCTTCTCAACACTCTTAACCTCATTCCTCCTATCGCAGAGCTCTATAATCAGGACTTTGCATGGTGGGTATTCGTTTATCCCGTTGCAGTAGGCGGTCTCGGCTACTTCATCGTAAGCAATGTTGCAAACATTATTGCTCAGATTGTTGCTTTCTTTGTCAACAAAGAAAAGACCTTCAATTCAGGTGCAAATGTTGCGGTTGCTCTCCCCATCTACATAGTTTTCACCATCGCCCTCATTTTCTTCTCAGCGTGGCTTAACCCCACTCTCAAGGAAGTGTTTGTCGGCTGGGGTCTTGAAGAAGTTGCAGCAAAGAATATTGCAACAATGATCTGCTCTGCAGTTCAGTTCTTCCTCTATTTCCCCGTTGACAAGATTCTTTTCCATAAGAAAAAGGAAGAAAAGGCTGAATAATCGTAAGAATAACGGTTTTCGACGGCGACCTTCAACAGGTTTGCCGTCTTTTTTTGCGAAAAATTTAAAAATAATCAAAATTTTGTGGTTTTAGGTATTGCAAAACACAATATATTGTGTTATTATAGGCGTACACCACTGATTTAGTTGCAACTAACTCTGTCCGATAAAGGGGGAATACATTATGAACATTCAAGGCTTACAGAAACTGACGCTTCTCGATTATCCGGGAAAAATGGCTTGCACAATATTCACGGCGGGCTGCAATCTCCGATGTCCCTTCTGCCACAATTCGAGATTGGTTATTAACCCCGAAAAACAGAGTGAGTATTCCGAAGACGAAATTTTTGCTTTTCTTAAGAAGAGGGCAGGCATTCTTGACGGAGTAGCGATAACGGGCGGTGAACCTCTTTTGCAGAGTGATATCGAAGACTTCATCAGAAAGGTCAGAGACCTCGGATATTCCGTGAAACTCGATACAAACGGCACCTTCCCCGAAAAGCTCCGTGACCTTGTTGAAAAGGGCCTTGTTGATTATGTTGCCATGGATATTAAGAATTCCCCTGAACTGTACGCTCAGACAGTCGGAATAACGGGCTATGATATTTCAAAAATAAAAGAGAGCATTTCTTTCCTGCTTGAAGGCAAGGTTGATTATGAATTCAGAACAACCGTTGTGCGTGAATTTCACAGTGTTTTTGGCATGAACGGACTCGGTGAAATGATTAAAGGTGCAAAACGCCACTATCTTCAGGGCTTTATTGACTCGGGTGAACTTATCGGTTTCGGTATGTCGGCTGTTCCCCGTGACGAGATGGAACGGATGAAAAAAATCATGCTTCAATATGTAGATGAATGCGAAATACGCGGAGCATGAAAAAATACCCAAATAACAATACACATATAGTGCATTATTCACAAAGTTAAAAATTCTTACACAATATCTTGTAAAAACCATTGACAGAACCATATTTATTTGTTAATATCATATTTGCTGCCCGATGGGCACAATATATAGTGTTTGGTTATAATAAAATTCACATATATGAAACGAAAGGAAAGACGGTATGTATCAGGTAATCAAAAGAGACGGCAAAACAGCAGAATTCAACATTACCAAAATCGCAGAAGCTATCAAAAAGGCGTTTGAATCCCAGGAAAAGCAGTATCATCCCTCAACTATTGATTTTCTCGCACTCAAGGTAACCGCAGATTTCGAACCCAAAATCCAGAACAATTTAATCGCTGTTGAAGATGTTCAGGACAGCGTTGAGTCCGTTCTCATTCAGGCAGGCTATGCTGATATCGCAAAGGCATATATCCTCTACCGCAGACAGCGTGAAAAGCTCCGTAACCTCAAGTCAACAATTCTTGACTATAAAGAGCTTGTTAACAGCTATGTTAATGTAACCGACTGGAGAGTTAAGGAAAACTCAACCGTTACCTATTCCGTAGGCGGTCTTATTCTCAGCAACTCAGGTGCTATAACAGCTAACTACTGGCTTTCAGAAATCTATGATGACGAAATTGCCAATGCCCACAGAAACGCAGATATCCATCTTCATGACCTTTCCATGCTCACAGGCTACTGTGCAGGCTGGTCTCTCAGACAGCTCATTCAGAAAGGCCTCGGCGGCGTAACAGGTAAGATTACTTCCGCACCTGCAAGCCACCTTGCAACTCTTTGCAATCAGATGGTTAACTTCCTCGGTATTATGCAGAATGAATGGGCAGGCGCTCAGGCTTTCTCCTCATTTGATACATATCTTGCACCTTTCGTTAAAGTTGATAATTTAACTCAAAAAGAAGTTAAGCAGTGCATCCAGTCTTTTGTTTACGGCGTTAACACTCCTTCTCGCTGG
>JAZSAH010000059.1:0-4784 GCA_045601745.1 Acutalibacteraceae bacterium
TGATACAGCTAAAGAGCACGGAATTCACAGCATTGAATTCCCCTCAATCTCTACGGGAAAATTCAGCTATCCCAAAAAGGAAGCCTGCAAAATCGCAGTGAAAACGGTGTACGGCTGGCTTAAAGAAAACAGTGGCTATGATATGAAAGTTGTGTTTTGCTGCGTTGACCCCAAGATATATGAATTAATTTATACAGAATTAAACAGTATTTAACAATCAGAACAGAATGATTTTATGGGGTGTAATATAATATGAAATTTAAAAACACAGAATATTTAAAAAGCGGAATGCTTGGTCTGATTGTTGCCGATGCGCTCGGTGTACCCTTTGAATTCAGGGAGCGTGATACCTTTAAGGTTACGGGCATGATGGGTTACGGTACTCACAATCAGTCTGCAGGCACGTGGTCAGATGACAGCTCAATGGTGCTTGCAACTCTCGACAGTATGCTTGAAACAAAAAAGCTTGACTGTGATGACGTGATGGAAAGGTTCGTTCGTTGGTTTGACGAAAACGAATACTGTCCTCACGGTGAATGCTTTGATATCGGTCATACCACATTAACCGCTGTCGGAAAGTATAAAAACGGATATTCCGCAACCCGTTGCGGCGGCAGAGGCTTCAACGATAACGGCAACGGCTCTCTTATGAGAATTCTGCCCATTGCGTTTGTTGTGCATACCGTGGATGATATCCTTGATTTGTCATCGCTTACCCATGCACACGAAATCTCGCTAATGTCATGCAGACTCTATGTTCAGATTGCGGAAAATCTTATGAGCGGAATGTCAAAAGAAGAAGCGATTACCAATCTCCGCTGCTGCGTTGACGAATGCGAAAAAATCCCTCAGATGAAGGATTATCCGAGAGAAAAAATCAGAAGCTCGGGCTATGTTATCGACTCATTTGAGGCGGCGGTATGGAGCTTCGTTAATTCAGAAAGCTACAGCGAGTGCGTTATCAAAGCCGTTGAGCTTGGCGGTGACACGGACACAGTTGCCGCAATCGCAGGCGGACTTGCAGGTATTTATTACGGCATCGGCGGCGAAAACGGCATTCCCGAAGAATGGATTGATACTCTGGCAAGAAAAGACTGGATTATGGAAATGCTTGATAAAGCTTGCGGGTACTGATTTTCAAGATATAACAAAAAGGTAGTGTGAAAGTATGGCAAATGAAAAAAAGAAGATTGTTACAGAAGAAACTATAAAAAAAGATTTTAACCTTACAGAAGGCGGAAAGTGGCTGATTGCCTTGTGTGGAGTTATAGGTTTTGTTCTTATAATAGTTTCACTTTTCAGGAATGAGTTCGAAAATGGCTGGGCTATTTTTTTTGTGTTTTTCGGTATAATTTTAGCACTTGGTAGTACTATTTTTGGTGTTGTTGACCATAGAAACTATTTGTCAGACATGAAAGACCTTAACAATTCGGATTATATAATTAAGATTGCAAAGTGTGTCAGTAAACATGAATTTGAAGACTCTGGTGATGAACCAGGCTATATATATTCAGTGATTCTTGATTGTGACCAACGTACTGAGAGAGTAGATATACCTTTTGATTCATATGAGAAAACAGAAGTCGGCGACCTTTATTATGTTGTTATTACAAATAGAACAAAGCATATGATTAAGGCATATCGCTGTGACGATTTTAAACTTTCGGAAAGCGTAAAGAAAAAATTGATTACCGATGATAAAGCTCTTAACAAGTAAGTGTTGTTTATCATCTTCGAATACAGTCAAAGCTATCAGACCTGTTTACAATTTCAAGGCAGGTAATTCAGAAGAAAAAATAAGAAAGCTGACCGTTTAACATATGTCAGAAGTAAAAAACTCAAACGGATGTGACAAAAATGGAAGAAAGATATTGGAGCGAACTTTTATTTGCGGCAATAAAAGGATACGCTGAACGCACAGGCAAAAGCAGCTGTGAATTATCCCTCGGAAATGAAGAAGAGATATTCAGGTTTGCCGATGAAAACGGTTTTAAGATTTATCATTTCAAAAAGAAAGAAACTTTGCCCAGAGTTAATAAAGTTTTAGGCTTTCTCAAAAGCATTTATTTTGAGAATCTGCTTGATGTCGGAAGCGGAAGAGGAGTGTTCCTTTTCCCGTTTCTGGAAGGGTTCCCGTATATTGAGGTAACTTCAATTGATGTTCTTGATAAGCGTGTGGAAATGCTTTCCGATATAAAGAACGGCGGAATTGAAAGGCTGAATGTTGTCAAAGCGGATATTTGCACTCAGCCTTTCCCTGATAAATCGTTTGATGTTATTACATTGCTTGAAGTTCTCGAACACATTCCCGATGTCAGAAAGGCAATAAAGTCCGCGGTGAAAATGGCTAAAAAATATGTTGTTGTTTCAGTGCCGTCAAAAGAGGATAACAACCCTGAGCATATACATTTGCTTACAAAAAACTTACTCACAGAGTATTTTAACGAATGCGGTGTCACCAAGCTTCATTTTGACGGGGTGAACGGACACCTTTTGATGATTGCGACGATTGAAGGTGAATAAAATGGATTACAGCTTAATCAAATATCCCCGTACACAGCATCTGCAGGGCTCAAGGCTTCAGCCCGGCGATGAAGATTTACGGCAGATTCCTTTTGAAAATATTTTCGGCAGAAATATTGTGATAGAAGAAAAAATAGACGGAGCAAATTCTGCGGTTTCTTTTGACGGTAACGGTAATTTGCTTTTGCAGAGCAGGGGACATTATCTCGACGGCGGATTCCGAGAGCGCCACTATAATCTTATGAAACAGTGGGCAAACACACATAAAGACTTGTTTTTCAGTGTGCTTGGCAGCCGATATATCATGTATGGCGAGTGGATGTACGCAAAGCATACGGTCTTTTATGATGCTCTGCCTGATTATTTTATGGAATTTGATATTTACGACAGGGAAAGAGATGTTTTTCTCAGCACAAACGAAAGAAGAAAGCTGACGGACAAGATTGGAATCATTTCTTCCGTGCCCGTGTTGGCTGAAGGTGTTTTCGAAGCAAAAGAAGACATTCTGAAGTATCTCGGTAACTCAAATTTCATTACGGAAAACCACATTGAGGTTTTGAAATCCCTTGCTGAAAAATATGACCTTGATGTTGAAAGAAACGTAAGAGAAACCGACCCATCTCTTACAATGGAAGGATTGTATATAAAAGTTGAAGAAGACGGTGTTGTCAAAGAAAGGGTTAAATTTGTAAGAAGCTCCTTTTATCAGTGTGTAAATGAATCAAAAACACATTGGCAGTCAAGACCGATTATTCCTAATCAGTTAAAAAAAGAAGGCTGACAATTATGTCTTACAGTGAAAGTTTTAATGAAGTGTTGAATTGCATTCCCGTTGCAGACGAAACGGAAATACAATGGGGTAAATTGGAAAAAACTCAGTTGGGTTCATTGCTCAGGGATATGAGTAAGATTCAGCAGAATCCCGAGCATCATGCGGAAGGCGACGTTTACTGTCACACGAAATGTGTTTGTGAAGAATTGATAAAACTTCCTGACTACCGTGAAAGCTCTGAAAAAGATAAAGTTGTTCTGTTTTTATCTGCACTTCTTCACGATATCGGAAAAATTAAATGCACAAAAATTGAGGACGGAAAGATTGTCGCCCCAGGTCATGCATCTAAAAGTGCACTAATGGCAAGAGAAATTCTGTGGAGAGATTTCGGCCTTTGCGGAAGCGAAGAAAAGCAACAATTAAGGGAAAGTATCTGCTTTTTGATTAAGTATCATTCTTTTCCGCCACATATAATAAAAGAAAAAAATTCCGAGCATAAAATTTTCAGAGTTGCATCTGCCGGCAGACTTGCAAAAGGCTTTAATCTGAAAAAGCTTTGTATTCTCAGCGATGCCGATGTGCTCGGCAGAGAATGTTACGATAAAGAAGGTTATCTTGAAAGAAATGAATATTGCAAAATGATTGCAGAAGAACTGGGGTGTTTTGAAAAACCGTATTCATTTAAAAATGATTTTTCGCAAAGAGCGTATTTCTTAAAGAAAACAACGTGGCGCGATCAGGAAATGTTCAACGATACCTGGGGTAAGGTGATTCTGATGTCAGGCTTGCCGGGTACGGGTAAGGACACATGGATTTCAGAAAATTATCCCGATTTACCCATGGTGTCGCTTGATGAAATCAGAAAACAGCTTAAGGTTCTTCCTACTGACAATTAGGGTAAGGTTATTTCGGTTGCACAGGAAACGGTAAAGGAATATCTCAGGAATAAACAACCCTTTGTGTGGAATGCGACAGACATTACGGAAGCAACAAGAGGAAAATGGATTTCTCTTTTTGAACAGTACGGTGCAGGGGTGGAGATAGTTTTTCTTGAAACGGAATGGGAAGAACAACTTCGCAGAAATGCAAACCGCAAGGATGTTGTCCCATCAGAGAAAATAGAAGACATGCTCTCAAAGCTTGAAATCCCGCAGCCTTTTGAAAGTGAAAAAGTAAGGTGGGAAATAACATAAATAAAAGGAATTGATATATAGATGGAAAAGATTGTAGTTTTAGGCGGAAGCTTTAATCCGCCGACGATAGGGCATTATCTGCTTATGAAATCTGCAATGAAAAGTGTTGATGCGGATAAGGGAATATTTCTTCCCGCTTCACAGCAATATGTAAGAAGAAAAATGGCTTCAAATGACTGCGAAAATCAGACCATGCCCGATGAGCTGAGAATCGCTATGCTTCGGGTTATGTGTGATAAAACACAGGGGCTTGAAATTGAAGAATTTGAGCTTAACAGCAAAATATCAGTCAGCAC
>JAZSAH010000060.1:0-17249 GCA_045601745.1 Acutalibacteraceae bacterium
ACATACACTTTTACAACAACGAAAGAATCCAGTTAAAAACAAAACTGACTCCGCTTGAAAAACGAAGTCAGTATGTCGCTTAATTAAATATTTCTGCCATAGGGGTGTTTTTGTACTGTCCGAACAATTTGGGGCAGTTCACCGGAATCATGGGGATGATTTTATAATATTATGCAGATAAGACCGCTGCAACCTTCGTTGATAACTCTTTCAAGTGTTTCGCGAAGCTTCAGTCTTGCATCTCCGGGCATTCTGTAAAGCTTGTTGTGAAGCCCTTCATTGACGAGCTGATGGAGCGATGTGCCGAAAATATTCGACTGCCAGATCATTGACGGGTTTTCCTCAAATTCCTTGAGAAGATATTTTATCAGTTCCTCGCTCTGCGATTCGGAACCGACTATCGGTGCAACCTCGGTCTGAATATCGGCTTTCATGATGTGGAGCGACGGTGCGCTTGCTCTGAGTCTGACGCCGTATCTTCCGCCTTGCTTCATTATTTCGGGTTCTTCAAGCGACAAATCTTCGATGTCGGGCAGAACTATGCCGTAACCCGTTGCTTCAACTTCATCAAGGGCGTTCTGTATGCGCTTATATCCGCTTTGTGCGGCGGATAATTCCTTGATTTTCTGCATAAGCTCATGCTCGTTTTCAACGGCTATTCCCGTTTCTTCTTCGATGATTTTAAAGAAAAGTGCAGGGTGGAGAGCAATATTGATTTTTGCGCTTCCGGTTGCAAGATTCATGCTTTCGATGTTTGAAGCGGTTATATGTTCGCCCGATGAAACCTTTTCTGAAAAATCCTTTATGTCGCTCACTTTTTTCAAGCCTTCCGCAAGAGAGCTTATTCTTCCGAAAACATCGGAACGAAGCCAATGGTTTTTATCAAGAGAGGTTATCCAGCCCGGCAAGTCAACTCTTATTTCCTTTATCGGGAATTCGGATAAAACCTGCGAAAGGATGTCGAAAATATCGTCCTGACCGAGTTCAAGGCAGTTGACGGCAACAACGGGAACGCCGTATTCATCCGTCATTTCCGATGCAAGCTTCCGGGATGCGGGGGAGGTTGGCTCAACGCAGTTGAGAAGAACAACAAAGGGTTTGTGAAGTTCGCGGAGTTCGTTTATAACTCTTTTTTCGGCTTCTGCATATTCGCTTCTGGGAATTTCACTTATCGAACCGTCTGTTGTAACAACAAGTCCGATTGTTGAATGCTCCGTTATAACCTTGCGCGTTCCCGTTTCTGCCGCCATATTGAACGGTATTTCCTCCTCAAACCACGGAGTTTTGACCATTCTCGGATTTTCTCCTTCGATATATCCGAGTGCCGACGGAACGATATATCCCACGCAGTCTATCATGCGTACCTTCATTTTTGATTTTGACGGGAGCGTTATTTCAACGGCATCCTCGGGGATGAATTTCGGCTCCGTTGTCATTATTGTTCTGCCTGCCGATGACTGAGGGAGCTCATCCGTTGCTCTGTCACGGCGCAAGGAATCCTCGATGTTCGGCAGAACCATGTTTTCCATGAATTTTTTGATGAAAGTGGATTTTCCCGTTCTGACGGGACCCACAACTCCGATGTAAATATCTCCGCCCGTTCTTGCGGCAATATCGTTATAAATATTGTTGACAGCCATTGTAATTCCTCCGGATTCATTGATTATTTGCTTCTGTAAAAATCTATGCGCCGTCGGGACGATGTATGACAGAAAAACACGGACTGTTTCACAGCTGAAACAATCCGTGCTTTTGTTTTGATTCTTTATTTGAAAAGTATGCTTAATGCAAATAATGCCTGCGCAGGGAAATATGTGAAAGCAACAAGCTTATCGTTGAAGCTGAGCTTGGGCTTCCCGTAAAGCGAAACGGCAAGGAAGGTGTCCGAAAGAAGAAACAGTCCTCCTGCCGCAACAAGGCAGGCACCGAATCCGGTTTCGCCGTTTATTATCGAAACAACACCTCTTGAAACTGCAAAAATGAATGAGAACATCAGAAGAAACGAATAAAGAATCATTATTCTTCTGTCTTTGGGAAACCTGATTTTATCAATGATAACCTCAAGCACCGCCGCAACGCAAAGACCGAGGAAACCCAGAAGTATCTGCTTCCAATATGTTAAAAGCGAGGGCTGACAGTGAAGAATGAAAGTATAAAGATAAATCAGATGCCCGATTGAAAAGAAAAGAACGCCCGTCATAAAATATCTGCTGTGTTTATAATCGAGCCAGAAATCTCCGAGAAGTCCGAAAAACAGCGCCGTAATCATGAGAATTGAGTAGGGTGAAAACTGACTTGTGATTGCCGCAAAAATGCCTGTCAGAAGAAACAGCGATGAACAGAGCATTTTTGAATGAAGCGGTTTTTTTGTGAAAAACGGAAGAAACTGCGAAAGTGCAGTTATAACAGCCGTTGAAATGCAGAGAAACACAGAAATAATGCTTAAAATTTTCATAATAAAACCCCTTTCGTTTATCAAGAAAATTTTGCCGCCTGAGTTGTTGCAAGAACATCGCATCTTTCGTTTTCGGGATGACCTGCGTGACCCTTAACCCAGACGATTTTGTATTCATGCTTGTTGATTTCGGATATGAGAGTTTTCCAGAGCTCGGGATTGAGAACGGGCTTTCCGTCGGATTTCTTCCAGCCTTTTTTCATCCAGTTCCATATCCATCCCTGCAAAAATGCATCCGCAACATATTTTGAATCCGTATATATTGTAACTTCACATTTCTGATTGAGTTTTTTGAGAGCCTCTATAACAGCCGTCAGCTCCATGCGGTTGTTTGTTGTTGATGCCTCGCCGCCGCTGAGCTCGAGTTCATGACCGCCGTAGCGAAGAATTGCACCCCATCCTCCGGGGCCCGGATTTCCCGAGCAGGCTCCGTCGGTAAAAATATCAACTTTTTTGAGTTCAGACATATTTATCTCCGATTGAATAATATTTTTTATCATTATATCATCTGTTTTTTCATTTAACAATAGAAAATCGGTTATTTCCGATATTTTTGCCAATAATAAAGCAGAATAACTTAACGGGAGCTGATTTAATGAAAGCTGTTATAATGGCAGGCGGCGAGGGGAGCAGACTGAGACCCATGACCTGCACCGCACCGAAACCCATGGCAAGAATACTCGGTAAACCGATAATCGAATATGTTTTTGATACTCTTGTTTCGGGAGGAGTAACCCATGCGGCGGTAACCCTCGGATATCTTCCCCATATCATTGAAAACGCCTATGAACGGGGATATAAGAATCTGAAACTCGATTTTATAAGAGAAGATGAGCCTCTCGGAACGGCAGGATGCGTTAAAAATGCCGCTGCGGATTTCAAAGAACCTTTTGTTGTTATCAGCGGAGATGCCGTGTGCGATTTTGATATTGAAAAAATCATGCTGTATCATAAGGCAAGCGGTGCGATGGTGACGATAGTTGCAACCGATGCGGAAGACCCCCGTGAATACGGCATTGTCAATGTCGGCGAAGAAAACAGAGTGCGCGGCTTCCTTGAAAAACCGTCGTGGAGTCAGGCGATCAGCAGTCTTGCAAACACGGGCGTCTATATCATGAATCCCGAATGCCTGAAGCTCATTCCCAAGGGGAAAAAATATGATTTTGCATCGGATTTATTTCCTCTCATGCTTGAAAGAGATATGCCGATATACTGCTATCATACCGACGGCTATTGGTGCGATGTGGGAAATACCGATGCATTTCTGAAATGTCAGAGAGATGCGTTTGACGGAAAATTCGGCATTCCCGTAAAGCAAAGTGCAAGCGGAATTTATGTGAAAGACAAACTCCCCCAAGGCGATTATGTTATCAATCCTCCCGTCTATATCGGTTCGGATGTCGAGATTGCCGACGGCGCCGTTATAGGTCCCTGTGCCGTTATTGACGATAACTGTTTTATCGGAGAAAACGCAAAGGTCAGAAGAAGCGCCGTTCTTGAAAACAGCTCTGTTTCTGCTGATTCTTCGGTAACGGGTGCCGTTATCTGCACGGGTGCCGCATTAAAAAAAGGTGCGGCAATGTTTGAGGGTAGCGTTGCGGGGTCGGGCTGCGTAATCGGTGAAAACGCAAGCGTAAAGCCGTATGTTCTTATATGGCCCGGTAAAATAATCGGCTCGGGTGCGGTTGTTTCGGATAATGTGAAATACGGAAATATCAGGTCGGATTTCCTCGGGGATAACGGTATCGACGAAAAAAACGGAGCGTTGCTCAATGCCGGAACCTGCGTGAAACTCGGATATGCCGTTTCGTCTTCGGAACACGGAAAGAAAATCGGTGTCGGTCACGACGGAACAAAAAAATCCTCGGTTATGCATCTTGCGCTTTTGTCGGGGCTTTCCGACGGAGGAAGTGCTGTATGGGATTTCGGCGAATGCTTTGAAGCGGAGCTTGATTTTCTTGTCAATTACTGTTCGCTTGATTCGGGAATGTTCGTTTCTTGCACCGATGAAAACAGAATTTCTCTTTGCGGAAAAAACGGTCTTCCCCCTTGCAGAGCATTTGAAAGGGAGATTGAGGGCGCAATGAACAGATGCGAGTTCCGTGTTACAGACGAAAAAACAATCGGTGAAATATCCGATATGTCGGGGCTGAAAATGCTTTATTTTCAGGAGCTTCTGAAACAGACCGAAGTTGTTTTCAATGAATTTTCGGTCGGAGTAAAATGCGGAAACAATAAAATATCCGATATGATGAACAACTGCTTTTACCGCATGAAGACAAACGAAAAAGCGGAAACATTTTTTGTTATAAGCAACAGCGGAACCCATGTTTATGCCGAAACGGAAAACGGAGAAATCGGATTTGAAAAGCTTCTCGCAATTTGCTGTCTTGATGAAATGAGAAAGGGCAGAGATGTTGCCGTTCCTTATACCGCACCCTCGTATCTTGATTCTCTTGCGGAAAAATGCGGAAGAAGGATTCTTCGGTATATGACGACTCCTGCTGATAATTCCGACGAAACGGCAAGAAAGCTTGCAAAAAAACAGGTTTTTGTAAGGGATGCGCTTTTTATGTGTGCAAAGCTTGTTTCGGTTATGAATGAGAGGAGCATGACACTTGATATGCTTGCATCGGAAATTCCCGGAAAGCACATTGAGAGCAAAATCTTTTCCGTCAATTTTCCCGTGTCAAAGCTTTCCGATGTTATCGGTGCGCAAAAAAACATTTCGGGCGAGGGGGTCAGACTTATCCGTGAAGAAGGCAGTCTTCTTCTGATACCCGAAAGAGGAGGAGAGAAAATAAAAGTCTTTGCAGAGGCGGATACGGCGGAAATTGCAAGTGAGCTTTGTGCGGATATTGAAGAAATTATCGGTTCTGCCAACGGCTGATATATAATATAATAATATTATATACTTGACATTATAAGAAGAAAAAGATATTATATACTGTGGGGTATGAGCAGACGAAGTGGAAAAATTCTGCTTTTGCCCCCGATAACATAGAATATGACGATTTCAGATATATCAAATCAAAACAGAACAGGAGATTATATGCAGAAAAAGAACAACACACAGAATAAAGATAATAATCAGAAATCTGCACAAAAAACAAAGCAAAATCAGAAATGGCAGAGGAACCGTTCAAATCAGCAGAAGCAGTCAAAGAAAAACTCAGCTTCAAAATCAAGAAACGGTTCTGCGAAGAAATACAGAAAAACAAATGAGCTTCCGATAAAAATTTCTTTCCTCGGCGGTCTCAATGAAGTCGGAAAGAACATGACGCTTTATGAATATAAAGACGATATGTTTCTTGTTGACTGCGGTCTTTCGTTCCCCGATCCCGAAATGCTCGGCGTAGACCTCGTTATTCCGGACTTTACTTATGTCGAAAAGAACGCCGAAAAGATAAAGGGTATTGTTATAACCCACGGTCACGAAGACCATATAGGCGGTCTTGCCTATCTTCTCAAAACAGTCAATATCCCCGTTTACGGAACAAAGCTCACAATCGGTCTTATACAGGGTAAGCTCAAAGAGCACGGAATTCTCTCAAGCGCAAAGCTTCACGAAATTGCTCCGGGAGATGTTGTGAAGCTCGGAGGATTTACCGTTGAAGCAATTCATGTCAACCATTCGATTCCCGATGCGATTGCGCTTGCAATCAGCTGCGAATGCGGAACGGTTGTCCAGACCGGCGACTTCAAGGTTGACAGCACCCCCATTGACGGCGGTATGATTGACCTTGCCCGTTTTGCAAAGCTCGGCGAAGAAGGTGTTCTTGCGCTTCTTTCCGACTCCACAAACGCCGAAAGACCCGGATATACCGAAAGTGAACGCAAGGTAGGCGAATCCTTCGAAGTCCTTTTCAGAAGGGCGGGCAGAAGCAGAATCATTGTTGCAACCTTTGCTTCGAATATCCACAGAGTTCAGCAGATTATCAATGTTGCCGCCTCTCTGGGCAGAAAGGTTGCAATTATCGGCAGAAGCCTTGAAAATGTTGTCAACATCAGTGCGCAGCTCGGTTATCTCAATATTCCCGATAACGTGCTTATCAATGCGGATTTAATAAATAAATATCCTGCTGACAGTCTTGTTATTATAACAACGGGCAGTCAGGGTGAGCCCATGTCAGCTCTTTCAAGAATGGCATTTTCAGACCACAGAAAAGTTGAAATCTGTCCCAATGACTATGTTATCATTTCGGCAACTCCCATTCCCGGCAACGAAAAAATGGTCGGTAAGGTTGTCAACGAGCTTCTCAAACTCGGCGCTCATGTTATCTATGAAAAGATGTATGATGTTCATGTTTCGGGTCATGCCTGTCAGGAAGAACTGAAACTCATAATGGGTCTTGTGAAGCCTAAATATTTTATTCCCGTTCACGGCGAACAGAAGCATCTGCGTAAGCACGCATTGTTGGCGGAGGGCATGGGAATAGAACCCGAAAATATCTTTATTGCAGATAACGGCTATGTTGCGGAGATAACAAGCAAGTCGATAAAGAACGGTGCTGCCGTTCCTGCAGGAAAGGTCTTTGTTGACGGCTCGGGTGTCGGTGATGTCGGAAGCGTTGTTCTTCGTGACAGAAAGCACCTCGGTCAGGACGGTATCATTGTTGTTACGGCATCGGTCGACTATGAAACAGGTCAGCTTATTGCAGGACCCGAGGTTGTTTCAAGAGGCTTCGTCTATGTCAAGGAAGCTGAGGAGCTCATTGCTCAGGCGAGAAATGTTGCCGAGAAATGCCTTGAAAACTGCTATTATAACAATATCAGCGATCTGGGTGCGATAAAGGGCAAACTCAGGGATGCCGTTTCTCATTTCGTATATGACAAAACAAAGAGAAGTCCCATGATTCTTCCCATTATTATGGAGGTTTAAATGAAATTCAAAGGTTTTTGGTATGACGGTTTATTGATAAGTCTTGCAGCTGCGGCTTCCGCGGTTTTTACGGTCATAACCGTTTTTGTTGAACCGAGGCTTGCAATAGCAGAATGCGCTGCATTTCTGGTTATCTGTGCTATTGCGGTTTACAGAGCTTTCTCTGCCAAAAAAAGATATAAGCGTTTCATAGCAAAAACATCGCAAAATCTTGATTATACAGATACAAAGGTTCTGTCTGATTATCCGTTCCCCGTTGCAGTATGTGACGAAAACGGATACATAACATGGTACAGTGACCGTTTCATCAACGAAATTTCACTCGGGGATATAACGGTTTCCGAGAAAATCAGCAAGTATCTCGGCGGAAGAAAACCGGACAGCATTGACGATGAAGAAGAGATCGGTGCTTTTATCAACGGAAGATACTACACAATTTTTCCCGTGAAATATATTTCGGGCGGTAAGAAATATTGCGGTTTCTATTATTTCGACAACACTTCACTCAGACAGACCGAAACCGATTATTATGAATCACGACCCTATGCTGTTTTGTTTGAGCTTGATAATCTTGATGATTCACGCTCTGATTTCAGAGACAGCGAAAGAACGGAAATCAAGAGTCAGATTGAAGCAGCGCTTGATAACTGGAGCGAGTCGTTTGACAGCGTACTCAAAAAAATCAGCGATGACAGATATCTCATTGTTACCGAAAAGAAAAATTTTGCCCGCATGGAGGAGGACAGGTTTTCAATTCTCGAAACCGTGCGTAATTTTGAATTCAAGGGCAAAAAAACGGGAGCTACTCTTTCTGTTGGTGTTTCGGCAGGAGATACAATCAGGAAGTGCGAAAAAGGCTCAAGAAAATCTCTTGAAATGGCTCTGGGCAGAGGCGGCGACCAGGTTGCAATCAAAACGAAAGACGGCTATGAATATATAGGCGGCGTTTCAAAGAGTGCAGAAAAGAGAACCAAGGTCAAGAGCCGTGTTGTAGGCTCAGCCCTTTCCGAGCTTATCAAATCAAGCAGCAATGTTATCATCATGGGTCATAAGTTTACAGACCTTGATGCTATAGGTGCGGCGGCCGGTATGGCGTGTGCCGTTCAGAGCTTCGGAATTCCCGTTTATATCGCAACCGATAAAAACAAGTCCCTTGCCTCAAAGCTTATCGAAAAGCTTGAAGCCGAGGGCATGGGAAATGTAATAACAACCCCGGAAAATGCGCTTGAACTTCTTGATAAGAAAAGCCTTCTCATCGTGGTTGATACTCATATCGAAAGCTTTGTTGAGTTCCCGAAGCTTTATGAAAAAGCGGAAACAAGAGTTATAATCGACCATCACAGACGCGCGGTTACCGATATCGAAAGTGCCGTTATATTCCACCATGACCCCGGTGCATCATCGGCTTGCGAAATGGTAACGGAGCTTCTTCCCTATATGAATCCCGATATCAATATCACCAAAACCGTTGCGGAAGCGCTCCTTTCGGGCATTATGCTCGATACCAAGGATTTCGTTATCGGCACGGGCGTGAGAACGTTTGAAGCGGCAGCATTTCTCAAGGAGAAAAACGCCGATACCGTCAGCGTCAAAAAGCTTTTTGCAAATTCGCTTGAAATCAACAAGCTCCGGACAAAGGTTATTTCGGATTCCGAAAGCTTTATGGGCTGTGCGGTTTCTGCGGCGGAATTTTCTTCGCCCGATATCAGAATAATCTGTGCTCAGGCGGCAGATGAGCTTCTCAAGGTAAACGATATAAAGGCATCGTTTGTTATGTTTGAGAATAACGGTGCGGTCCACATCTCGGCAAGAAGCTTCGGTGAAATTAATGTTCAGATAATTATGGAAGCTCTCGGCGGCGGCGGTCATCAGACCATGGCAGCTTGCCAGCTCAAAGGCTGTAAGATAATTACGGCAAAGGAAAAACTCGAAAGAGCAATAAAAGAATTCTACGAAAAAAACTCTAAATAAGGAGAAAAGATATGAAAGTTGTATTATTACAGGATGTAAAAGGTCTCGGAAAGAAAGGTGAGCTTGTTAACACTTCAGACGGTTATGCAAGAAACTTCCTTTTCCCCAGAAAGCTTGCAATGGAAGCAAATTCCCAGGCTATGAGCGAGCTTAAAAACAGAGAGGCTTCCGAAAAGCACCGTATCGATACGGAAATTGCGGCAGCAAAGGAAAGTGCTTCAAAAATCGAAGGCAAAACAGTCAGACTTTCTGCAAAGGCAGGCGCAAACGGCAAGCTTTTCGGCTCTGTAACCTCAAAGGATGTTGCGGAAGCAATTTCAAAGGAATTCGGTCTTAAACTCGATAAGCGCAAGGTTGTTGTTGACGATATCAAAACCTTCGGCACTTATCCCGTAGAAGTCAAACTCTATAACGGAATTTCAGCATCAATGTATGTAATGGTAGGCGAATAAAATGGCAGATAACGGTTTGCTTTCTTTTGACAATATACAAATGCCGTACAGCCTCGAAGCGGAGCAGGCTGTGCTCGGCAGTATACTTGTGGACCCGTCATGCCTTCCTCAGGCGGCGGTTTACATAACTCCCGAAGCATTCTATCTTCCCCAACACGCTTCCATATTTGAGGCGATGATCAGCGTTGATGCATCGGGTCAGAAGCTTGACCCTCTCGTCATTCTCAATATTCTCATTCAGCAGGGCGTTTACGACAGCACTTCGGGAAAGAATTATCTTTTCCAGCTTAAGGACAGCGTTCCTTCAACGCAGAATGTTGAAATGTATGCAAAGATAGTCCGTGAAAAGTTCTATATGAGAACACTTATCAACATTTCCGTTGAAACTGTTGAAAGTGCGGTGTCGCAGGAAGAAACTGCGGATGAGCTTCTCGATAATGCGGAGCAGAAGATATATAATATCCGTCAGGGAAAAACAACAAATGCTCCGTCAAAGCTCAAGGATATCATTGTCAATAATGTTTATGATACGCTTAAGAAAATCACGGGCGAGGACAAAGAACTCTATAAGGGCTACACAACAGGCTATTCCGATCTTGATAAGGTGCTGACGGGTCTCAACCGTTCCGACCTTATTCTTATCGGTGCAAGACCTGCTATGGGTAAAACGAGCTTTGCGCTCAACCTTGCAAGAAACGTTGCCGCCATGGGTAAGAGAAAGGTTCTTTTCTTCTCTCTTGAAATGACGAAGGAACAGCTTGCAATGAGAGTTCTCGGCACGGAAGCCCGTGTTTCAAGCATGAAAATGAGAAACGGCAATATTTCTCAGGACGAATGGATAAGGCTCGGCATGGCAACAAGTGCTCTCAATGACTGCGAGCTTTATTTTGATGATACATCGAGCATCACCGTTCCCGAAATGAAGGCTAAAACCAGAAGACTCGGCGGCGTTGAATGCGTTATTATCGACTATCTCGGTCTTATCAAAGGCAGCACGAGAACGGAAAACCGTGTTCAGGAAGTCAGTGAGATAACAAGAAATCTCAAGATGATGGCGAAGGACCTCAATATTCCCGTTATCTGCTGTGCACAGCTTTCAAGAGGAACAGAAGGCAGAGGAAAGTCCCACAGACCTCAGCTTTCCGACCTTCGTGAATCGGGTTCAATCGAGCAGGATGCCGATATCGTTATGATGCTTTACAGACCGGATTATTATAAAGGCGAAAAAGATGATGATGAACAGGGTGCTGCCGAACAGCAGGAAAATGCAAACATAGCCGAGGTTATCGTTGTCAAGAACAGACACGGCGAAACTGGAACAGTCAATTTCGTGTTTGACGGCGAACATACTCTGTTCCTCCAATTGGAGAAAATTCACGATGAATAATAAAGTAAAAGCTCATATCAACAGGAATAATTTGCTTCCCGAGGGTGCAACCGTTGTTGCGGCTGTGTCGGGTGGAAGCGATTCCATGGTTCTTCTGAATATTCTTGATTCTCTGAAAGACGAATATAAAATCAATCTCTGTGCAGCTCATGTCAACCATTGTTTAAGGGGCGATGCGGCGGACAGCGACCAGAAATTCGTTGAAGAAAAATGCAGAGAAATGGGTATTCCGCTTCATGTTCTCAAGGTTGATGTTGCCGAAAAGGCAAAGGAAAGCGGAGAGGGCTTTGAGGAATGCGCAAGAAGAATAAGATATGAATTTTTCAATTCCCTCGGCGATGATATACTGATAGCAACCGCACATAATCTCAGCGACAGGGTTGAAACCTTCCTTTTCAATTTTTCAAGAGGAAGCACTCTGAGAGGGCTTTGCTCAATTCCTGTCAGGCGTGACAATATAATCCGTCCGATTCTCGGTTGCACAAAAGCGGAAATTCTTGACTATTGCAAAGAAAACGGGATTGAATATGTGACCGATGCAACCAATGCCGATGTTTCATATTCCCGAAACCGTATCAGACATAATGCGATAAAGGAATTTGTTGCAATCAACAGGGCGTTTGAAAGAAGCGCCGAAAGATGCATTTTTGCACTGAACGAGGATGAAGCTTTTCTTTCATCTCTTGCCGATAAGTGCGTTGAAAATGCAAGAAGGAGCAACGGATTTGATGCCGTTTCTCTTGCAAAAGAACCGTCCTCCCTCAGGAAGCGTGCAATAATAAAAATAGCTGAGGAGTGCACAGGCGTTACTCCCGAATATAAATTCGTTTCTCAGATATGCAATCTTCTCGAAACTCAGGGAAAAATGCAGATTAACGGAGGAATTACCGTCAGGGTGCGTAAAGGAATTCTTGATTTCCCCGAAAAAGCCGAAGAAGGTATGGCTTCGGAATTTACCGACGGAAAAGCAGAGTTTTACGGTTCGGTTATCGAAACGGAAATTGTTAATATTGAAGAAATAAATAATTTACAAAACATTTCCAAACAAGGGTTGGAATATTATCTTGATTATGATAAAATAAGCGGAAAGCTTATTGTAAGAAGCCGTCAGGCAGGGGATAAGATATCCCTTAAGTCAAGAGGCTGCACAAAAACCCTCAAAAAGCTTTTCAATGAGCTTGAAATATCTCCCGAAAAGAGAAATAAGGTTGCCGTTATTGCCGATGAAAAAGGCGTTGTGCTTGTTGAAGGTGCAGGATGCGATTCGAGAACAGCGGTAACAAAATCAACAGGAAAAGTAATGATTGTCAGAATAAAAAAATGAGCATGAAAGGAACGGTATAATGCTTAACGATATTGAAAAAGTATATTACAGTGAGGATGAGCTTGCTGAAATCGTCAAAAGACTCGGTGCTCAGATAAGCGAGGATTATAAGGATAAAAATCTTCTTCTTGTAAGTGTTCTCAAGGGCTCGGTTGTTTTTATGGCAGACCTTATGAGAGCAATAACCGTTCCCTGTGCAATAGATTTTATGTGCGTTTCAAGCTATAAAAGCGGAACGGAATCTTCGGGAGTTGTAAAAATCGTCAAAGACCTTGATATAAATCTTGAGGGATATGATGTTCTTATTGTTGAGGATATTCTCGACTCAGGAAAAACTCTCAGCAGTCTCAAGAAAATTCTTGTGGGCAGAAATCCGAAAAGCATCAGAATATGCACTTTGCTCGATAAACCCGAACGCAGAGTGGTTGATGATATTTTTGCCGATTATTCGGGTGCGGAAGTCCCCGATGAATTTGTTGTCGGCTACGGTCTTGATTATGATGAAAAATACAGAAACCTTCCTTATATCGGTGTGCTTAAAAGAAAGGTATATGAAAAATAAATAAGAGAATGATAACATAAGGAGTGATTGTTCCAATTGAATACCAAGAACACTAATCAGGGCGATTTCAAAAAGAAACTGCCGACCATTTTGTCCTATATTCTTATTCCTCTGATGATAATCGGCGGAATAACGATTTATGCACAGACGCAGAAAAGCGAGAAGAAAAGATATTATGAAATCGTTTCTCTTTTCAATGAGGGAAAGGTTTCGGAATATAATCTCAATCTCAGTAGCGGTGCATTGACCTATAAGCTTAACGGAGAAGACAACAAGGTTTATACCTTCACCGTTCCCAACGTCAATCTTTTTGTTGATGATGTTCATGAGGATGTTATAAAGCATAACATCGAAAATCCCGACAATAAGATAAAGGCGGATTATGTTGCAGGCTCAACGGGTCAGTGGCTTTATAATATCGTTCCAACGCTTTTGCTTCTTGTTGCCATGGGCGGTCTGACCTTCTTTATGTTCAAACGCATGAATCAGACCATGACCAATGAAAATAACCGCACTCTCAGCTTCGGTAAGGCAAGAATCAAGCAGGCGAAGGATGAGAAGAGAAAAACAACCTTCAAGGATGTTGCAGGCGCAGATGAAGAAAAGGAAGAACTTGAAGAAATCGTTGAATTCCTCAAGAACCCCAACAAATTCGATTCTCTCGGCGCAAGAATTCCCAAGGGTGTTCTGCTTGTAGGCCCTCCGGGAACAGGTAAAACCCTTCTTGCAAGAGCCGTTGCAGGCGAAGCGGATGTTCCCTTCTTCTCAATTTCGGGTTCGGATTTCGTTGAGATGTATGTCGGTGTCGGCGCATCAAGAGTCCGTGACCTTTTTGACCAGGCAAAGAAGAATTCCCCTTCAATCATTTTTATCGACGAAATCGATGCTGTGGGCCGACACAGAGGCGCAGGCATGGGCGGCGGTCATGATGAAAGAGAACAGACTCTCAACCAGTTGCTTGTTGAAATGGACGGCTTCGGTGCAAATGAAGGCGTTATTGTTATTGCGGCAACAAACCGTCCCGATATCCTTGACCCCGCACTTCTCCGTCCCGGCAGATTTGACCGTCAGGTGACCGTCAATTATCCCGACACAAAGGGCAGACTCGAAATTCTTAAGGTTCATGCAAAGGGCAAGCCCATCGCACCCGATGTTGACCTTAACAGTATAGCTCATGCAACCATCGGATTTACCGGTGCAGACCTTGAAAACCTTCTCAACGAAGCTGCGCTTCTTGCTGCAAGAATCGATAAGAAGGCGATAACCATGGAAGAAATCGATGAAGCAACCCTCAAAGTTCAGGTCGGTTCCGAAAAGAAATCACATAAGATGAACGAAAAAGCAAAGAAGCTCACTGCTTATCATGAAGCAGGTCATGCAGTTTCAAGCTTCTATCTTGAACATGAGGACCCCGTTCATCAGATTTCGATTATCCCCAGAGGCATGGCAGGCGGTTATACGCTTTACAGACCTACCGAAGAAAAGAACTACACTTCTAAAAACGAAATGCTTGACAGTCTTGTAGGTCTTCTCGGCGGACGTGTTGCGGAAGCACTTGTTCTCGGTGATATTTCAACGGGAGCATCAAATGATATCGAAAGAGCAACCGAAATTGCAAGAAATATGGTAACCAAATACGGTATGAGTGAAAAGCTCGGACCCATTGCATTCGGCGGCGGTAACCGTGAGGTATTCCTCGGTAAGGATTACGGTCAGGTGCGCAATTATTCCGAAACCGTTGCTTCGCAGATTGACGAAGAAATTGAAGATATCATCAGAAATGCTTACGGCAGAACGGAATCCATTCTTACCGGGCATATGGATAAGCTTCATATCGTTGCCCAGAAGCTTTTTGAGAACGAAAAGATGACGGGTGAGGAATTTGCCGCAATCATGACTGAAACGGTTCCGGAAGTCACGGAGAACACAATTACAGAATAAAAAACAGTCACCGCAGATTTTCTCTGCGGTGATACTGTGTAAACAGGTGAATACCATGAGAATGAGAAAGAAAAAGCACCTCGAGGAACGTCTTGAAAAGTGCGATAATGTTTTAACTCTTTTCAGTGATGACTGCAATTTTCTGACGGCCATCGAAAAGAAGGAATATCTTGATACCGAAGAGCTTTTCGGTAACAGCAATCCCGTTGTGCTTGAAATAGGCTGCGGTAAGGGCAGATTTGCCTGCGAGCTTGCAAAAAGCAATCCCGATATAAATGTGCTTGCGCTTGAAAAATGCGCAAATGTTATTGTTATGGCGAGCGAAGCGGCATCAAATGAAAATATTACCAATCTTAAATTCCTTCGCTGCGGTGCGGAGTATCTTGAAAAATACATAAAACCCGAGTCGATTGACCGTATTTATCTGAATTTTTCCTGCCCGTATCCCAAGAAAAGATATGCAAACCACCGTCTTACCAATGAACGCTTCCTGAAAAGCTATAAGGTGATACTTAAAAAGGGTGCTGAGATTCATCAGAAAACTGATAATATGCACTTTTTTGAATATTCGATTGAACAGCTCACGGGCTTCGGTTTCAGCCTGAAGAATATTTCGCTTGACCTTCATAACAGCGATTTTGAGGGCAATATCGAAACCGAGTATGAACACAGATTTTCATCTATGGGTATGCCGATTTACAGATTGGAAGCTTATCTTAAATAAAACAAAAATCCGGGGTTGACCCGGATTTTTTTATGCTTTTTTCGAGATTTTACCGACGGACATACATATTATGAAAACAACTATGTTTGCCGCAACGATTGTTGAGCCGACAGGTGTGCCGTAAAGAATTGCAATAAAAATTCCGATAACGGCGCATAAAACCGAAATAACGGCAGAGCTGATTATAACCGAGAAGAAATTTTTGAAAATTCTCATAGCCGAAAGGGCAGGGAAAATAATCAGTGCCGAAATGAGAAGCGCACCCACAAGCTTCATTGCAAGCACGATGACAACCGCCGTAACAACCGCAATAAGAGTGTTGTATGCCTTTGCGTTTGTGCCCGTTGCGGATGCAAAACCTTCATCGAATGTGACTGCAAAAATCTTGTGATAGAACAGAACAAAAACAAGGATAACAACAATCGCAAGCACTGCGCAGAGTATAACATCCGTTTCGGAAAGTGTCAGGATTGATGTTGAACCGAAAAGAGTCGTGCAGACATCTCCGCTGACATTTGCCGATGCAGAAAAGATATTGAGAAGCAGATATCCGAGTGCAAGCGCACCGACGGATATCATCGCTATTGCAGCGTCGCCCTTGATTTTTGAGCTGCCCGTGATGCCTAAAAGGATAACCGCCGCAACAATAGTTATCGGAAGCGTGACTGTCATTGGTGCAAGTCCGCAGACGGTTGCAACAGCCATTGCACCGAAAGCAACGTGTGAAAGTCCGTCGCCTATCATTGAATATCTTTTCAGAACAAGGCTCACGCCTAAAAGTGCGGCACACAGAGCGATAAGCACACCTGCGATGAGTGCATACTGAACGAAGGGGTAGCTGAAATAAGATATTATTTTTTCAATCATATTCATCATTCATGTCCTCCGTCGCAGATAAAGCAGTGACAGCCGTCGCTCTTTTGATAATCTTCTTTTGTTCCGAAAAACAGAGGCTTGTTGCCGATGTGAAGAATGTGTGATGCAAATTCAATGGCGGCATGAATATCGTGGGAAACCATGATAACCGTTGTGCCCTCTTTGTTTATGTCGCTGATAAGGCGATAAAGATTTTTTGTAACAACGGGGTCAAGACCTGCAACGGGTTCATCGAGAACAAGAAGTTTTTTTGTCGCACAGAGTGCTCTTGCAAGCAAAACTCTTTGCTGCTGACCGCCCGAAAGCTCTCTGTAACAGCTTGAAGCAAGGTCGGATATTCCGAGCTTTTCCATGATTTCGTTTGCCTGCTTTTTCTGTTCTTTTGAATAAAACGGACGGAGACCGCAGCCGTTGAGACATCCCGAATAAACTATTTCCTTAACAGAAGCTGGGAAATCCTTCTGCACGGGTGTCTGCTGCGGAAGATATCCTATTTCTTTTTGTCTGAGTCCGTCACCGAATTCGATTTTGCCCGAAACAACATTTTTTTGTCCGAGCAGGGTTTTCATAAGCGTGCTTTTACCCGAACCGTTTTCGCCGACAATGCATAGATAATCGCCTTTGTTAACCTCAAAATCAAGGTCGGTAACAATTGCTTTTCCCTCGTATCCGAGA
>JAZSAH010000061.1:0-16064 GCA_045601745.1 Acutalibacteraceae bacterium
CAGTGGCGGCAGCAAGCTGAATGAAACTGCAAGAAGCTACAAAACTCTTGCTTGGGAAACCGAAGAAATAGACGGATTAACTTTTGTTTGGTTTACTGATGGTAAGGGTTGGACAAGTGCCAGAAACAACCTTGAAGAAACCTTTGATGTTATGGAACACATATATAATATCAAAGATTTGGAAGATGGTATAATTGGTGAGGTTTTTAAATAATGGCTAAAAAAATAACCAAGTGGGAGCCGGAAGATTTCGAACTTGAAATGACTACACATTGGTCATTTCCGAAGCGAGGCGATTGGGCTACTCACGATGCTAAATGGCGTGGTAACTGGTCGCCGTATATTCCTCGAAATATAATACTCCGATATTCGCAAGAGGGAGATATGGTTCTTGACCAGTTTGCAGGCGGAGGAACAACTCTTGTTGAAGCAAAACTACTCAATCGTGATATTGTCGGTGTTGATATAAATGATGTTGCTCTTGCAAGATGCAAAGAGAAGACAGATTTTGAACATAAAGGAGCAAACGGTAAAGTTTATATACGTAAAGGTGATGCGAGAAATCTTGATTTTATTCCCGATGAAAGTATTGATTTGATATGCACTCATCCGCCGTATGCCGATATCATTCAATACAGTGAAGATATACCTGAGGATTTATCATTGCTGAAAGTCAAAGATTTTATAAATGAAATGAACACGGTTGCCGCTGAAAGCTACCGTGTTCTGAAAAAAGATAAATTCTGTGCTGTTCTTATGGGCGACACTCGTCAAAAAGGTCATATGATACCTATGTCATTTGATGTAATGAAAGCCTTTCAGGATGCAGGATTTAAGTTGAAAGAACTTATAATCAAAGAACAGCACAACTGTAAAGCGACCGGTTATTGGAAAACCAACAGCATTAAGTACAATTTTTTGCTGATTGCTCACGAGTATTTGTTTATTTTCAGAAAAAATTAAAATACCTCTTGATATTTATTATATTATGTGTTAAAATAACAACAGTAAGATTTAGTGTAAGGTAAAGAGTGGGGCGACCCGCTCTTTTGTTTATGTTGAAAACTTTTTTATAATTAAGAATAAAGGAGAGTTTACTCATGGCTAAAGGTAAGGGCGGCAACACCGTGGCCGCTGTATGGGAAATCGCAGAGCCTATCGCCGAAGAACTCGGTCTTGTTATCTGGGATATCCGTTTTGTCAAGGAAGGTGCAGACTGGTTTCTTCGCATCTTTATTGATAAAGACGGCGGTGTCGGTATAACAGACTGCGAAAACATGAGCAGAGCAATCGACAAGCCTCTTGATGAGGCAGACCCCATTGAGCAGAGCTACTGCCTTGAGGTTTCGTCACCCGGTCTTGAAAGAGAGCTTACCCGTGAAGCTCATTTCGAGGTTTGTAAGGGCGAAAAAATCAAGGTTAAAATGATAAGAGCGATTGACGGCGTGCGTGAGTTTTCGGGTATACTCGAAAGCAGTGAGGGCATGAGTATCGTTCTCCGCCTCGAAGACGGCAGTGCAATGAATATTGAAAAGAAAGAAACAAGCTATATAAAACTGGATGATTTTAATTTCTAATACTGAAAGGAATGGTCAGAAAAATGGGTAACAATGAATTTTTCGAGGCAGTCAGACTCCTCGGCAAAGAAAAGAAAATTTCGGAAGAGCTTCTTCTTGAAAGCATTCAGAAGGCTCTCGTGGCATCGATAAAGAGAGATTTCAACAATAAGGATATCGTTTTCTGCGAAATCGACGCAGACAAAAAAGACCTCAGAGTTTTTGTTCGCAAGAATGTTGTGACCGAAGTGGTTGACCCCGATGAGGATATGACCGTTGAACAGGCACAGCGTTTCAAGAAGAATGCGATGGCGGGCGATATCATTGAAATCGACCTTGAAACAAAGGAAGTCAGCCGTATTGCAGCCGAAAAGGGCAAGCATATTCTGCGTCAGGCAATCCGTGAGGCAGAACACGGTCAGATAAGAGAAGAATTCCAGAGCAAGACTCAGGAAATCGTTACCGCAAAGATTTCGAAGATTGACCCCGTATCACTCGATGCAATCGTTGAAATCGGCAAGGTTACCGAAAGACTTCCCAGAAGCGAACAGCTTCCCACCGACAGCTTCACGGAAGGCGATATCATCAAGGTTTATATCGCTGAAATCAGAGAAGCAACAAAGGGCCCCAAGATTCTTATTTCAAGAACGCATCCCGGTCTTGTAAGACGACTTCTCGAAAGCGAAGTTCCCGAAATCTTCGACGGTACGGTTGAAATCAAATCCGTATCCCGTGAAGCGGGCTCAAGAAGCAAGATTGCCGTTTACAGCGCAGACGAAAATGTTGATCCCATCGGCGCTTGTATCGGTCAGAGAGGCGCAAGAATCGGCAAGGTTATCGATTTCCTCGGAGGCGAAAAGCTCGACCTTATACGTTACAGCGATGACCCTGCGGAATATGTTGCTCAGGCACTTGCACCCTCGGATGTTATTTCCGTTACCGTAATCAGCGAGGAAGAACGCTCATGCAGAGTTGTTGTTCCCAACGACCAGCTTTCGCTTGCAATCGGCAATAAGGGTCAGAATGCACGCCTTGCCGCAAAGCTTACAGGCTGGAAAATCGATATCAATCCCGAAACAGAGGAAGAAGTTATCAACTTCGACGAGTAATATATATTGATAAGGAGCTGAACCGATGCAAACCCGCCGGATTCCTTTAAGAAAATGCACAGGCTGCAACGAAATGAAACCAAAAAAAGAGCTTGTCAGGGTTGTTAAAAGTCCTGAGGGCGAAATATCGCTTGATCTGACAGGCAAGAAACCGGGCAGAGGCGCATATGTGTGCCATGATGCGGAGTGTCTTGCCAAGGCAAGGAAGGCAAAGAGGCTTGAAAAGGCTTTCTCCTGTGCGATTCCCGACGGAGTTTATGAGAGAATGGAGGAAGAACTCAAAAATGACGGATAATCCGAAGCTTCTTTCTCTTCTCGGAATGTGCCGCAGAGCAGGAAAGCTCAGTTGCGGACATGATGCCGCAGTTGGTTCGGTCAGAAGCAAAAGCGCAAAGCTTTGTCTGCTCAGCAGCGACGCTTCCCATAGACTGAGAAAAGAAATAGAGCGTGAAGCAAATTTCGACGGCAGGGAAATCCCCGTCAGAGAGATGCTTTCAACAATGGAAGAAATAGGCAGAGCGACGGGTCTTAAATCCGCCGTGGTAACAGTCAATGACGAAGGCTTTGCAAAATCTATGCTTGGGCTTCTGAACACAACAGGGGAGGTTAACCTATGATTAATAAATACAGAGTACATGAGGTTGCTAAGGATTTTAATATCAAAAGCAACATTGTTGTCGATTTGCTTGCAAAGTATTTCGACGGACAGAAGAAGCATATGACGGCTCTTGAAGAAGATGAGCTTGATATGATATTCGAAACCTTCACAAAGGAATATGAGGTTTCGGATTTAAACGATTATTTTGAATTTGTTCCCGCACCCAAGAAGCAGAAGGATGCACCTGCCGAAGAAAAGGCAGAGGAAACAAAGGCAGAAGAAACAAAAACAGAGGTTCAGGAAGAAGTGAAAGCGGAACCTGCGCCCGAAAAGAAGACGGAAGAAAAGACTCCTGCGGCTCCCGAAAAGAAGAAAGCAAAGAAAGAGGAGAAGAAGGAAGTCATGGAAAAGAAGGAAGAAAAGCCTGCCGAAAAGAAACCCGTTCAGGCTGCTCAGAAGCCCGGAAAGCTTCCTCCCATGCCTCAGAAGCAGAAGCCTGTTGAAAAGAAAGAAAAAGAAGATAAGCCCATGCAGTCAAGAACAAAGGGCGAAATGAGAACAATCGATACGAGAGCAGATAACATCGACCTCGAAAAATATAACGAGAGATACGAAAATATTGCTCCCGAAAACAAAACGAAGCAGCACGCAAATTCCGTAAACAAGCAGAAGATAAAGCAGAAGAGCCAGCAGTACAGAAAGCAGGGCGGTATGCGTTCTTCACGCCGCGAAACAGAGGCGGAAAGACTCAAGAGAATTGCTGCGGAAAGAGCAAAGAAGCCCCAGATGCTTCTCAAGCTTCCCGAAGAAATCACCGTCGGCGAGCTTGCCGCAATGCTCAAAATGACTGCTGCCGAGGTTATCAAAAAGCTCTTTACTCTCGGTCAGATGGCAACCGTCAACGAAGTGCTTGACTACGATACAGCTGCAATCGTTGCCGAAGAACTCGGTGCAAAGGTTGAAAAGGAAGTTGTTATCACAATCGAAGACAGAATCATTGATGACCATGTTGACGATGAAAGCGAGCTTATCACAAGAGACCCCGTTGTTGTTGTTATGGGTCACGTTGACCACGGTAAAACTTCACTTCTCGACGCAATCAGAAATACATCCGTTACTGCAACCGAAGCAGGCGGTATCACACAGCATATCGGTGCTTACAGAGTTGACCTCAACGGTCAGAAAATTACTTTCCTTGACACTCCCGGCCACGCAGCTTTCACATCGATGCGTCTGAGAGGCGCAATGGCAACGGATATCGCTATCCTTGTTGTTGCCGCAGACGACGGTATCATGCCCCAGACAATCGAAGCTATCAACCATGCAAAGGCTGCAGGCGTTCAGATTATTGTTGCTGTCAATAAGATGGATAAACCCGCCGCAAATCCCGACAGAGTTCTTCAGCAGCTCACGGAACATGAGCTTGTTCCCGAAGAATGGGGCGGCGAAACAATCTGTGTTCCCGTTTCGGCACTTAAAAGAACGGGTATCGACAATCTTCTTGAATCCGTTCTCCTTGTTGCGGAGATGCAGGAACTCAAGGCGAATCCCAACCGTTCCGCAAAGGGCGTTGTTATCGAAGCAAGACTTGATAAGGGCAGAGGCCCCATCTCAACTCTTCTTGTTCAGAACGGCACCCTCAAGTCGGGCGATATCATCGTTGCAGGCACAGCTGTCGGCCGTGTCAGAGTCATGACTGATGACAAGGGCAGAAAGGTCAACGAAGCAGGTCCTTCCGTTCCCGTTGAAATCATGGGTCTTGCTGAAGTTCCTCAGGCAGGTGACGGATTTGATGCCGTTAACGATGAAAGACTCGCAAGAGAGCTTGTTGAACAGAGAAAGGCAAAGGCTAAGGAAGAACAGTTCAAGGAATTCCAGAAGGTTACTCTCGATAACCTCTTTGCTTCAATCCAGGAAGGTCAGCTCAAGGACCTCAATATCATCATCAAGGCTGACGTTCAGGGTTCGGCAGAAGCTGTCAAGCAGAGCCTTGTCAAGCTTTCCAATGAAGAAGTACGCGTTAAAGTTATCCATAACGCAGTCGGTGCTATCACCGAAAGCGACGTTATGCTTGCAAATGCATCGAATGCAATTATTGTCGGCTTCAATGTAAGACCCGACAACGTTGCAAGCGAAATTGCAGAGCGTGACGGCGTTGAAATCAGATGCTACAGAGTTATTTATGACTGCATCGAAGAAGTTGAAGCAGCTATCAAGGGTATGCTTGCTCCCAAGTTCAGAGATGTTGATATCGGTAAGGCAGAAGTGCGTCAGGTTGTCAAGATTTCATCCGTCGGTAACATCGCAGGCTGCCATGTTACAAGCGGTAAAATCACAAGAGGCGCAAAAATCCGCGTAGTCAGAGACGGTATTGTTGTTGCGGAAGACGAAATGGCTTCGCTCCGCCGCTTCAAGGATGACGTTAAAGAAGTTGCTTCAGGCTATGACTGCGGTATCGGTCTCAACAAGTTCAATGATATCAAGGAAGGCGATATCTTTGAAGCATTCATCACTGAGGAATACAGAGATTAAGGTGAATTTATGGCTGGATACAGAATAGACAGAGTATCGGAAGATATAAAGCGTGAAATTGCCGCCATTATGCGTGAGCTTAAGGACCCGAGAATTCAGGGCTTGCTGACCGTCGTCAACGTTGAGGTAAGCTCCGATGCGTCCTTTGCAAAGGTTTATATCAGCGCAATGGAGGGCATTGAAACTGCCGCACTTGCCGTTAAAGGTCTTACTGCGGCAACGGGTTATATCCGCAGAGAGGTCGGAAAAAGACTTCGTCTGCGTAAGACCCCCGAGCTTAAATTCGTGGCAGATGATTCCATCGAAAGAGGAATGAAAATTGCCGGAATGCTCGGAAATATGAAAGAAAACAATGAGGAATGAAGAGGTGTCAGTCAATGAGAATTGACCTGCAGGAAACCGCAAAGCTCCTTGAAAATTCAGATAATATTCTGCTTCTTTGCCACACCCATCCCGACGGCGATACTCTCGGAAGCGCAACCGCACTTGCAAGAGGTCTTATGCAGAAGGGAAAAAAGGTGAGGGTAGATTGCTCGGATGCCATTCCCGGAGATTTTTCCTTTATGTTTGAGGGTCTTGAGTCCGAAGAATTCGAGCCTGAGCTTATTGTTGCAATCGATGTTGCGGATTTAAAGCTTCTCGGCAGAGATTATGAGAGAAAATATGCGGGCAGGATTGACCTTTGCATAGACCATCATGCATCGAATATGCTCTATGCGGATAAGGTCTGTCTTGAACCCGATTCAGCTTCTGCGGCAGAGATGATTTATCTTCTGCTCGGCATTATCGGTGCGGAGATAACTCCGAAAATTGCATCATGTCTTTTCACGGGCGTTTCAACCGATACGGGCTGTTTCCGTTTTTCAAACACAACGGTAAGAACCTTCGAAATTGCGGCTCAGCTTGCAAAATGCGGCGCTGATACCTATAATATCATTCAGGTTTTCTTCGAAACAAAAACAAAAACCTATGCTGCGCTCGAACGCCTTGCGCTCGAAAGTATGCGCTTTTATTTCTCCGACAGATGCGCTCTTATCTGCGTCACGCAGGATATGTTCAGAAGAGCCGGCTCGGATGAAAGCGAGGTTGACCGTCTTGCAAATCTTCCCCGTCAGGTTGAAGGCGTGCTTGTCGGCGTAACGATGAGAGAGCTTAAAGACGGAAGCTTCAAGGCGTCGGTGAGAACTCACGGCGATATTGATGCATCCGCTATCTGCAAAAGGCTCGGCGGCGGCGGACACATGGGTGCCGCAGGCTGCACTCTTTACGGCTCAAAGCAGACAGCGATAAACAGCCTGCTCAAAGAGGTTCAGGCAGAAATCGATGCATTCACATTAATATAATGTATATATAATACAACACCCGATGAATTTGCTGAAATTCACCGGGTGTTTTTCTTATTTAAAAGAACATTTCAAAAATATCATCAAAGAAGGTTTTGAAGTAATCAATAATACCGCCGAAGATTTTTTCCATAACTGCAAAGAATCCTGTGGGTTCTTCTTCTGCTTCGGCAGCGTCTTCGAGCATCCATACCTGGCAGGCATAGAAGGGGTTCGCCGTGCCTATCATAAGACCGTCATCAAGTGAGGAGAAGGTTCTCAGACCGTGGTTGAAGGGGTCGCCGAAACCGTTGATTGTTATTGTTTCAAAGTTAACGCCGTCTTCGGAAACATAGAGGTCAAAGCCTCTCTCGGCATCCTTCATGTAGCCTGCGCATTCAAGGAAGCCTTCAAGCGTATCGAAAAGAGTTGACATTGCAAGGTCAAGCTGCGGTTCAACTGTTGCAAATGCGGTAACTTCCGATGTTGCCTTTGTTCTTGCCATATCCGCAATTTCTTCAACGGTGTAATTTTCAAAAAGATAATGAAGACTGTCTGTGTTTTCATCGGAAACGGACATTGTCTGAACCTCAGGCTTATTCTGAATGTCGATAAATGTTTTGATATAGCCGATGAGAGATGCCCATTCCGAGGGACTCATTGTGAGAAGGTCGCCGTTTGCAAACTGACCGATGGGCTGGAGGAGGCTGCTTGTGTCGAAGGTGCCGACATAGAGCCTGCCGTTATGGTCTGCCATACGCCAGATATACTGGTTTTCGTTTCTGCCGAAGCCTGAACCGATGCCCGAAACACCGCCCTTGGGGAACATATTTGTTGCATCGCCTACGATAAGCTCAATGTTTTCGTTCTTATCCATGCGGTAAAGGCTGACGGACTGCTCAAGGTTGGCGTTCATAAAGTCAAAGTCTGCCTTGAAAAGAATGTTTTCGAGAGGGATTTCTTCGTCATTGTATTCGCCGATATAGAGATAATCGCCGTAAAGCTGAAGCACGCCTGCACCTGCTCTTGTTCTTTCGGGGTCGATGCCGAAGGTGTATTTTGCACCGTCCTGCTTATCTCCGATAACGGGTGTCCATGTCCATTCGTCAAAGCTTTCACCCATGTCACCTCTGACAATTGCGAATGACTGCATTGTGTTTTCATCGGGCTTGTTATCGGGAGTACCCGTGCAGATTGAAACATAGAGTGCGTTGTTGTATTCAACCATTTCCCAGATTGAACCGCCGTAGATGCTGTCGGGGAAATGATATGCGGGATAATCAAAAAGGTCCTGCTGGTCGGCAATAACGGTGAATGCTTCCTGACCTTCGGAGGGATTTGACGAAATAAGAATCTGAGGACCTGAAAGAGTTACCATGCTGACAACAAGATAATCTCCAAAGCTGCAAAGACCTCTGATGCCCGTGCAGATACCTTCAAGATATGCGGCATAATAATCCTTCTGATTGATGCCTTCATAGATTATCGTGCATTTATCGGTTGCGGGGTCAACCTCGATTATTTTGGGGAGACCGTTGACCGAACCGCAGAAATAAAGCTTATCCCTGAAAACGCAGGCGTTACGAAGCTGAACGGAATTTCCGTCAACCGATTTGCCCATAAGAACGGTGACTTCATTTGTCTTTGTGTTTATTTTTGTGAGAAGACCGCCTGTGTTGCCGCCGTCGGGTTCACCCGTGTAGAAATGTCCGTTGAACATAACATCAAGGGTTGCGTTCATTTCGGAAGGGTCGAAATCATGACCGAGAACCGAATCCATGAAGCCGAGGGTAAGACCGAGAGAGTTATAGTTTGTGGAAACATAAACGCAGTCGCCGTAGGGTACGGATGCCCATGCATAGTTCTGACCTCTGTCGCCCTGACCCTTGTCGGAAGCGGAAACAGCGCCTTCTCCGACATAGTCAACAATGCCGTCTGTCTGACTCAGAGCTTTATCGGGGTGGGAGATTTTTGTGGCTTCATACTGACCGGCTTTGTATGTCACTTTGCCCGTGTATGCGCCTGCGGGAAGTGCGCAAATCATCGCCGCAACAAGAATGAGCGACACGATTCTCGTGATTTTTTTCTTCATGTGTTTACTCCTTTTACATATGTTAATAATCTCATGCCTCCCGGCATTCATCGGGATTATATAAAACTAATATTATAGTTAAGTTGTTGATTTGTTAACGAATCGTTAACACGAATTGAAAAATATGTCCAAATTCAGACAAAATTACCAAAATATTGTAAAAGATTAAAAATGAATATGATAAAAAACGATGAAGAAAAGCGTTTGACTTTTTCAGATTAGCGTGTTAAACTATCCGCATATCGTAAATCGGAGGCGGTATTATGACAGGTACTTTAGTCAACTGCGTTGCGGTTATAGTCGGCGGACTCATCGGTCTGCTGATGAAAAAGGGAATAAAAGAAACCTATGCGCAAAACATAAACAAATCGCTCGGAATTGCCGTTCTGATAATCGGACTCAACGGCGTTATTTCAAATATGTTTACCGTTGAAGACGGAAGCCTCAAAAGCAGCGGAGAATTGCTTCTGATAGTTTTCCTTGTTGTCGGAACACTCATCGGTGAGCTGCTCAGGCTTGACGGGCGGTTCAATTCTATTTGCGAAAAGGTTGAAACAAAATTCAGTTCGGGCGGATTTGCTTCCGGTTTCATCAACGGAACAATTCTTTTCTGCGTCGGTGCGATGGCGATCATCGGTTCTCTCAATGACGGCATCAGCGGTGACAGCTCCGTTCTTTTTGTCAAAAGTGCGCTCGACTTTGTGAGTGCGATTATTTTCGGCGCAACCCTCGGTTACGGAGTTGTTTTTGCAAGCATTCCCGTTTTTCTTTATCAGGGCGCAATCAGTCTTCTTGCCGGGTCGCTTGAAGGAATTCTTCAGGGTGAGCTTCTCACGCAAATCTGCATGACGGGATATGCGATAATCGTTGCCATCGGTTTCAACTTTTTCCTTGATAAGAAATTCAAAACTCTCAACATGGTTCCGGCTCTGATTCTCCCTGCTGTTTATCACGGAATTCTGATGTTGGTTGAAAAATTCAACTGAGGAATTATCTCAATTTTCCTTTATGAACAAAAAATTTTTTTTGCAAAAAAGATTTTTTAATGTAAAAAGTGTTGATTTTTTCAAAAAAGTATGCTAAAATCACAAATATAAACAACGGATTTGTAAAAACACAAAGAACAGTGTCAAAAATTATACTGATTGTATAATTTTGAGAGACACGAAATTCTATTATCTCGGAGGACAGGACCATGAGAATCAGAAAGCAGTCACTCGGTGACAGAAACATCGTAGGCGCAAAAATCGAAGCAAGACGCAAGGAAATCAATATGAAGCAGAAGGATCTTCTCACTCAGCTTCAGATTAAGGGCATCGACCTCAATGCATCAGGTCTTTCAAAGCTTGAAGGTCAGCTCAGATTTGTTACCGATTTTGAACTCAAGGCTCTTTCGGAAGTTCTCAACATGAGCGTCAGCGAGCTTCTCGGTATTGACGAATAATTCTGACCACTACTTACCCTCTTATATACAACTCCTCATTAGAAACCGCATCCTGAAAAGGGTGCGGTTTCGCTTTTTTGACATAAAAATCCGTTGACAAAAACTATAATATAATGTAAAATTTTATTATCATAATTTTGGAGGTAATTACTATGGTTTTAGCTGCTGTCGGCAAAAACGGCACAGGCAAGGATTTCTTCCTTGAATACGTTGCAAAAACTTACGACTTCCCCATGATTTCAATCGGTGATGTTGTAAGAGAACTCGCTGCAAAGGACGGTCTTGAGCTCACCCGTGACAATCTTCACGCAACATCAAAGAAGTATATGTCCGAAAACGGTCAGACCTTCTTCCCCGAAATGATCGTTAAGAAGATCAAGGAATCCGATGCTCCCAACTTCCTTGTTTCGGGCATCCGTCCTCCCTCAGATATCGAAGTTTTCAAGAAGGCATTCGGCGACAAGTTTGTTCTTGTTGACGTTGTTATCAGCGATGACGAGGTCCGTTATCAGAGAATGCTCGCAAGAGGTTCCGAAAGAGACGGCAAGAGCGTTGAGAAGCTTCGTGAAAACGATATCCACGAAGAAGAAATCTTCCACACCAGCGAAAGCGAAAAAATGGCTGACTACATCATGAAGAATGACGGCACCGTTGACGATTTCTACGCAGGCGTCAAGGATTTCTACGATAACTATCTTAAGGCAAAGCTTGACTAAGAAAAAATGATTAATCCCCGTGATTTTACATCACGGGGATTTTTGATTATCTTATCAGATTATTTCATATACACGGTTGACGCCTTCATTTGCTGTTTTGAGGATAACGTTGAGGATGTTTTCAATCTTTGAGGGTGAGTCATCTTCAAGAACACCTGCATCAATAAGTGCAACCTTGAGTGCGTTTTCGGCAGCAAGCCATTTTTCGGTGCTGATGATTGTTTCTTCGAGCTGTGCGTTGATTTCTGCGATTGCAGCTTCAACTGCCGCTTTTTCATCTGCGGAAACCTTTGATTTGTCTGCTTCTTCCCATGTTTTGATATAAAGCTTTGCTGTGTTTATGAGTCTGTGTTCGTTGAACTGAGGATATTCAACAGGGTTTGAATATACATCGTGCATATTGTTGTCTGTCATTGCACGGATTGCAAGCTTGAGAACAACATCGTTGTTGGGAAGCTGCTCATGTGCCTGACCCTTGAAATACCATGTTGTGCAGGGGAGAAGACCTGTTGTTGCATCAACAACGCCGTCGGGTGAAAGATGGTTATGCTCGGGATTGCTGCAGTATGTGCCCTTTGCCTTGTAGTTTGCGCCGAGGGTTTCACCGAGATTTGCAAAGGTTGCGCCCATGGCGGGAGATGCGGCATGGATAATCTTGTCGGCATTGGTTGTTTTGTAATCCTTGCAGAGAGCAACAAGGGGATGATCGTAGCAGCATACGTTCATAACTTCACAGCCCTTTGACTGGAGGGTTCTGAGGTTCTTTTCGAAGTTTGCTCTTGAATTCATGAAGCGGTCAACTTTTTCGAGGATAACCGAATATTCGGGGTCTGTAAGCCATTTTTCTCTTGCTTCGGGATAGTAAGAGGTGGGGCAGAGTGCCCACATGATTGTTGTTCTGCGAAGACCGACATCTGCAACACCCTCTGCAAGACCGCCGAGTGCCGATTTGAGAACGTCATCGGGGAGAATGCGGAGAACCATGTTGAGGAAATATGCGAGGGGAGTGTCACCCATGAGGCTGACAAGGAGTTCTTCGTAAAGAACGTTATCGTCATAGAAAACGCTCAGATTGTTTGTGAGAAGGTCGCCGATGATGTTTGAACCGTCGATTGCGGGCGCAATGAATACAACCTTATCGATAACATCAAGATCTTCGGGATATGCATTGAAATGGTGAACGGCGATTGTGCCTCCGAGGCTGATATAGCAAATTTTAACCTTATCCGAGCCTGTCTGGGGCATAACAACGTTACGGATATAGTTATGAAGCTTGTCGGTTTCATAGATAACATCGCCGAATGAGTCATAACCGAAATAATAGAGCTTGTCTTCACCGATGATTTCGCCGAGTTCCTGAACGGGAAGGAAGCCGTAGTATGCTTCTTTGACAGCAGGGTCAAGCTCGCTCATGGGGCATTCGTAGCAGGGAACTTCAACGTCGGTAAGATATTTGCCTTCGTTATCTTTATGAAGAACATAAAGAGCGTTATATGCGCCTGTTCTCATAGCGTCGGTAAGACCCTTGTCTTTTCTTGTTACAATTGAAAGAAGAAGTTCGGGGAGAGCTTCTTTGACGAGAGCCATAACATCGATTTCAAGGGGCCAGCCTGTTACATAGCCGTTGTCGTCGGGTATTCTGTTGCCGTTTTCATCGAGCATATATGTATCATTCTGGCTCATGCCGTGAACAAGAATAACGGGGGTTTCGGTATCGAAATCCGCAATATGTTCTTTTGTTTCGGGTGTGTCTGCAAATGCCGCAACGGAGAATACCGAAAGCATCATTGCAAGAACAAGCACTGCGCTGATTAATCTTCTGAATTTCATTTTCTGACACCTCTCGGAAATATTAGTGTTTTGCACTTAACAAAATTTTAACATATTTTTAATATTAATTACAATTAGATTATATGACAATGATTTGTGTTTATTTTTGGTTAAAAACACCAATAAATGTTACAGATGTAACGGAAGTGTCAGTTTTTTTCATGCCGGCAGGAAACCTGAATTTGACATCCGATTTTTGATATGATATATTATCTGCGGATATTGACATAAAAGAGGTGCTGACTATGGCAGTTTATAAGAACAAAATTGATTTGCATATGCACACAAAAAGCTCTTTTGACGGAAATTATACCGCAGAGGAAATGTGTGCTTCGGCGGTTGCAAACGGTCTTTCGTTTATTGCAATCACCGACCACTTTGATGTTGACTTTTTTGAAAGACACAATCTTGATGTCCGTCAGAAAACAAGCTATGAGGGAATTCTTTCCGCCCGTGAAATGTTCAGAGATAAAATAGTTCTTCTCAGAGGCATTGAAATGGGTCAGCCGACCTATGATGTTGCTCTGACGGAAAAATCCCTTGCAAGATATGAATATGATTTTGTTATCGGTTCGATTCATAATCCCCGCGGAATGCCCGATTACGGCGATTTCAACTACAAAGAGATGACGGAAAACGAAATCTATTCGGCGCTTGACAACTATTTTGAAGAAGAACTCGCTCTTGCAAAATGGAACGGGTTTGACACTTTTGCCCATCTCACTTATCCCATGAGATATATTGTTCAGGCGGGCAGAAATGAAATTGAACTCAGCCGTTATGACGATATAACCGATGAAATTTTCAAGGTGCTTATTGCAAACGGAAAAGCTCTTGAAATCAACACAAGCGGACTTCGTCAGCCCATCGGAAAAACCATGCCGACGGAGAATTATGTCCGCAGATTCAGGGAGCTTGGCGGTGAATTCCTCACTCTCGGTTCGGATGCTCATTTCACCGAGCACGTCGGTGCGGGAATAGACAACGGCTATGAAATTGCAGAAAACTGCGGATTTGAATATGTAACATATTTCAAAGACCGTAAGCCCGTTCAGGTTAAAATCGAAAAATAATACGGAGTGAGAAAACATGACAAAAATCATTGCGTTTTTTATGGCAATCGCAACATGGTTCAGCGTAATATTCTTTCCTGCAGAGCCCGTTGAGGGAAAATTCGGAGAAACCTCCGAAAGAATGCAGACCGAATTTGACGAAGGAGAATTTGCTATGGGTGAATATGACCTTGTTGTTGCTCCCGACGGCGACGATAACAATAACGGAACGCCTGACTCTCCCCTTAAAACATTTGAAAAAGCGAAGGAACTTCTCAGAAGCAATACTTCGGACACGCCTGTTACGGTGTGGTTCAGAGAAGGCACATATGAGATAAAAGATACCGTTGAATTCACGGCGGATGACAAAGACGGCGTTCTCTACCGTTCATATCCCGGCGAAAAGGTTGTTTTCTCGGGTGCAAAGGAAATCGGCGGAAGCTGGAGCGAAACAACAGTCAACGGCGTGAAGGCATTTGTAACAGATATGCCCGTTGAAAGTGAGGATGATTATTTCCGTTCGCTTTTCAAAGACGGCAAGAGACTTTCACGCTCAAATTATCCTAAAACAGGTGTATTCAAGGTTTCGGGAGAACCTCTTGCCGACGAGGCAATTGCTTCGTCGCACGCTCCCGATTTCTTTACCCACGCATTGGCTTTCTACGCTGACAAAAATGATGTTCTTGATTTTAAAAACCCCTGTGATGTTGATGTAAGAATCATGCATTTCTGGCGTGATGACCTCCTGCCGGTATATTCCGTCAATACGGAAACGGGCAGAATTCAGGTAACCAAGCCTTCGGCAATGAGAATAAGAGTTGAAGATAATTATATTTTTGAAAATGTTAAGGAAGCTCTTTCTCTTCCCGGCGAATGGTATCTCGACAGAAGCGAAGAAAAGCTTTATTACATTCCTCAGAACGGTGACACGCTTGAAAACACCGTGCTTTATGCAGGAATCAACGAACAGCTGATTACTTTAAACGGTGCAAACGGCATTTCTTTCCAAGGCATCAACTTTGAAAATACGGACTGGAATCATGTAGACGGAACTCATACCGGCAAGGCTTTTGCTCCCTCACATCCTTTGTATGATACTATCGAATACGGAGCAGACCATCCGCAGGCGGCGTTTGAGGTGCCGGCGGCAATTTATGTTTCTTCATCATCAGATATCAGCTTTACCGATTGCCGATTTGAAAATATATCCTATACCGCCGTCAAGTTTGACAAGGCATCGGAAAACTGCGATGTGACAAGCTGTATGTTCAATGAAATCGGTGCAAATGCCGTTTTCATCCACGGAGATTTTGTTGTTCCTGCAACAACTGAAAATATCAATGTCAGAGATTGTCATATAAATAAATACGGCAGAATTTTCAACAATGCCATCGGCATTCTCCTTACCCATGCCATCAACTGCGACCTCACAAATAACGAAATCCATGACGGTTGGTATACGGGAATTTCCGTTGGCTGGAACTGGGGTTATTCGGATAACTCAACCAATAACATAAATATCAGCAACAACCTTATTTATGATATCGGCAACGGCTGGCTTTCGGATATGGGCGCAATTTATACTCTCGGTATTCAGCCCGATACCGTAATCAGCGGCAACGTTATTTACAATGTCGGCTGTGACGAAGGCAGATACGGCTACGGCGGATGGGGTGTTTATCTTGACGAGGGTTCAAGCGGAATTCTTGTTGAAAACAATCTCGTCTATGACTGTTCGTCGGAAACCTTCCATCAGCATTACGGCAGAGATAATGTTGTCAGAAACAATATTTTTGCGTTCGGCGGCGAGGGT
>JAZSAH010000062.1:0-3308 GCA_045601745.1 Acutalibacteraceae bacterium
CTTCTGCTTGCAAGGGCACTCTATAAAGATGCTCCGATAATCATTCTTGACGAGCCGACCGCCGCACTCGACCCCATAGCCGAAAACGATATGTATCTCAAATACAGCGAGCTTACTAAAGACAAAACCGCAATTTACATATCCCACAGACTTTCCTCAACCCGATTCTGCGACAGAATAATTCTTCTTGACGATGCAAAAATTGCCGAAACGGGTACGCACGAGGAATTGCTTGAACTCGGCGGCAAATACGCCGAAATGTTTGAAACACAGAGCCGATATTACAGAGAGGAGGCGATTATATGAAGAAGCTTTTCGCTGACTTCAGAGAAGATTTTGAGATAATCAGACAAGGTCTGAAGCTTGTTAAAATCTATCTGGGCAAAAATTATTTTTCACTCAATCTCATTGTTAAAATTCTCCGTGCCGTTTCACCTTATATCACAATTTACTGCACGGGTCTTGTCATCACCGCACTCACTGAAAGGCAAGGCTTTGAGCAGATATTAAAATATGTTCTCATCGCAACAATTTCAACATTGGTTATCGATGTACTCATACGAACAATCAACCGAAAAGCCCTGATAATGCTCAACAGCTGTTGGGAAAAGCATTCCGCACTTCTCTCCCGAAAGGCTCTTGAACACGACTATGCAAAGGCGGAAAGCTCATCCGTTCAGGAGCTTCGCGGCAAAATTGAAGAAAACGCAAACAACGGCAACGGACTTACATGGGTCGCCGAGTGTGTGGCAGAAATGATTTCCTGCGTTTTCTCAATTATCGTTGCAATTGTTATGATTTCGGGCATGGTTTTCAGCCAATCTCCCTCTCCCCTCACAGGATTTATGGCGTTTGTTGATTCTCCCCTTCTCGGTATATCGCTTGTTGTTTTCTCTGCCGTTATGATTGCTCTGTCGGTTAAGTATCACAGTCTGAGCGAGAAAAAGCAGTTCAACATTTTCAACAGAGTTGTGAAATTCAATCCGATTCTTGAATACTACAATCAGAAATACCTCAACGAAAATGAAAGCGGCAAGGATGTCCGTATTTTCAACGAAAAAGGACTTATCAACGAAGAAATCACCGAAAAGATTTATAATCCCACCGCCAAAATGAGAAAGGATACTTTCAGAGTCTGGGCAACCATCGGTCAGATAAGCACGGTTTCAACAAATCTGCTCGGCGGTCTTGTTTATATTTTCGTCGGACTCAAAGCGCTTGCAGGCGCATTCGGTGCAGGCAAGGTTGTTGAATATTACGGAGCAATCACAAAGCTGATAACCGCCTGCACGGATATTGCAGGCAATGCGGGTTATCTGCACGCAAACAACGTTCAGTTAAAGCAGGAAATCGAATATCTTAATCTCGTTTCCGATATGGAAAACGGCACAAGAACTGTTGACGGTATCGACCCTGCAAACTCTGTTTTTGAATTTCACAACGTTTCGTTTGCCTATCCCGAAACCGAACCGATGATTTTAAAGAATATTAGTATGAAGATTAAGCCGGGCGAAAGGCTTGCGGTTGTCGGTATGAACGGCAGCGGCAAATCAACGATGATAAAGCTCCTTTGCCGTCTTTACGACCCCACCGAAGGCAAAATCACGCTCAACGGAATTGACATCCGTGAGTTTGACTATGCCGAATACTTAAAGCTTTTCGCAATCGTCTTTCAGGATTTCAAACTCCTTGCATTCCCCGTGGGCGAAAACGTTGCCTGCTCCGATGAATACGATGAAGAAAGAGTTTGGCAATGCCTTGAAATGGCAGGCGTAAAAGACAGAGTTGAAGAATTTCCGAAGAAACTCAAGCAGTCAATCTATAAACTCTATGAAAAAGACGGCATAGACCTTTCGGGCGGTGAAGAACAGAAAATCGCCATTGCGAGAGCACTCTATAAGGATGCACCGTTTGTAATTCTCGACGAACCCACCGCCGCACTCGACCCCATAGCCGAGAGCGAAATTTATTCAAGATTCAACGATATTGCAGGCGGCAAAACAGCGGTTTACATTTCCCACAGACTTTCATCCTGCCGATTCTGCAGCAGAATTGTTGTTTTCGATAACGGCGCAGTTATTCAGGAAGGCACCCACGAAGAACTCCTCGAAGATGCAAACGGCAAATACTCCGAGCTCTGGAACGCACAGGCGCAGTATTACGCCGAAAACAAGTCCGTTTTATGACACAGTAAAGAGCGTATAATCAAAGCATAACCCCAAAAGGAGGAGCAATATGCTTTATCTTGAAAGATTTTCCTTGCCGTCAGACCATACAGAAATTCAGTTTATAAGATTCGAAAACAGAACTTGTTTCAATACGATGTATCCGTTCAAGATTTTTCCCGATAAAGAGTTGGAACATATCCCTTTTTCACCCGTATCGATTTTTTACGGAGGTAACGGTTCGGGCAAAACAACCCTTCTGAACGTTATTGCTCAAAAGCTTCATGCCGCCCGTCAGTCCGAATTCAATAACAGTCCGTTTTTCGGTGAATACGTTAATTACTGCCGCTCGGAGCTTGCGAAAAGGCCGCAGGAAATCCGTTATATTTCAAGCGATGATGTTTTTGATTATGTTCTTGATTTACGCAGCATCAATGAAGGAATTGATACCCGCAGAGAGGAAGCATCCGAAACATATTTTGAACTGAAATCAAAAATTTTTGACCCCGAAGAAAGACGGTTCAAAGGTCTTGACGATTATGACCGTTGGAAAGAAATTCACGATGCGGCGGCAAAGAAAAACTCGCTTTCAAAATATGTGAAACAGAATGTTGGCAAAAATCTTGATATGTGTTCAAACGGCGAAACGGCAATGAAATTTTTCGTTGACCGCATAGGCGAAAACGCTCTTTATCTGCTCGACGAACCTGAAAACAGTCTGTCAATAAAACTCCAGACAGAGCTTGCAAATTTCATTTATGATTCGGCAAGATTTTTCGGCTGACAGTTTATAATCGCAAGCCATTCGCCGATATTCCTATCAATGAAAAACGCACGGATTTATAACCTTGATTCCGTTCCCGTCAGAACCTGCGATTGGACAGAGCTTGAAAACGTAAGAGCATATTTTGACTTCTTTGAGCAACACCGTTCTAAATTCCTGAAATAAAAAATCACCTCAGCCGAATCGGTTGGGGTGATGTTGCATACAGAAAATAAGTAGTGTATAATGAAAATGATTCAATTGTTATCAAAGAAGGAGGAATTAATTTTGGCAAATCTGTCATCAAGACCGCATAGAACCGAACCTGCAGGCTCTTATGTAAAACCCGATTGTAAAGGTTATCTTAAACTTGCACTTGT
>JAZSAH010000063.1:0-19187 GCA_045601745.1 Acutalibacteraceae bacterium
ACATCTATTATACCGCTTCTCTTGACGGAAAAATTGCATTTTATGAGTATAATGCAGGCTCGTTTGCCGCAAGCACTCTTCCCGTTAAGACGGTGAAGGCAAGCCTTTCCGCAACCTACGAAAAAATTCCCGTAACCGTAAGCTATATAGAAAAAGACGGCAGGGTGTGCGGCTACGGCGTTTTCACCTCGGATATGAGCGCCGATGTTGACGTTTATTCCTATGCATTCGTGAAGCTTACCGCAAAACCCTCGGGCTACGGTGAAGGTTATCTTCTTCTTGCCGATTTTGATAAGAACAATTTCTACAAGGCAGACAAAATCTATTCCGAAATATATAATCTTGACCTTGCAAGCGGAAAAACCTCAACCTATGTTTCCAACAACACCCGTCTTATCGATAAAAACGGCTCATTCCGTCAGGACTGGACAATGCTTACCGATGATTTCATAAAGAATCTCGGCGGTGCCAAATATTTTATCTCATCGAGATACTATAACGAAAGCGAAAAAGGCGAGCGTGCCGATATTATGGAGCTTTCCAACGCATACAGACCCAAGGTTGTTGTCAGCGATATCATCGGAATGTGGTTTGTGAATGATGCAAACGGCAAGCATTTCCTGCGTAAAAATGCAAACGGCTTTGCAAATGTTTGCAACGACAGAATTCTCACTCAGTTTGAGGGCGATTATTTCACCGACTATATGCAGTGCGGAAAATACCTCGTAAACAAAAAGAGCCTTGAAATCATCGACCTTTTAACAGGCGAAATCAAGACTCTTAAGGATATCAATATTGCATCGGCTGATGTTTTTTCGGTCAGTCCCGACGGCACAAAGGCAGTTTTTGCTTCATACGGCAAGGTCAATGAAAACGGAACGCCCGTTCAGACCGTTATTTATTGCTCAACCGATAACTCAACCGAACCCGTTATCTTCAGTGAACCCATGCTCTTTGATGAAAGCGCAGGCTTTGTCTGGGTTGATAACGAAAGCGTTATGAGTGTCCGCGCGCTTGACGCAACAGGCGCAAAAGCCGGCTCGGTTGTTTATGCATTTTAAACGTTTTCCTCACGGAAATCAACCGTCAGTTCCAATCTTTTGGGTTTGAGCTGAGTATATTTTATTCCTGCGGCGTCAAACATTCTCTTTGAAGCTCTTGTGCCGGGTGTGTCGGCATATTTATCCGAAATATAAACAACTTCTTTTATTCCGCACTGAATGATAGCTTTTGCGCATTCGTTGCAGGGGAAAAGAGCAACATAAATCTTGCAGCCTTCGAGGTTTGAGCCTCTGCTGTTGAGAATTGCATTAAGCTCGGCATGGCAGACATAGGGATATTTCGTGTCATAGGTTTCTCCCGTTCTTTCCCAGGGGAATTCGTCATCGCTGCAGCCGAGAGGGAAGCCGTTATAACCGACGGACATGATTTTGTTTCTGTCGTTGACTATGCAGGCGCCGACCTGAGTATTCGGGTCTTTGCTGCGGTATGACGAAAGCATGGCGATACCCATGAAATATTCGTCCCACGAAATATAATCTTCTCTTTTAGGCATATTAATTCTCCTTTATTAAGGCTTTTGAAAATTCTAACACAAAAAATAAATTTTTACAATAGAAAAAATAATTCCGAATTAAACAAGAGGTGTAATATGGGTCTTTTGAAAAAAATCTTCGGCGACTATTCCCAGAAGGAAATCAAGCGCATCCGTCCGCTTTGCAACAAGGTGCTTGACCTCGAGGAGGAATATTCCCGTCTTACCGATGAACAGCTTCAGGCGAAAACTCCCGAATTCAGACAGCGTCTTGCAAACGGCGAAACGCTTGACGATATTCTCCCCGGTGCATTTGCCGCCTGCCGTGAGGCATCATGGCGTGTTATCGGTCTGAAGCATTTCCCCGTGCAGATTATCGGCGGTATCATTCTCCATCAGGGCAGAATTGCCGAAATGAGAACAGGTGAAGGTAAAACTCTCGTTGCAACCCTTCCTGCATATCTCAACGGTCTTTCGGGCAACGGCGTTCACATCGTTACCGTCAATGACTATCTTGCACGCCGAGACAGCGAATGGATGGGCAAGGTTTATCGTTTCATGGGTCTGACCGTCGGTCTTATCATCCATGAAAAAGAAAATGAAGAACGCAAGGAAGCCTATGCCGCAGATATCACTTACGGCACAAACAATGAAATGGGCTTCGACTATCTTCGTGACAACATGGTTGTTTATAAGGAACACAAGGTGCAGAGAGGTCATAACTTTGCAATCGTTGACGAAGTTGACTCCATTCTCATCGACGAAGCAAGAACTCCGCTTATCATTTCGGGCAGAGGCGAAAAGTCCACTGACCTGTATAAAATGGCAAACCGTTTTGCTCTTTCGCTCAGCTGCACAAGAATAAAGGAAGTGCAGTCGAAGGAAGAAGTTGACGACCTTGTTGACGAAAACTGCGATTTTGTTGTTGACGAAAAGGCAAAGACCGCAACTCTTACCAAAAGCGGTGTTGCAAAGGCAGAGGCTTTCTTCAATCTCGAAAACCTCATGGACCCCGAAAACATGACAATCCAGCATCATATCAACCAGGCTATCAAGGCTGTCGGCGTTATGAAGCGTGATGTTGACTATGTTGTCAAGGATAATCAGGTTCTTATCGTTGATGAATTCACGGGCAGAATCATGATGGGCAGACGCTACAACGAGGGTCTGCATCAGGCGATTGAAGCAAAGGAAAATGTTAACGTTGAACATGAAAGCAAAACCCTTGCAACAATCACATTCCAGAACTATTTCCGTCTTTATAAGAAGCTTTCGGGCATGACGGGTACTGCGATGACGGAGGAAACTGAATTCAATCAGATTTACAACCTTGATGTTATCGAAATCCCCACCAACAAGCCTATGATAAGAAACGATATGGCGGATGTTGTTTATAAAACGGAGCAGGCAAAATATCTTGCCGTTATCCAGACAATCGAGGAGTGCCATGCAAAGGGACAGCCCGTGCTTGTGGGTACCGTTTCGATTGAAAAATCCGAGCTTCTGAGTGCGCTTCTTAAGAGAAAGGGCATCAAGCACGAAGTTCTCAACGCAAAGCATCACGAAAAAGAAGCTGAAATCGTTGCTCAGGCAGGCAAGCTCAACGCAGTCACAATCGCTACCAACATGGCAGGACGCGGTACGGACATCAAGCTCGGCGGTAACTCCGAATATCTTGCAAAATCGGAGCTTCGCAGAATGGGATATTCCGAGGAGCTTATTGCGGAGGCAACGGGCTTTGCGGAAACAGACAATGAAGAAATTCTTGAAGCAAGAAAGCAGTATTCTGCTCTTGAAAAGAAATATGACGAAGAAATCGCACCCGAGGCACAGAAGGTGCGTGAAGCAGGCGGTCTTTTCATCATCGGTACCGAGCGTCACGAATCAAGACGAATAGATAATCAGCTCAGAGGCCGTGCAGGCCGTCAGGGTGACCCCGGTGCAAGCCGTTTCTTCCTTTCGCTCCAGGATGACCTCATGCGTCTTTTCGGCGGTGAAAGAATAACAACGATTATGAACACCCTCAAAACCCCCGAGGATATGCCTATTGAGGCAAAGATGATAACCAACACCATCGAGAGCGCACAGAAGAAGATAGAGGGCAGAAACTTCGCAATCAGAAAGAGCGTTCTTCAGTATGACGATGTTATGAACCGTCAGAGAGAGCTTATCTATCAGCAGAGAAATCAGGTGCTTGACGGCGAAGAACTCAAGCCCGTTATCATCCGTATGATTGAAGGCAGTATCAACGAAGCTGTTGATTTCTTCTGTTCCGACAGTCTCCCCAAGAGCGATTGGAATATCGACGGTCTTCGTGATAAATTCAAGGGTTGGCTCACTCTTGAAGAAGATTTCAGGGACGATTTCGACAAGGAAGATGCCCGTGAACTTCTCATTGAAAGAGCGCATAAGAGCTACAATGCCCGTGAAGAGCTTTTCGGCGTGGGCGAAAACGGCGAACCCATTATGCGTGAGCTTGAAAAGCAGATTCTTCTTCGCAATGTTGACAGACAGTGGATGGACCATATCGATGCCATGGACCAGCTCCGCAGAGGCATCGGTCTTCGTGCCTACGGTCAGACAGACCCGGTTGTGGCATACAGAAATGTCGGCTCCGAAATGTTTGACGGCATGAACGAGGCTATCCGTGAGGATACCGCAAGACAGATTCTGACAGTTATGATAAAGAGTCAGGAAGACACAAAGCGTGAGCAGACCGCAAAGATAACCGCAACAAGCGGTGCAACCGACGGCAGTGACAAAAAACAACCCGTAAGGAAAAAGGAAAAGGCAAGACCCAATGACCCCTGTCCCTGCGGAAGCGGCAAGAAATATAAAAACTGCTGCGGCGATGTAAGAAAACAGTAAGAAAAAAAGGATGAGCTGCGGCTCATCCTTTTTTAATTCGCAATGCGCAAATATTTTTGTCGGATTTCATCCTTACAAGGATTTATTCCGTACAAAGGACGGATTTAATTAAAAAAGCCTTTGTCGGATTATGGCATATTTCTTTTTGCAGTGTTAATGGATGTTATAAGAAGTCTGCGGATAGAACCGCAGTCATGCAAAATGTTTTTTGCCGATTCTTCAGAAATGAGATTGGATTTCAGTGAAATTTCAATCCAATATTCCGTTTCGTAACATTCCTTCAGGGCTATTTGCAGCTTGGCGATGAAATCGGCACGGCTGTGAGCATATTTGGCTTCCCTGATGTTGGCGCCGATGCTTGTTCCGCTTCTTTCGAGTTGATTGGATAAAGAATAATGCCCTTTGATATTTTCGGTAAGTTTAAGAATACGGATTGCAAATTCCGTGGACATATCTGCAAGTTTGTTTTCAGACACTACAAACATCCCCTTGTTTTCAATGAAATCGTGCAAAGCACGGTGAAATCCAAGTTTTGCTTGGATGAAATCTGCTTCACAGATGAAATCAAATCCGTCCGTTATCTTCCGACGAAGTCGGATTTCATCATAAAATGATTTCATCCTTACAAGGATTTATTCCGTACAAAGGACGGATTTAATTAAAAAGCCTTTGTCGAAAGACAAAGGCTTTTTTCTGGAGCGGATGACGAGGCTCGAACTCGCTACCTCCACCTTGGCAAGGTGGCGCTCTACCAGATGAGCTACATCCGCAACTGCAAGAGAGATTATATCAAAGTCTGTTACTGTTGTCAAGGGGAAAATCAAAACTTTTTTTAAACTTTTTGCCAAAATATTTGAAAAAACTATTTATTTGTTGATTGATAGCTGATATAATAAACTAAATATTGCTTTTTATAATTATAGGATGGTGCGGGTTACGGAAAAGAAAATCTGTCTGAGATGTCTGCTGCGTGAATGCGGCAGGGGAGACACCTTCAAAAGCATATCCGAGCGCATAAAAAAGCTGTCTGACAGAGATAAGGCGAGCGATGAGGTATATAGAAAGAGAGTTTCTGTCTGTTCCGAATGTGAATATCTTTCGGAGGGAACCTGCCTCAGATGCGGCTGCTACCCCGAATTCAGAGCAGCGTTCATAAAGCAGAAATGCCCTTGCAACAAATGGTAAAGGAGTAAATAAATTATGTATAACATTCTTATTTGCGATGACGAGGCTGATATCCGTTCTGCGCTGAAAGTTTATCTTTCGGGCGAGGATTATCATATTTTTGAAGCCGAAAACGGCAGGGATGCCCTTGAAATAATTGAAAAAGAGAATATTCATCTTCTTCTCATGGATATCATGATGCCCGTGCTTGACGGTATAACTGCTCTTGCAAAGCTCAGGGAAAGCAACAACAACATTCCCGTTATTCTTCTTACCGCAAAGAGCCAGGATATGGATAAAATCATCGGTCTGAATGCAGGCGCTGATGACTACATAACAAAGCCCTTCAATCCCGTCGAGGTGACTGCAAGAGTCAAGTCACAGCTTCGCAGATATATGCGTTTCGGCGGAAATAACGGCAATGTTCAGGAAAAAACCGACCCCTCAATTCTTCGCAACGGCGGTCTTGAGCTTGATGATAACGCAAAATCCGTCACCCGTGACGGTGAACCCGTAAATCTCACCCCCACGGAGATGATGCTCCTTAAATTTTTCATGGAAAATCTTGATAAGGTGTTCTCACCCAAGGAAATCTACCGCAAGGTGTGGAACGATGACCCCTTCGGTGCGGAAAACACCGTTACCGTTCATATAAGACATCTTCGTGAGAAGATTGAAATTGACCCTGCAAAGCCCGATTATCTTAAGGTCGTATGGGGTCACGGCTATAAAATGGAAAAGAAAAAGCCTCTTGGAAAAATCACAGACTGACGCAAGGAGTGATAAGCAATGAAAACCGGTCAGCTTCGCTCTGAAAGCGACAAGGTGGTTTCTATTGTTCTGCTTGTTTGCATGACCATCATTGTTGCAGGCTGCGTCATGGGCGTTTTCTATCTTCAGGAATACGGTTTTTATACCGAAAAAAAGGATAAAACCGCAAAATGCTATGCCGTTCAGATTTATTCCGCCGAAGATGTCGAGCTTGCGAAAGATTATTATTTCAGCCGTGAAACCGAAATCAACCACAGCGAAGAAATCCGGGGATACAAAAGCAAATACTACCAAACAAGATTTTCTGCGGACAATTCGAATTTTGTTTTTGCGGTATATGATGCCAAGGGCGGACTTCTCTTTGACAGCCTGAATCCCGAAAAAAATGCGGATGAACCGATGTCGTTTGAAACTGCGGCAATCGGTGATGATTACAGAGGCAGGTCCGACTTCTTCACTTTTGATGAAAACAGTGTTCGTTCAAATCTCAGAATCGAATACGGCGTTATTGCTGATGAACATCAGTATGCAAATGACAGATATTCGAGAGCTTTTCAATGGATTGATGTGGCTTATTCGCTGAGATATTTTGTGTTTTTCGTTCTTTTTGTTGCGCTTTCGGTTATAATTTACCTGCTTATTATGTTTTCGGTCAATGCAGGAGAGGTTGACGAGGAAACGGGCGAAATCATTCCGGGAATCATTGACAGACTTCCCTTTGATATGGTTACGGTTACAACGGCGCTGCTGTTTCTGATGTCAAATGTGGTATATTCGCTCACCGTGATGGCAGATGAGGGAATGGTTCTCAACAATGTTGTTGTTATGTTGATTTTTGTTGTGGCTGTTCTTGTTCTTATGGTTTATCTGTCAACCGTTTCGGTGAGATTCAAAATATATCTGCGTGAAAACGAAAAAAAGAATAACGGCGGAAAAGAATGAGCCATGTTTCAGAAACCTTGCATCACAAGGAGTGGTTATAAATGAAAAACGGTCAGCTTCGTTCCGAAAGCGATCGTATAATTTCTCTTATTCTGCTTGTGTGCGTAACTTTTGTTGCGGCAGGCAGTGTTCTGGGTATTTTTTATCTTGAGGAATATAATTTCTACGGTAACGACGAAGGAAAAACGGCAAAAAGCTATGCTGTTCAGATTTATTCAACGGATGATATTGAGCTTGCAACCGATTATTATCTTTCGCTGCTTCCGCAGGAAATTTACGGCAGAACACAAAGCACATATAAGGAAGATTATTATAAAACGAGGTTTTCGAGAGAAAACACGAATTTTGTTTTCACTGTCAACAATGTTCTCAATGAGGTTTTGTTTGACAGTCTTAATCCCGCAGGTCTGACTGATGAGCAGATGGCGGAAAAAGCGGCAAAGGGCGAATCTGTGCCCGATCTGCTTTTTGAAGAAGCGAAGAATAAGGCGGAATACAGAGGAAGAAGCGACTTTTTCTTCTTCGATACAAACGGCGATATGATAACGCTCAGACTCGAATACTGCATTCTTTCTGCTGAGCATCAGATTGCAAACGACAGATATTCACGGGCATTCAAATGGATAGACTTGGCATATAAGCTGAGGTTTTTTGTTTTTGTTGTTCTGTTTATTGCGGTTACGGTCATCATTATTCTTCTTTCGATGTTTGCCATCAATGCAGGCACGGTTGATGAGGAAACGGGCGAAATCATTCCCGGATTTATAGATAAGCTTCCGCTTGATTTCGTGACTGTGTTCACGATACTGCTGTTTGTTGTTGCCGGAATGATTATGGGACTCACCGAAGCGGCGGATACCGAAATGGTTCTGTCGAATGTTATCAGCATGATAATCTTCGTTGCCGCCGTTCTTGTTATCATGTCCTATCTGACAACCCTTTCCGTCAGAGTCAAGATGGGCAAGTTCTACAGAAACACGGTTATTTACAGGACTTTCCGCAGATTCAAGAGAAGAACTCCCAGAAAAATAAGACGCGCCGTTTTCGGAGAAATGTCGCTCTTTACCAAGATTGTTTTCGGAGTTGTTGTTTTCATCCTTGTTGAAGCCACGATTCTTGCGTTCATGACCTATTTCGGAATACTGAATGTGGATATCGAGCAGTCGAAAAATGCGCTCGGAGGCTTCCTTATAGCGTGGGCGGCAACAAGACTTATCATCATCCCCATTGCGGTTATGATTGCCATCAATCTCAACTATGTCAAGGAGGAGGGCAGACGCCTTGCGGAAGGCGTTCTCGGTGATGAAATTGCCGACAAGCTTTCTGTTGCGGCAATCCGTACTCACGGTCAGAATCTCGACCGCATAAGAAAAGAAATCCATAAGGCTATGGAGCAGGAGCTCAAAAGCGAAAGGCTCAAGAGCGAGCTCATAACCAATGTTTCGCATGATATCAAAACGCCCCTCACGTCGATAAAGAATTATGTTGATTTTCTTAATGACGACAGTCTTTCCGAAGAGGAACGCAAAAAATATATCTCAATCATTTCAAAGCATACCGACAAGCTTTCAATGCTTCTTAATGACCTTATCGAGGCGTCGAAAATCCAGTCGGGCAATATTGAAATCAACCTTGAAAAAACGAGTCTTAATATTATAATCGAGCAGACGGTTGAAGAATTTGCGATAAAGCTTGAAAAAAGCCTTCTCATTCCGAGAATTGATATTCCTCAGGATGATATATATATTATGGGCGACGGACAGTGGCTCTGGCGTATTTTTGCAAACCTTCTCAACAATGCCTGCAAATATGCTGCGCCCGAAAGTGACCTTGAAATCCGGCTTGAAAATATTGACGGAAAGGCGAGAATACGCATTTCCAATATTTCAAACAGCGAATTCAGCGTTGAGGGCAACGAGCTTTTTGAACGCTTCGTAAGAGGTGACAGCTCAAGACACACAGAGGGTCACGGACTCGGTCTTTCAATCGCAAGAAGCCTTGCGGAAATGCAGGGAGGAACGATGGATATTTCCGTTACGGGAAATAAATTCAGCGTAATTCTCGATTTCGATATTGCGGAATAATGACCCACGGAGGAATAAGATGCACAGAAAAATTATTTCCGCCGTTCTTGCCGTTGCAATGGTTACAGGCTTTGCATCGTGCAGGAAGGTGGAAGAAACACCCGTAACAACAACGGTGCCGGAGGTAACAACAACGGCGGCTCCGACAACCGAGCCGACAACGGTGACCACAACCGCCGCACCGACTACAACGACAACAACCAAAACGACAACCGTCAAAAAGGTGACCACAACGGCGAAAAAGGTTGTGACAACCATAGCCAAAACAACAGAGAAAATAACCTTGCCCCCCGAATACCGTACCGAAAACGATACGGAAATGAAGGCACTCAAATACGGAGTTATCCGCACGAGGGGAACAGTCACAACCTATGTCAAGCTTGAAGACGGAAGCGAAGAGGTTTATGATATTGAGGTTTCGGAAATATATAACCGTCTGAGTTATTATGCGACATATGAGGATTTGCTCCCTGCCGCAGAGGAAAACAAGAAGAAATATAAATCCGAAATCAAAAAGGTTGTTGAAATCATAAATTCCTACCGCAAGGAGGGCGGACTTGAGCCGCTTGTTCTCGACGATACTCTGTCGACCGTTGCGTGCGCAAGGGCTGAGGAGCTTGCATGGTCGGGCAGATTTTCGCATTACCGTCCCAACGGCAAATTCTTTTCATCCATTCTTAGGGATGCAGGTATAACCAAGGGTTCTGCAGGCGAAAATATCGGCAGAGGATATGCGAGCGCAGAGGATGTCTGTGAAGCATGGAAGAATTCGGAAACCCACTATGAAAATATAATGAATCCTTCATTCACAAGAATAGGTGTCGGAGTTGCGGCAGACCCCGACCCCGACGGAAAGCTCTGCTGGTCACAGCTTTTCATTGATAAAATGGAATAAAACCAAAACAAAGGCGTGTACGAAAACCGTACACGCCTTATTATTATAGTTTTAAATTACTGCTGGGAAGTGAGACCGCCGAGGAGATCGCCGAGACCGCCTTCCGTGCCGCCTGTAAGACCGCCTAAACCACCGAGGAGGTTACCGAGTACGCCGAAGCCTGCCATGATATCGTCGAGGTTGATGCCCTTGATGAGATCGTTGATTTTTGCAGGGATATCGTTGAAGAGAACTCCGAAAATCTTGTTGAAGAAATCTCTGATCTTTGTGAAGATGGTGTAGGATTCGCCAATCTGAACATAGTAGGTCTTGCTTTCTTCCTTGCCGTCAACAATCCATGATGCTTCGCCGTCGGGCTTTTCGCCAACGCATTTCATCTTGTTGAAGAAAACATTGATTGAAATCTTTTTGTTTGCCTTTTCGTCGCCGGGAATGAATGATGACTTGAATACTCTGCCGTCTGAAGATGTGAAGTAGTATTTTGTGGGGTTGTCATCGATTGTGTAATACTGAGGAACATATTTTGTATCGCCGAACTGAGTGTCGTGGAAATCTGCGGGAGTATCAGCTGTTACAGCGATTGAAACGGACTGATTTGCGTATTTCTCGCCGTCGGAAGCTGTGAGCTTGCAGTTCTTGAGGTCTGCAGGATAGCTTGCTCTCTTGTTTGTTCTGATTTCAATGGGAGCGCATGAGGGGTTGGGAGCCTGAACTGTGGGGTCAAATCTGAATCTTGCGATAACAGCATATGTTGTGTCGGGATTGAGCTTTGTGAAATGACCGCTTACCTGCCAGTTCTTGCCGCCGTCGATTGAATATTCAACGTCGGGAAGCTCCTTAACGGTGATTGAATTGTTTGTTTTGTCAACAAGGAATTCTTCGATAGCGGGGAGATTGGGAACGCCTGCGGGAGCAAGGTCGAGAGTTCTGACCGCTGTTGAAGAAACGGGGCTTGCGTAATGAGTTGCTGTTTCTGCATATCTCATTTCGATTGTGTAGTATGTTCCGGGAAGAAGGTTTGAGAAGGTTGTGTTCTTTGTGAATTCTTTGTCGCCCTGAAGTCTGTATTCACAGCCTGCAACAACATTAACTTCGATTGAGTTTGTTGTTATCTTCTTGGGAACGGGTGATACAGGAGCATTCTGTGACTTGAGAAGCTTATGAGTGATGATCTGAGTCATAGGCAAATTGTTAACAACCGCAACAACGGTGATTGTGTATGTTGTGCCTGCGATGAGATTTGCATAGAAGAACGCTTTGTCTGTTTCTGTGATAAGAGTGGGAGCTGCGTTTGATGAGGGTGAGGTTGTGAAGCTGACATTCCAGCCTGAAGCGTCGTCAACAAGCTTGTTGAGCGTGAGTGTTCTTGCTTCCATGTCGATTGCGGAATCAACAAGTTTTACCGTTGCACCTTCGTCAGCCGATGCGGTTACTGCCATGCAAGAGAAAGCCATGAGCATTGCCATGAACATTGCAAGGAATCTTTTTGTGAGTTTCATTGTTATGCCTCCGTTTTATATTTTTGCCTTTTCAGCAGTTATTTGGATTATAACATATGATTCCGCAAAATGGAATAGCTATTTTTTAATAATTTATTAAATTTCTTGTATTTTTGTCTTAATTATACCGATAAAAGTCTGTCTATTGACAATTTTACGGCTTTCATTTATATTTAATTTACATAAAACAGAGGTGATATCATGAACAAAGCAGACAATGCAAAAGAACTTTTTGAAAGCGGATGCAACTGCTGTCAGGCTGTTTTCTGCGCTTTTTCCGACGAAACAAAGCTCGGCAGAGAGGATGCCTTGCGTCTTTCCGCAGGCTTCGGCGGAGGAATGGGCAGAATGCGCGAGGTGTGCGGCGCAGTCAGCGGAATGATAATGGTGCTTTCGGAAAAATTCGCTTCGGCAGACCCCAATGACCATGAAAAAAAGAAAGAATTATATGCTCTTATCCAGAAAGCGGCAGGCGAATTCAGAGAGGAAAACGGCTCGATAATCTGCCGTGAGCTTCTCGGTCTTTCAGAGAAAGCATCTGCACCCGAGCCCGAAAAAAGAACGGGTGAATACTATAAAAAACGCCCTTGCTCGGAGCTTGTGCACTGTGCGGCGGAGATTGCGGAGAAAATTATTGCCGGAGAATAAATTAACACTTGTATCATTGAAAAATATGTGCTACTATATATAGCGTAACAATATTTTTTTAGGAGTGATCATACATGAAGCTGCCCGTAGCGGTTCAGCTCTATTCAGTCAGAGATGACATGGAAAAGGATTTTTACGGCACTATCCGTAAAATGAAAGAATTCGGTTATGACGGCGTTGAATTTGCAGGTCTTTTTGATAAGAATCCCGAAGAAATCAAGGCGTTCTGCGAAGAAATCGGCATCGTTCCCATTTCAGCCCATGTTCCCTATTATGATATGCTTGAAAATCCCGAAGCTGTTCTTGCGGATTATAAGACAATCGGCTGCAAGTATGTTGTTGTTCCCTATCTTACCGAGGAATGCAGACCCGGAACAGACGGCTTTGCCGCAACAGTTGAAGGCGTTCGCAAAATCGGTGAAGCCGCAAAGGCTCTCGGACTTCAGCTTCTCTATCATAACCACGATTTTGAATTTGTTAAAATCGGTGAAGAATATGCTCTCGATGTTCTCTATTCAAGCGTTTCAGAGGATCTTCTTAAAACAGAAATCGACACCTGCTGGGTAAACGTTGCAGGCGTCAATCCTTCGGAATATATCGAAAAATACAGCGGCCGTTCACCCGTTGTTCATCTCAAGGATTTCAAGAGAAGCGGCGAAAAGCTCGGCAAGCTCTATGACCTCATCGGTATCGATGATGAAGGCGAGCAGGAAGAAGAGGATTCATTCTCATTCATGCCCGTAGGCTACGGCGCTCAGGACATCCCCGCAATTCTTGCCGCTTGCGAAGAAGCAGGTGCGGAATGGGTTGTTGTTGAACAGGATAACCCTGCAAAGGGCGATACTCCCGAAAATTCCGTAAAACTCAGCAGAGAATACCTTAAGACACTTAATTGGTAATCAATTACATATAAAGCGAGGTAATATTATGTCAAACATTCTTGATAAGTTCAAAGAAGCTCCCGCAGAAGAAAAAGTAAGAGACATGAGCAAGAAGCTCAAGGTCGGTATCATCGGCACAGGCTGGATTGCAGAAGCTCACGTCAAGGCATATCAGAAATGCCCCGATGTTGAAATCGTTGCAGCTGCAGACCTTGTTCCCGGTAAGGCAGAGGCTTTCTGCGAAAGATACGGCGTTGAAGGCGACGTTAAATTCTTCCCCAGCCATAAGGAACTCATTGATGCAGGCATCTGCGATGCAGTAAGCGTTTGCACATACAACGCAACTCATGCCGAATGCGCTATCTATGCTCTTGAACATAATGTAAGCGTTCTTCTTGAAAAGCCCATGTGCGTAACTCTTGAAGAAGCTGTTGCAATCTGCAAGGCAGAAAAGGCAAGCGATGCTGTTCTTTCAATCGGCTTCCAGCCCAGATTTGACGAGAACATGAAGATGCTCAAGAAGGTTGTTCAGTCAGGCGAGCTCGGCAAGATTTATTATATCCAGACAGGCGGCGGCAGAAGAAGAGGCATTCCCACTCCCTTCGGCACATCCTTCATTGAAAAGGAAACCGCAGGCATCGGTGCTCTCGGCGATATCGGCTGGTACTCGCTCGATATGGTTCTCAATTCAATCGGCTATCCCAAGCCCCTCACCGTTTCCGGTTATAAGTCGGATTTCTTCGGCAAGAGCCCCAACTATGAACATCACGATGTTTTCGGCGTTGACGATTTCGCAGCAGGTTTCATCCGTCTTGAAGGCGGCATCATCCTCGACTTCAGAATTGCATGGGCAATGAACCTTGACACACCGGGTGACACAATCATCATGGGTACAAAGGGCTCCGTAAGAGTTCCTTCAACAGAATGCTGGAACGGCAGCATCGGCGGTCCTCTTGTAATTTATCATGAAATCGCAGGCGAGCAGATTGAAACATATATTCCCATGAAGAATAATGATGTTGACTGCTTCGATATCAAAATCCGTTCATTCGTTGACGCAGTTAAGGAAGGCGGCGAAGCTCCCGTTCCCTGCAGCCAGATTCTCTATAATCAGGCTATCATCGACGGTATTTCACGCTCTGCAGAACTCGGCAGAGAAATCGAACTCGATATCCCCGAAATCTAAAAGAATATTTTTGAGGCTGTTCATTGCGGACAGCCTCATTTTTTTATTGAAAATCGGGTATATATATGGTATCATATACTATATACAATTTTTTGAGGTTTTGAGATGAAACGAAAATTTTCACAGACAAGGCTGATTGCCATGGGCTATATCAGCATAATAATAATCGGAACCGTTCTTCTCATGCTTCCGATATCATCGAATGACGGTGAAAGTGCAGGGTTTGTTCCTGCTTTGTTCACGGCTGTTTCGTCGTCGTGCGTTACGGGACTTGTTGTTCTTGATACCGCAACAAGCTGGTCGTTTTTCGGTCAGGCGGTAATAATAACGCTTATACAAATCGGCGGTCTCGGATTCATGACGATAGCAACGATGTTTTCCATGCTTGTAAAGCGCAGAATGGGACTTCGTGAGCGTGAAATCATGGTTGAGAGCATCAACACCGAACATATCGGCGGAATAACCAAGCTTACGAAGAAAATAATTGTCGGAACGGCGATATTTGAAGGCACAGGTGCCGTTTTGCTCGCAACAAGATTTATTCCCGAGTTCGGAGTTGCAAAAGGAATATGGTATTCCGTTTTTCATTCAATATCGGCATTCTGCAACGCAGGATTTGACCTCATGGGCATAAGAGAGCCGTATTCTTCTCTTGTAACTTTTTCCGATGATGCGGTTGTAATTCTTACAATTTCTTTGCTGGTAGTTGTCGGCGGCATCGGTTTTCTCGTGTGGGATGATATCAGCAGGAAAAAGCTGAAATTCAGACGGTATCAGCTTCACACTAAAATCGTTCTCACGGTAACGGCGTTTTTGCTTGTTGTGCCGTGCATACTTTTCCTTATATTTGAACGCAATTTCACAAACTCGGGTCTCGGCTTCGGCGAAAGTCTGCTCAATGCGATTTTTGATTCGGTAACGGCAAGAACGGCAGGCATGAATTCAACCGACACAGCAGCACTTGCCCCTGCAAGCAAAATTCTGACCGTTTTTCTCATGTTTATCGGAGGTTCACCCGGTTCAACGGCAGGCGGTATCAAAACAACAACTCTTGCGGTTATCGCAATTTCAACCTTCAACGGCATAACACGCAGACAGTCGAAGGGCATTTTCGGCAGAAGGCTCGAAAAAGATGCAATTCATAAGGCAAGCTCCGTTGTTTTCACAAACATGAGCCTTGCGATTTTCGGAATTATCGCAATCCTTGCCATTCAGCCGGATTTTGCAATTTCGGATGTTATTTTTGAATGCGTTTCAGCAATAGGAACAGTCGGAATGACAACGGGAATAACCCGTGACCTTGCAACTGCTTCAAGGCTGATTATAGTATTTCTCATGTTCTGCGGCAGGGTAGGAAGCGTATCGTTTGCGCTTGCGCTCATGGAGAAAAAAGCCGCGCCTCCCGTTAAAAACCCGAGAGAAAAAATCACGATAGGATAAGGTGAAATGTATGAAATCATTTTTAATTATCGGCATGGGTCATTTCGGACATCATCTTTGCCAGAGCCTTGCCAGATACGACTGTGAAATCATGATAGTTGACCGTGACGAGGCGGCAATTGAGGATATGCTTCCCTATGTTGTCAGCGCAAAAATCGGCGACTGCACAAATATAGAGGTTCTCAAAACCTTTGATATACCTTCGTTTGACACCTGCTTTGTCTGTATCGGCGAGAATTTCCAGAACAGTCTTGAAATAACAAGCCTGCTCAAGGAATGCGGCGCAAAAAAGGTTATCAGCAAAGCAGACAGAGATATTCAGGAGAAATTTTTGCTCCGTAACGGTGCGGATGCGGTAATTTATCCCGAAAAAAATATGGCGGAGAGATATGCGGTGCGTGAAAGCAGTGAGCATATTTTTGACTATATCAATCTCGGCAGTGAATATTCGATTTTTGAAATTGACGTTCTTGACAGATGGGTCGGAAAAACCGTCAAAGACCTCAATTTCAGAGTGAAATATAACCTTGTTGTTCTTGCAACCAAGAAGAACGACGAGGTGAAACCCGTTATCACGGGCGAAAGGCGTTTCGAAAAAGACGAGCATCTTCTCGTCCTCGGAAAAGAGGACGATGTCCGCAGACTTACAAAATAAAGGAACAAAAGAAGGATTCGTTATGGAAAATGTAAAATCATCACGCAACCTTACCATGCTTACGGATTTCTATGAAATCACCATGGCAAACGGTTATCTGAAAAACGGCTACAAGGACACAATTGCATATTTTGATATGTTCTACAGAAAAGTTCCCTGCGGCGGCGGATATGTTATCATGGCAGGCGTTGAACAGCTTGTCGATTATCTTTCAAATCTTGAATTTACCGCAGAGGATATAGAATTTCTTCGCGGGAAGGGATTCGGAGAAGAATTCCTTGATTATCTTGCAAACTTTGAATTTGCCTGCGATGTGTGGGCGATTCCCGAGGGCACACCGATTTTCCCGGGTGAACCGATTGTGAAGGTAAAGGGTCCCGTTATCCAGGCACAGTTTATTGAAACAATGGTGCTTCTCTGCATCAATCATCAGAGTCTTATTGCAACAAAGGCAAACCGTATTTCCATGGCGGCACAGGGCAGGGCTGTTATGGAATTCGGTTCAAGACGTGCTCAGGGTGCAGACGGTGCCGTTCTCGGTGCAAGGGCGGCATATATCGGCGGCTGTACGGGTACCGCCTGCACAATCAGCGATGAGATGTTCGGCGTTCCCGCACTCGGAACGATGGCTCACAGCTGGGTTCAGCTTTTCGACACGGAATATGAAGCCTTCAAGGCTTATGCCACGGAATATCCCGACGGCTGCACACTTCTTGTTGATACCTATAATGTTCTCAAATCGGGCATTCCCAATGCGATCAGGGTTTTCGATGAGGTTCTCAAGCCTCTCGGAAAAAGACCCAAGGGAATAAGAATAGACAGCGGTGACATCACTTATCTTTCAAGAAAAGCAAGAAAAATGCTTGACGAAGCAGGCTATCATGACTGCGGCATCGTTGCATCAAACTCGCTCGATGAATATATCATCCGTGATATGCTCATTCAGGGCGCAAAGGTTGATTCCTTCGGCGTGGGCGAAAGGCTTATAACTTCTTCGGCAAGCCCCGTTCTCGGCGGCGTTTATAAGCTTGTCGGCGTTAAAAAAGACGGCGAGGTTGTTCCCAAAATCAAGCTGAGCGAAAATGTTCAGAAGATAACAACTCCCGGAAACAAGAGGGTTTACAGACTTTTTGATAAGGAAGACGGCAAGGCAATCGCCGACCTCATCACCCTTGCGGATGAAACGGTTGACGAGTCACAGCCCTATGAGCTTTTTGACCCCGACTACACATGGAAACGCAAAACCGTAACAAACTTCGTTGCAAGAGAGCTTCTTGAACCCGTTTTTGCAGGCGGTAAGTGTGTTTACAAGAAAAAGACCATTGAAGAAATCAGAAACTACTGCAAGGAGCAGGTTGATACTCTCTGGGATGAGGTTACGAGATTTGAGAATCCTCATAACTATTATGTTGACCTTTCACAGCCTCTCTGGGATATGAAGCAGGAGCTTCTTCGCAAAAACGGCAAATAATCGGAGGAAACAATCATGATAAAAGAATTTATGGATAAGGATTTTCTTCTTTATAATGAACCCTCGGTGAAAATGTTCGAAGCGGCGGATAAAATGCCGATTTTCGACTGGCACTGTCATCTTTCACCCAAGGAAATCTATGAAAACAAACAGCCCGAAGATATCGCATGGCTCTGGCTTGCAGGCGACCATTATAAATGGCGTGCAATGCGTTCATGCGGTGTTGAGGAAAAATATATAACGGGTGATGCAAGCGGCTATGAGAAATTCAGGGCTTTTGCATCGATTATGCCTTATCTCATCGGCAACCCCATGTATCATTGGTGTCACCTTGAGCTGAGAAGATATTTCGGAATTTACGATATCCTCAATGAAGATACAGCCGACGATATCTGGAACAGAGCAAACGCCGCAATCAAAGCGGGCGGCTTCACTCCGAGAGAGCTTATCGAAAAATCGAATGTTACCCATCTCTGCACAACCGATGACCCTGCAGATACGCTTGAATATCATAAGCTTATCGCTCAAACCGATTTCAAATGCAGGGTTCTTCCCGCATTCAGACCCGACAAGGCTCTCGGAATCGACCTTCCTGCGTGGAAGCCGTGGCTTTCCGATATGGAAAAAACCGCAGGCAGAGAAATCGGCAGTTATGAAACCCTCTGTGAAGTTCTCAAAGAGAGAATCGAGTTCTTCGCATCCATGGGATGCCGTGCAAGCGACCATGCGTTTTCCTATGTTCCCTATGAAGAATCAACAGCGGAAGAACTCGAAGAAATTTTTGCAAAGGCAAAGAACGGCGAAAAAGTTTCCGTTGTTGAAGCCGATAAATTCAAAACCGCACTCCTTTCCGTTCTTGCGGCTGAATATGCCGACAGAGGCTGGGGTATGGAGCTTCATATCGGACCTATCAGAAACAACAACACTCTCATGTTCAACAAAATCGGACCCGATGCAGGCTTCGATTCAATCGACGACAGAGAAATCGCAGGCAAGCTTTCACGCTTCCTTGACAGCCTTGCAGTTAAAGAAAAGCTCCCCAGAACGGTGCTTTTCACCCTCAATCCCAAGGATAACTATGTTCTCGGAACAATGCTCGGCAACTTCCAGAGTGCCGAAGCGGAGAGCAAAATCCAGTTCGGCTCGGCA
>JAZSAH010000064.1:0-5221 GCA_045601745.1 Acutalibacteraceae bacterium
AAAAAATAAAAGGCAGGAAAAATCCTGCCTGAATTATTATTTCATTTTGTTGATGATGCTGTCAACGTTCTTTTCCTCAACCGTCAGCGTTTCCATATATTTTTCAATTTCATCTTCCGATGCGCCCGAATAAAGGTCATTTATGCACGATGTGCGGTAATTGGCATAAACCGACTCGCCCTTGGCTTCAAGGTTTTCCTTCATAACCGCAAAAACGCATTCGTCATATTCGAGAATCTGCACCGTTCCGTCAGACTGTGCATAAACCTTCTCGAAAAATCCGACGGGATAACCGTCTGAATTCTTTTTGAGAATTATCGAATCCGAAAGAGTATAGCCTGCCGCCGAAACGGTTTCCGACAGCGCATCGGCTTCAACGGCAGCGGTGCTTGCAAAAGCTCTGAACGATTCGACAAGCGCAATTCTGTCTGCCTGCGACATAACGGAACCGTCGGGCGCAGTAAAATATGCACACACCGTGCGGAAACTCACATAGTTGGAATAAAAATAATCCTTAAGCTGTTTTTCGGCAACGGCATCATCCGTTCCCTTATCATAGGTTGCGGTGAAAATCGCTTCCTCATAAGCATCGGCGGTCATGATTCTGGTCAGCGTCTGTTTCGAAACACCGATTTCATCATAGTGATTTTCAAATCTGAGCCAGAAATTATTGACATTCTGCGAAATCTCAACCTTCTCGGCAGTTGAAAGAGAAAGCTTCTTATCTCTGAAAATCGTGTTGACTGCAATATATTTTTTGCACTCGTTGATAACCGCCTGCTTCAGCTGCTCCTTTTCGGGATTTTCGGTAAGACCGTAATCCATGGGACGGCTGACGATTTTATCGAGATAATAAGTGAAAACCTCGCCGTCAATCTCCGTTCCCGAAATAATCAGAGCCGTCGTTTTGACGGAAGTGCAGGCTGTGACGCTCAACAAAATCAAAGCGGTGAGCAGCACCGATATTATTCTTTTCATGAAAAATGCACCCCTTATGCGGAAATTATATCATAAATTTTCTTTTTTATCAACGAAATACGAAAAATACATCAAAAAAATTCAAAAAACATCTTTATTCCTTCGGATTTTTGTTGTATAATCATAGTGTATCAAAATTTTTACGGGGTGAAAACAATGGAAAAAATCAGAATTAAAATTGCCAACGAAGAATATAACATCATGACGGATGATAATCTCGAATATGTTGCACAGCTCGGTCAGGAGCTTGACTCCAGAATTTCCGAAATTCTCAACAGCAGTTCAAGAATTTCCGTTACTCAGGCCTGCATCCTTCTTGCGCTCGAATATGCGGATGCATCAAAGAAATGCGAAATCACCGCAGAAAACCTCAGAAATCAGATTCAGGAATATCTTGAAGAATCCGCAAGAGCAAGAACCGATGTTGAAATCATGAAGCGTGAAAACGAAAGACTCATGAAAGAAATCGCTTCTCTCAAGGCTGCCAAATAAAATGGCGGCTGAAATTCTTGCACCCGCAGGCTCTTTCGATGCGCTGACCGCTGCCGTAAGATGCGGCGCAAATGCGGTTTATCTCGGAGGAAAAGCTCTCAATGCACGCAGAAATGCAGCTAATTTTTCTGATGAGGAATTAAAAAGAGCCGTGGAATATTGCCACGCAAGAAATGTTAAGGTTTATCTCACCCTCAACACTCTTGTGAGCGATAATGAAAAAGAAACAGCATATGAAGCAATCGAGTGCGCCTGCAATGCATCTGTAGACGCACTTATTTTGCAGGATATCGGACTTGCTTCCATGGTGAGGCAGGTCTGTCCCGATATGCCTCTGCACGCTTCAACCCAGATGTCCGTTCAGAGCATCGAAGGCATCAGAATCCTTGAAAAACTTGGTTTTTCAAGAGCCGTTCTTCCCCGTGAGCTCTCCGAAAAAGAGATAAAAGCCATCTCCTCTCAAACCGATATGGAGCTTGAATATTTTGTTCACGGCGCATTGTGTATGTGCGTTTCGGGTCAGTGCCTCATGAGTGCAATGCTCGGCGGAAGAAGCGGAAACAGAGGACTGTGCGCACAGCCCTGCCGTCTTCCCTTCGGTGTAAACGGCAAGGGCGGAAACAACCTAAGCCTCAAGGATTTATCGCTCGTTGACGAGCTTTCAAGACTTGAAGACGCAGGAATCTGTTCATTCAAAATCGAAGGCAGAATGAAACGCCCCGAATATGTTGCGGCGGCAGTAACCGCCTGCAAAAACAGCCTCAACAACACCCCCGACGAAGAAATCAACCGTTCACTCCATGCCGTTTTTTCACGCTCGGGCTTCACAAAAGGCTATTTCGAAGGTAATCTCGGTAAGGAAATGTTCGGCACACGCAGAAAAGAGGATGTTGAAAATGCCGCCCCCGTGCTTTCGGGTCTCCGAAGGCTTTATGACAACGAAAATCCTCTTATCCCCGTTGATTTTTCGCTTGTTTTCAAATCCGATGAACCGATAAAGCTCACCGCTTCCGCACTCGGAAAAACAGTTACCGTCACAGGCGGAAAAATTCCCGAAAAGGCAGTAAACAAGCCTCTCAGCCGTGGAGATTTAACCGGCAGAATTTCAAAATGCGGCGGCACACAGTTTTATACGGATAATATTGATATCGATTATGAAGAAGGTCTTATCGTTTCCGCAGGCGCACTCAATGCCCTTCGCAGGGATGCCCTGTCGGAGCTTGAAAAAGCAATTTCGGAAAGAAATCATATTTCTGCAAACGAATATAACATCGGTTTTCCACGCCATAATTCCGACGGTTTTTCACTTCACGCAAGATTCTTCCGTGAAGAACAGATTCCCGATGAACCAAGCGGAATTTCCAGAGCAATCATACCGATTGAAACATCTCCCAACACCCTGAAACGCCTTATTTCTCAAGAAATTGAGGTTGCCGCAGAAATTCCTGCCGCAGTATTCGGAAACTCGGAAGTCTATATTGAAAAGCTCCGTATTCTCAAGGAAAACGGTCTCTCCCTCGCATGGGTCTGCACCCTCGACGGCGTTGGTATTGCCGAAAAAACGGGTCTTGATTTTTGTTCGGGGTTCGGAATGAATATATATAATAGTATATCATTAAACGAAGTTTCCGCCCTCGGAGCAAAGGACTGTCTTATTTCCTGTGAGGCACAGCTCAGCGATATTTCGCGCCTCGGCGGCGATATTCCGAGAGGAGTTATGATTTACGGCAGAATCCCCCTCATGATGACCCGTAACTGCCCTGTCAGAAACAAGCTGACCTGCAGTGAATGCCGGCAGAAAAGCTTTCTTGTTGACCGCATGGGAATTGAATTCCCCGTTGTCTGCAAAAACGGTGCAAGCTTCATTCTCAACTCCAGACCTCTCTGGGTTGCGGATAAAAAATCCGGAATGGATAATCTTGATTACGGTCTTATTTATTTCACAAACGAAACCGCCGATGAATGCCGAAAAATCATTTCCGAAGTGAAAAACGGCGGAAATCCTCCTTCCGAATTCACAAGAGGAATGTATTTCAAGGGAGTTTTATAATTATTTTTTACAAAATATATGATGTTTTGACCGAAATAATCCGTCGGAACACAATATATGACAAACAACGAAATTCAATTGAAAATTTTCAAAAAAAGTTCTTGACTGCAGTTGACGATTGTGGTATGATAGTCGTACCTCTGCAAGAGGGTTCTTTTTTTGCGCGCGAAAACAAAATGTTACGCAGAGGGAGGCCTGGCTCTGTTTCAGGTTACCTGATAGACCCGATACACAGGGCTAAATATTCCAAAATGGAGGTGCCGCACATGGCTGCTACCGGTAAAAGAGTAAAAATTACCCTTTCTTGCACCGAATGCAAACAGCGTAATTACAACACTAAGAAAAACAAGCAGAACACACCTGACAGACTGGAGATGAACAAGTACTGCCGTTTTTGCAGGAAGCATACTCTCCACAAAGAAACCAAATAATTTAGGCGGGAGGATTTAACCTATGGCTAAAAAGGAACTTTCCCAAGCAGCAGAAAAGGTTGCCGCCGCTGAAAAGCAGAAGGACAAAAAGCCTGCTAATCCCGACGGAAACTTTTTCGTAAGAGCCGGCAAGGCAATCAAAAAGTTCTGCAAGGACATCAAAGGCGAAACAAAGAAGATTGTTTGGCCCGATGCAAAAACCGTCCTCAAGTCAACAGCAGTTGTACTCGTCGTAGTTATCATCTGCGCTCTCGCAATTTATGCGATTGACCAGCTTCTCGCTCTCGGTCTTTCTCTTCTCGAAAGAGCTGCCGAATCAGTCGGCAATGCAGGCGAAGTTGCAACAACAGTTGCCAATGGCGTTATCGACCACGGCGATCATACTCACGCTGCAGAAGTTGCAACAACAGTTGCAAACGTTGTTGACCACGGTGACCACACTCATGTTGCAGGAATGATAGGCTTCATTCGCTGAGACAGGAGGATAACTGATGTCTACTGAGACAAGATGGTATGTTGTCCATACCTATTCCGGTTATGAAAACAAGGTTGCGGCCAATATCGAAAAGATGGTCGAAAACCGCAGAATGCAGGACCAGATTTTAGAGGTCAAAATCCCGACCGAAATTGTAACCGATGCAGAGAAAAAGAAAGAGGTTGAGCGCAAGCTTTTCCCCTGCTATGTTCTCGTCAAGGTTGCTGTTTCACCCGATAAGGACAACCGTCCCAAGATGAGCGACGAAACATGGCTCCTTATCCGTAACACAAGAGGTGTTACAGGGTTCGTAGGTCCTGAAAACAAAGCAATACCTCTTACCGATGAAGAAGTTATCAGGTTCGGAGTCGAGAAGAGAAGCGTTGAAGTTTCCTATAACGTTGGCGACACTGTCAACATCATTGATGAAATTTTCGACGGCTTCAGCGGTGTTGTTGAGGAAATCGACACAGAAAATAACCTCGTCAAGGTTACGGTTTCCGCACTCTTTGGCAAACAGACAACAGTTGAGCTTGAGCTCGACCAGGTTGAACTTGCCGAATAATCACGGTAATTTGAGGGTTAATCCCTTTCAAATTTAGCGCTTATGCGCAGTCCCGTCATTTCTGACGCGGGCTTCGTGGGAGGAGCTTCAAGGCTCCGCAATTTACCACAATTTATGGAGGTTTTAATTATGGCACAGAAAGTAGTTGGCTTAATTAAGTTGCAGATTCCCGCAGGTAAGGCAACACCCGCTCCCCCTGTAGGTCCTGCTCTCGGTCAGCACGGCGTTAA
>JAZSAH010000065.1:0-7290 GCA_045601745.1 Acutalibacteraceae bacterium
TTCTTTAATTCTAATATTTCTTTTTCATATTCTTTGATGTGTCTGTAACTTCTGGGCATAAAAATTCCTCCTATGGTAGCTATTTTAATTCTACCATAGGAGGTTCTTTTTTTCATTGTCCGTTTTTACTGGACCTGTTCATTTCCCCGGAAGATTTCGGTCTTCCGGGGGTTTTTTAATTCGCAATCCGCAATTATTTTGCAGGTGTCGGCGACCCGACAATACGGCACCGTCAGGTGCAGATACATATTTTTATGATGTGATATATTGCATTGCAGGGTTGACGGAAACCGCTGTTAATTAAATCATCCTTTTGTGAATATATATGTTTATGACATAAATGAATATCGCAAAGGAGAACGGATATGGAAGGTCATTTTTTATCGGCAGCTGCCGTGATTGAAAAGCTCGGGTCGGATAAAAACAACGGATTGAGTGGTGTTCAGGCAAAAAAACGGCTTGAAAAAGACGGTGAAAACAAGCTTGCCGAAAAGAAAAAGGCGTCGCTTTTCCGAAGATTCATTGCGCAGTTTTCCGATTTCTGCGTTATCATACTTTTCATTGCCTGCATCATTTCGTTTGCAACGGGGATTATCGAGGGCGAGGGTGATTTCGTTGAACCGACGGTCATCCTTTCCATCGTTATTCTTAATGCGGTTATCGGGGTATATCAGGAAAACCGTGCGGAAAAGGCGATTGATGCGCTCAAGAAAATGTCGGCGCCGTCGGCAACGGTCATACGAGGAGGAAAACTGCGGAAAATACCCTCGTCGGAGCTTGTGACGGGAGATATCATAAGGCTTGAAAGCGGAGATATGGTGCCTGCCGATGCAAGACTGATTTCCTCAAATTCGCTCAAGGTCAGGGAAAGCGCATTGACGGGTGAATCCGAAGCGTGCGAAAAGGATGCGTCTGTTATATGTGCGGAAAACTGTCCGCTTGCAGAGATGAAAAACACCGTTTTTGCATCAACAAACGTTATTTCGGGAAATGCTGTTGCCGTTGTGACGCAGACGGGAATGAATACGCAGGTCGGAAAAATAGCGCATATGCTCCAGAGCGAAGAATCTCCGCAGACACCCCTGCAGAAAAGACTCGGAAAAATCGGAAAAGCACTCGGTATCGGTGCAATAGGAATCTGTGCGGTCGTTTTTATTCTCGGAATAATACGCAGAAGCGGAATTCTGCCGTCGTTCATGCTGTCGGTCAGTCTTGCGGTTGCGGCAATTCCCGAGGGTTTGCCTGCAATCGTGACGATTGTTTTATCCATGGGAGTTCAGAGAATGGCAAAAAGCAATGCCATCATCAGGCATCTGCCTGCGGTTGAAACTCTTGGTGCGGCAACGGTTATCTGCTCGGATAAAACGGGAACACTCACGCAGAACAGAATGAGCGTTGCGGGAGTTGAAAATCCGAACGGTGAGGTCGGAATGAGAAGCAGAGAGGCAGAAAAAATTCTGTTCATCGGTGCGATATGCAATAATTCAACCGTCAGCAGGAAGGGAAAAAGACTTGTTTTTGACGGCGACCCGACGGAAACTGCCATTATGTCGGCGGCATCGGAATGCGGCACGGATATTATTTCGTTTGCAGAAAAATATCCGAGAATTTCCGAAAATCCGTTTTCGGGCGAAAGAAAGATGATGTCAACGGTGAATACTGTTGACGGCGAAAAATATCTCTTTGTCAAAGGTGCGCCCGATGTTGTGCTCAACAGATGCGTGTCTGTTGATACCGACGGCAGAATTTCACCCATGACTTCGGTGAGAAAAAGAAGAATTTCGGAGCGAAACAACCTCATGGCAGAGAATGCACTGCGTGTTATTGCCGTTGCATACAGAAAACACGGCGGTGATAATTCGGAAGAAAACCTGATTTTTTCGGGGCTTATCGGCATGACCGACCCTCCGAGACCCGAGGCGGCAAAGGCGGTTGAAAAATGCAAAAGAGCTGGGATAACCCCCGTCATGATAACGGGTGACCACGCGGTAACGGCTTGTGCGGTTGCGAAAAAACTCGGGATTTATAACGGCGAAAAAGCGGTGACGGGTTCGGAAATCGAGAAAATGAGCGATGCAGAGCTTGCTGCCGCAACGGAAAAATGCCGTGTTTTTGCAAGGGTAACACCTCAGCATAAGGTGAGGATTGTCAAGGCATTCCGTTCAAGAGGAGAAATAGCGGCGATGACGGGCGACGGCGTTAATGATGCGCCTGCACTCAAGGCGGCGGATATCGGCTGCGCCATGGGCAAAAACGGAACGGATGTTGCAAAAAATGCGGCAGATATGATACTGACCGATGATAATTTTGCAACGATAGTAAAAGCGGTTGAGCAGGGCAGAGGAATATTCGACAACATAAAAAAAGCCGTGCATTTTCTGCTCGGCACAAACATCGGTGAGATTGTTGCAGTATTTATGGCGTCGGTTTTCGGAATGTCACAGCCTCTCATACCCATTCAGCTTTTGTGGATAAACCTTGTCACGGATTCCCTTCCTGCCATGGCACTCGGAACGGAAAAACCCGAAAAGGACATCATGGAAAGAAAACCGGTTTCCCCCAAAAAAGGCTTTTTCTCCGACGGATTATGGCTCGATATAATGCTCGAGGGTCTGCTTATCGGCATACTGACCCTGCTTGCTTTTTCAATCGGCAATCTTATTTTCGGCAATGAGGCTCTCGGCAGAACAATGGCTTTTGCAACGCTCAGTTTCAGCGAAATTGCCCATGCCGTCAACATGAGGTTGGCACAGCCTCTTTATAAAACGGGAATCTTCAGCAACAGAATGATGAATATCGCCGTTGTTGTCTGCGTCGGCATACAGTCGGCAGTCATGCTCATTCCGAAGCTTTCGGGGATTTTCGGGACTGTTCCCATGACGGGCGCACAGTGGGGAATCGTCGCTCTGCTTTCGCTGACTACCCTGACAGTCGGCGAAATCGGGAAAATGATGTGAGCTGTGCTTTTGCAACAATTGTGCAGTTTTGCTTGGTTGAAAAAAAGCGGAATTTATGATATAATTATCAAATAAAACGGGACTACAAACAGGAGGACAAATATGGCGAGTGACACAAAAAAGCTGATTTATTACACCTTTATCGACATTCTCAGCAAGAAGCCGTTCGATAAAATAACGGTGCGGGATATCGTTGAAGCCTGTGATATCAACAGAAACACCTTCTATTATTACTACAGCGACATTTATGATTTGCTTGAGGAGGTTTTCACAAAGAAAATCAACGAGATGCTTGAAAGCCGTAAAAACGGCAGCACATGGGTGTCGTCTTTCATGAAGGTTGCATATGAGGCGTATGACAACAAAAAGATGATTTACAACATCTGTTCCTCACGCAGCTATGATTATCTCGAAAACTATATGTATAGAGCGTGCAACGAAATTGTTGTTGATGTTGTAAGAAGGCTTGCCGAAGGCATGGATTTGCCCGATGAGGATATCGAATTCATCGCATCTTTCTATGAATACGGCTTTGTGGGCGTTATTTCCGAGTGGTTCAAAACAGGAATGAGAGAAGAACCTCTCCAGCTTGCCTCACAGCTCTGGCTTGTTGTTGACAACATGAAAACTGCGCTCGAAAACAGTAAAAAAAGGCTTTTGAACAGGATTGAAAATGAAGATATTATTTGAGGATAAACACATAACGGTCTGCGTGAAGCCTGCAGGGGTTCTGAGTCAGAACGGTGACGGCAAGGATATGATATCCCTGCTGAATGAGCATTTTATGCAAAGCGGCGAAAAAGCAGAGGCTTTTCCCGTTCACCGTCTGGACAGAGAAACGGCAGGCGTTATGGTCTATGCAAAAAACTCACGCTCTGCGGCGGCTTTGTCAAAACAGATAGAGCAGAACACGGTGAGAAAGCATTATTATGCAGTTATCAAGGGTTCTCCCGAAGAAAAAAGCGGCGTTTTAAAGGATTTGCTTTTCAGGGATAAGCAGAAAAACAAGTCCTACACCGTTAAAAGAATGCGCAAAGGAGTCCGTGAGGCTTCGCTTGAATATACCGTTATCGGTGAAAACGGCGGTTTTTCAATGCTTGATATTCTTTTGCATACGGGCAGAACACATCAGATAAGGGTTCAGTTTTCGTCAAGAAAAATGCCGCTTTACGGCGACGGAAGATACGGCGGAGGCGGCGGAAGCCTTGCGCTTTTTGCTCATACGCTTGAATTCATGCATCCCGTCAGCGGAGAAAAAATGATTTTTTCGGATAAACCCGATATGACGGCTGAGCCGTGGAATATGTTTATAAAATGATTATATCCCCGATAAAAAGCATCTGCCTTTTGTCGGGGATATATTATAATTTTTATTCTGTCATCTTTGTAACCTCACTTATCGGCATAACGATATATCTGAGTGCGCTTTCGTTGTTGATAAGGTTATAGATGATATCCGAAATCTCGTCAACGGATTCAATCATTCCGTTGTCAAACCACAGTCTGAAAACGGCAAGAATTGCGCCCACATAATAGTGAACGGCATATCTGCCGTCTGTTGCGGCGGCGGCAATGGGGAAATAGCTGTAGATTCTTTCTTCGAGCATTTTGGTCAGAAGATGTCCGAGTCCCGCATCGTAAATCGCCTGGATAACATCGGCATTCTCCTGGAAAAAGCCCGAAACATAGCCGATTGCGCCTCTGAAGGTTTCAGCCTTCTCACCGCCGATTTCGGAGAGAAGAATCTGCTCCATATCCTCAAGATGATTTATGAGAATTTCATCCTTGCTTTTGTAGTTGCGGTAATAAGCCATTCTGGAAACGCCTGCAAGATTTGTTATGTCGGTTATGGAAATGCTCTCGTAGCTTTTTGTCTGCATAAGACGGAGCAGCGCCGTTACGATGCATTCTTTTGTTAAAGTATTGATATCATTTTTCTTTTGCATTACACATTCCTCGGTATTGTAACTTTATTGGATAATTTTATAAATAACATAATTTTATTAATGATTTATTCATAAACTAATGTTAAACTAACTACTGTTACAAGTGTAACAGTAGACACTTTATTTGTCAAGGGGATTTTTATTTTATGCTGAAACTTAAAAATATCGTTAAGGAGTATGTTGCAGGCGACAGCAAGGTTGTTGCCCTCAAGGGCGTCAACATTGAATTCCGTAAGAGCGAGTTCGTTTCCATCCTCGGTCATTCGGGCTGCGGCAAAACAACGCTTCTTAATATTATCGGCGGTCTTGACCAGTATACAACGGGCGACCTCATCATTGAAGGCAGGTCGACCAAGGATTTCAAGGATGGCGACTGGGACAGCTACCGCAATCATTCAATCGGTTTTGTTTTCCAGAACTATAACCTTATTCCTCATCAGAGCGTGCTTTCAAATGTTGAGCTTGCGCTGACTCTTTCGGGCGTTTCAAAAAGCGAGCGCAGAGAAAAGGCGAAGGCGGCACTTGAAAAGGTCGGTCTGGGTGACCAGCTTTCAAAGAAGCCCAACCAGATGTCGGGCGGTCAGATGCAGAGAGTTGCAATCGCAAGAGCACTTGTAAACGACCCTGAAATTCTTCTTGCCGATGAACCTACGGGTGCTCTCGATACCGAAACAAGCGTTCAGATTATGGACCTTCTCAAGGAGATTTCCAAAGAAAAGCTTGTTATTATGGTTACTCATAACCCCGAGCTTGCCGAGGAATATTCAACAAGAATAATCAGGCTTGTTGACGGCAATATCGTTGACGATACAAATCCTTATACAACCGAAGATGTTGAACGCAAGGAAAAAACAAGAGCAGAAAAGAAATCGGAGAAAAAAGCGGCAAAGCAGATGCCCAAGAAGCCCTCGATGTCGTTCTTCACGGCGCTTTCTCTTTCGCTCAACAACCTCATGACGAAGAAGATGAGAACCTTCCTCACCTCTTTTGCAGGCAGCATCGGTATCATCGGTATCGCTCTTATTCTTGCTCTCTCAAACGGTTTCCAGGCATATATCGATTCGATTCAGCAGGAAACCCTTACCTCATACCCCGTGATGATAGAAAAAACCGCAATGGATATGAATGCCATGCTCGGAAGCATGACCGGAACTGTTTCGGGAGAAGTCAATCACGGCTTTGACAAGGTTTATTCAAACTCGATGTCGTCGAGCATGATGGAGTCGTTCTCCTCTGAAATCCACCAGAATAATCTCGGCGAATTCAAGAAATATATTGAAGGCGACCTGAGCACAATCAGGAATTATTCGAGCAGCATAAAATATTCCTACGGCGGAACGCTCAACATTTTCGCTTCAGACACTTCAAACGGCATAAATCAGGTTTTCCCCAGCCCCGTTATCGGCATGATGGAAACGATGATGGGCAGCATTAACATGGGCGGAATGCAGATAGATAATTCCATGATGGCATCCATGCAGACGATGATGAATTCGTGGCAGGAGCTTATCGATAACCGTGCGATGCTTGAGGACCAGTATGAAATCGTCAAGGGTGCATGGCCCGAGGCATATAACGAGGTTGTTCTTATCATCGATAAAAACAACGAAATCAGCGATATCGCCATTCAGGGTCTCGGTCTTGCAACGAGTCAGGACATGATGCAGGCATTTATGGCGATGCAAAGCGGCGAAGAATATACCCCCAAGACATATGAAATAGAATATGACGAAATTCTCAACATGACATTCAGACTCGTGCTTGAACCCGATTATTATTCCTATAACAAAGAAACAAAGACATGGGATGATATGCACGGCGACGACCTCTATGTTCAGAATCTTATAAAGAACGGCGAGGAAATCAAAATCGTAGGTATCGTAAGACCTGCAGACGATTCAATCATGGTAACAACCATGGGCGCAATCGGTTATACTTCAGACCTTACAAAGCATGTCATCAACGCAACAAATGAATGCGAAATAGTTAAACAGCAGAAGGCAAATCCTGAAATCGATGTATTCACAGGCATACCCTTTGCAAATGCAGAAGTAAACAAACTTAAGGCTGAAGCGAATGCTCAGACCAACGCTCAGACTCCCGCACCTGCAGTTTCGGGCGTGTCACTTGATCCGAAGATTGATTCGTCTATTGAGGCTGTTGCAGATAACGCACCTTCTGCAAGTTCAATGAAATTCACGGGTAATGCACCCAAGGCAACTCCCACGGCTGTTGCAGGTATGCCCGATTTCAGTCAGTTCCCCGCAGTAACCGAGGAAGAAATCTATGCGGAAATCGATAAGAATTACAGCGGTGAAGAAGCTGAAAAAATGAAGCGCACCGTTGAACTCATGCTCAAGCAGATGCTTTCTCTTTCCGAAAGAAAC
>JAZSAH010000066.1:0-4451 GCA_045601745.1 Acutalibacteraceae bacterium
GCAAACGGTAAGAGAGTTCAGGCTCTCTGCGAAGCAAAGAACCACGGTCTTGTTCTTGAAGATGCCGCACTTGAAAGAAGCGCAAGAGGTATCATCAATTCATCATTCGGCTGCGCAGGTGAACGCTGCATGGCTCTCCCCGTTATCGTTGCTCAGGAAAGCATCGCTGACGAGCTTGTCGGCTATCTTGTTAAGTTTGCAAAAGAGCTCAAGCTCGGTCCCGCATACGATAAGGAATCAACCCTCGGCCCCGTTGTTACAGAGGCTCACAGACAGTCCATTCTCAAATGGATTGAAAAGGGCATTGAAGAAGGCGCAGAGCTTGTTCTCGACGGCAGAAACCCCGTTGTTCCCGGCTACGAAAACGGTTTCTATGTAGGTCCCACCATTTTCGACCATGTAACAGAGGATATGACAGTTGGTCAGAGAGAAATTTTCGGACCCGTTCTCTGCGTGAAGAGAGTAAAAGACTTTGAAGAAGGTCTTGCAGTTATGAACGCAAATCCCTTTGCTAACGGTTCGGTTATCTTCACTCAGAGTGGCTACTATGCAAGAGAATTTGCAAAGAGAACAGACGGCGGCATGGTCGGCGTTAACGTCGGTATTCCCGTACCCGTCGGCGTATTCCCCTTCACAGGTCACAAGCAGTCATTCTTCGGCGACCTCCACTGCCTCGGCAAGGACGGCTTCCGTTTCTACACAGAAACAAAGGCAGTTACAACCCGTTGGTTTGATGAGGAAGAAATGAAGGCACAGACCGTTGATACCTGGGACGGTTCAGTCGGCGGCGACCTTAAATAATCAACACAACAAATCCCCCGGTATTTTGCTTGCTCAGCAAATACCGGGGGATTATTAATTATTATTAGAAATCAACCTTAAGGTCATAGTAGCAGCACTTGAAGAGCTTTTCCATTTCTTCCTGAGTGGGAATACGGGGATTGGAGCCTGTGCAGGCATCGCCGATAGCATTCTTTGCGATTTCGGGAAGTCTTTCAAGGAATACTTCTTCAGGAACAAAGCCCTGTTCGCAGGGATAGCTGTCTGCGCCGTAATTCTTGATGCACTGAGGAATGTTGAGCTTATCATTCATACCGCGGAGATATGCGATAAGAAGCTGAACCTTCTCTTCAACTGTTTCGCCGCCGAGGTTCATTCTGTCTGCAATCTTTGCATAACGCTTTGCAGCTGATTCAACCTTTGCGTTGAATTCGATAACCTTGGGAAGATACATTGCATTGGCTGCGCCGTGGATGATATGTGCGCCGTTGCCGTAGTCAGCAAATGCTGCGCCGGTCTTATGAGCCATTGAGTGAACAATGCCGAGGAGAGCATTTGAGAATGCCATGCCTGCAAGGCACTGTGCATTATGCATCTTTTCACGGCAGCCGTTATCGCCGTTATATGAATCAACGAGGTTTTCCTGAATCATTTCGATTGCATGGAGAGCGAGAGGATCTGTATAGTCGCAGTTTGCGGTTGAAACATAAGCTTCAACAGCGTGAGTCATAGCGTCCATACCTGTGTGAGCAACAAGCTTCTTGGGCATTGTTTCTGCAAGCTCTGAATCAACGATAGCGATATCGGGTGTGATTTCAAAATCTGCAAGAGGATATTTGATACCCTTTTCATAGTCTGTGATAACGGAGAAAGCGGTAACTTCCGTTGCTGTGCCCGATGTTGAGGGGATAGCAATGAAGCGAGCCTTCTTGCGGAGTTCGGGAATACCGAATACTACGCACATTTCTTCGAATGTGATTTCGGGATATTCATACTTGATCCACATTGCCTTTGCAGCATCGATGGGTGAACCGCCGCCAACTGCAACAATCCAGTCGGGTTCGAATTCAGCCATAACAGCCGCACCCTTCATAACTGTATCAACCGAGGGGTCGGGTTCGATGCCTTCAAAAAGCTTGACTTCGAGACCTGCTTCTTCAAGATAAGCCACAATCTTATCGAGGAAGCCGAACTTCTTCATTGAGCCGCCGCCTACGCAAACGATAGCTTTTTTGCCTTTAATTGTTTTGAGTACCTCAAGAGAACCTTTGCCGTGGTAAAGGTCTCTGGGGAGAGTAAATCTTGCCATTGGAATCATCCTCCTTAATATTTATTACATAATGAATTATAACATACATACACCGAAATCTCAATATAAATATTATTTATCGATAACAATATACAGAAAAGTTTTTTGTATGAAACGACGAGATTGCCGTAAAAAAGGAGAGCCGTTAAGCTCTCCTTAAAAACATTAAATCAGACTACCCAGTGAAAACAGGGCAACAATCATAACAAGAGGATAAAGGTTTATTGAATACCAGGGAATTTCGAAGATTTCATCATCAACCTCATATGAAACAATCTCAGATCTTGATGTTCCGGTTTCTCCTCCCGATTCAACAACAACTTCTAAAAAAATAAGTTCATCTCCGAGGAAATAATACTTACCGATGTTGCCGTTTGCATCAATAAATTCTTCAACATAATAAGTTTTATCGCCTTCTGTCACCTCATACGATTTAACAAAATCAAGGGTGAATTCGGTGGGCACTTCTCCTATAAGTCCCATCATAATTTCTGCCATTCCGGGAAACTTTACATGGAAAAGAGGCATATCGGGATAAAACATAATTACATCCTTGCTGTCTGAAATTAATCTGAGCATTCTTCCGTTAATTTCAACCTCAGTTGCTTCTTTGCCGTCTTTTGAATAAACACGCTCGGTTACGGATGAATCTCCGTAATTAATCGTCATGTCTGTTACCATACCTGTTACCGCATGGTGTTCATTAAACCATTTTTCTGCCTTTGTTGTTTCCGCTTCGGTTGCGGATGCACTTACGCAGAAAAGCATAATGCTGAGCACAAGTGCAAAGAAAAATGAAATAAGATGTTTTTTCATATTTGTTCCTCCTTTAAAAGCATATCGTGAATTGTGATATATAAATTATACCATATCGGGAAATCTATGTCAATCACGGCATAATTCTGTTTGTTGTTATATATTCAACGCCGAAGAAGCCGAGAATATCCATTGCAGGAAGTCTGTCAACTGTCCATGCAGCGCAGGTTATTCCCCTGTCTTTTACATCGTCAATCTTAAAAAGGTTGGCGGTTTTTTTATGGTTGAAGGCAATTCCGGTGTTATTTTCTTCTGCAAAAGCAATGCTTTCATCGCTGATTTTTGAAACAAGATACCAAAGCTCGGAATTTTCGTCGGCATTGCGTAACGCTTCAAGTCTTTCGCTGTTGAAATCAATGAAAAGAGGTTTCACTTTCAGGTTTTTGCTCTTTACAAACTCATTCAACTCTGCCATATCTTCGGGATTTCCGCCCTTGACTTCAATCATGGCACGCATTGAATATTCCTCACAGATTGCAAGAGCTTCTTCAAGAGTTGCGATTTTAAGGTCGGGATAATTCTCAATTCCGCTACCCGAATCAATTTTAAGCTCCGTTAATTCGGCATAGGTGAAATCGCTGACATTCCCCTCTCCGTCGGTCATTCTGACAACGGTATCGTCATGCATGAGAATCCAAACGCCGTCTTTGGTTGGTGCAATATCGAATTCTGCAGCATAATAACCTGCTTTTCCTGCTTCAACAAGCGCAGGTGCAGTATTTTCGGGCGCAATGTTGGAAAGACCTCTGTGTGCCGTGAGATTGACGGTTTTATCCGTCAAAGCCGATATACTCAAATCTGCGCTGATGGTCGGAAATACATCTTCAACCGCCCAGAACAATCCGATCAAAACAAACAAGATGCCTAAAATTTTCAAAATTTTTTTCATAGCATACCTCACAGAAAAATTGCCCGCCAAAATGACGGGCAAATATTTTTACTTATTAAAATACTGGGGAAGGAATTCCTTGTGAGCTTCTTTAAGTTCATTGAAGCACTTGACGGTCTTTTCGTAGTCACCAACAAGAGGATGAACAAGGAGACCCTTGATTGCGTAATCATCGTCGCCTGTGATTGCAGCCTTGACAGCATACTTTTCGTATGTCTTGACAACTCTCATAAGACCTACGATATGGTCATTGATTTTTTCGGTTACGGGAACGGGTGTTGCACCGTCTGCACCGATAACAGCCGCAATTTCAACGATATCATCGTCAGCCATGAAGGGAAGAGTGCCGTTGTTCTTGATGTTAACAACATGAACATCCTTCTTGTCGTTTGCGATTGAATCGATAAGCGAAACAGCAGCAAGCGAATACTTGTGACCGCCTCTCTTGTCGAGAAGTGCCGGCTTTGTAACGATTTCCTGATTCTGATACATTTCAAGAAGCTGTTCTTCGATTTCCATGCAGACCTGAGCTCTTGTTTTTTCATCTTCTCTCTGATGAGCAAGCTTTGCTTCACGGCAGTAATAATACTGGAGATATGATGAGGGAAGACCCTGAACGGTCTTGAGGCAGTCGATTGAGAAGCCGTCATCCTTGAT
>JAZSAH010000067.1:0-3322 GCA_045601745.1 Acutalibacteraceae bacterium
CATCAAAAGGAAGCCGTAAATAGTCTGTGTAAGAGGCGCACCTGCGAAAACAGTAAGAATAAAGGGTGCTGCTTTATTGCTCATATAACACTTTTTCCAAGCACCAATTGAAGCCTGACCCGCAATACCGATACCGATTGCCGAGCCGATTGCGGCAATACCCATTGCCAATGCTGTTCCTAATAATCCTAAATTCATAATAATTCTCCTTTAATCAATTTGTTCTTTGAAAGGTTTGAATTTATGTCCGCTCCAGGACATATCAAGATGTGATGAAAACTCTAATGTGTTAAGTCGTATTCCGTGAACGATAACCGAAAGCACATTCAGTATCATATTAAGCCCATGACCGAACACAAGAAGTATAATTGCAAATATCATAAACATGAAGTTGCCAAGCAGTGGACCTGCAAGTTCATTTACTGTGGCGGATATCGCCGCACCTGCAAGACCAACAGCCCAGAGACGTATATACGAAACTATATCTGAAAAAACATTGACAACACCAAGCAAAACCGAAACAATATTTTTAAGACTTGCAAGGATTGATTTTACAATGTTTCCTTCATAGTTTGCGAATACAAAACTCATAACGAAACCTGCTATAACCATTATGAGTGCAACTGTGCCTACGGGAATACCGCTTATTATAAGACCAAACGGGAAAACCTGAGCGTTTACAACAAAACTGAGCACCACATAAAAGATGCCTATAAGTTGCATAATTGATCCGATATCGCCGAGAATCTTTATTGACTTTCTGTTTCTTGCGGCAACTTTGATGTGTGCCACGGTAAGCTGAACGAGTGCTAATGAGAAACAGAATATCTGCAGATTCTGTGCAGTTGTAAGACCGTATTCGCCGCCTGTCCAGAACGGATACCATATTTTGTCGGCATAGACATTGGAAATAATGGGTATTGATAGTTTTTGGAGCCATTCGGGTATATGCTCTGCGGAAAGACCGAACCACGTGCAGGTCAGTGTTCCCCAAAGAATAGTCGATAAGCCAAAAAGTCCGATAAGCAGAAATGCAGGAGGAACTTCTTTTTTTGATGCGAATGATTTCGCAATCAGAAATCCCGTAACTGCACATATAAACAGTCCATATCCTCCGTCACCGAAAATAATTCCGAAGAAAATCAGGATAAACGATAAGAACCAACCTGAAATATCGTACTCAAAATATCCGGGAACAGTGCCGAGAAAATCTGTAAGAGGATATATAAGACTTACAAATTTGTTGTTCTTTAATTTTGTCGGCACATTATCTTCTTCCGTGGGTTCTTCAACAAGAAGTCCCCAGGAATTTTCTTTTGCAGTTTTCCTAAGACTCTCAAGGTTTTCTTCTTCAACAAAGCCTGTGAAATAAGCAACGGAAACATTACTTTTTCCGTCATCAGACAAATTTTCATTTGCCATACCTGTTGCATAAACTTCAAATTCAATTTCTTTTTCACAGGTTCTGATTGCATTTTTTATACTGTCAGTATATCCTGCAAAGGAAGAAATTTTTTCTTGGACTTCTTTAAGTCGATTGTTTAAACTTTCAACTTTTTTTCTGATTTCAGCTGTTGAAGATTCGGGAAGCTCAAGTTTGTATGATTTTAATGAATCAACAATCTCATCTTCACCATCAGGATGTGATCTGATGAGCAGAAATTTCACAGAAGTTTTCGTTTTATGAAAAGACAGGGTTTTTACATTTTCACCCAAATTTTCATATTCCGCTTTCGGCATTTCATAAAGGGAAATTTCAATACCTTTTTCTCTTAACTCACTAAGTTTATGGGGCTCAAGTTCTCCCCAATCTGAAAGTCTGTCAAGTTCAGCAGTGAGAGAAAGCTTTTGAGATGAACACAATTTTTTTTCTTCCTCAAGAGCCACAATTTCCTCTGCAACGGTTATTGCTTTGCGGATATCTGAGTTTTCTTGTTTTATCTTTTTGCTCTTCTTTCCTGATATGCTGAAAAGTGCACTTTCAAGCAGGGAAACTCTTTCTTTCAGTTCTTCAAGTTTTTCACCCGAACCCTGGGCTGATTCAATGTGAAGAATTCCCAACTTGCGTAGTTTTTTCAAAGTTTCTGATTTCTTATCTCCCATAATTATGAGAGAAACTTTTTTCAAAGGCACTATCATAACGAATACACCTCCGTTTGGGAAGACATTTCGTTTCTTAATGCTATTTTACGTTTTGAGATTTTTGAACGGACAACAGCATTTACTTGTTGGTCCGCCATATAAATTGCTATTTTTTTGATGTTTTCCTCTGTTTCGGGGATTTTAACCTTTTCGAACAAGTTAACTCTCTGGGAGGTTGCCCGAAGTTCTTCTTCAAGAAGCTTTATCTGTTCATCCAACACCTCAGCTTCAAGGTCAAGTGACATAGCCTTTTCCATGTGGTTTGCGGCAATATCAACCCAGAGGGGAGTATCGTATAAATCATAATCTCCTCGGGAAAAATCCGCACCTTCATATACAGGAATTGTAACACCTGCGATGTTGCCCACACCTTTTCGGATATTTCTCACGGTGATTATTCCGTCAGGAAAGGCATCTGTTTCGCTGAAAACGGCAATCCAGGAACTGAAGCCTTTTTCAAGGGTTTCTTTTTCTTTTCTTACTGAAAGAGCTTTCGCCTCGATGGTGCGTATTTCGGCCTGAAGTTGTTGTTTTTTCAGTGTCAGAGTAGGCAAATATCTCCGATACATTTTAAGGGCATCCTTCTGTATCTTCAACTCGTTTTTAGTCAATTTGATTTTTGCCACTTTAACCCTCCTTACTTAACTTTCCAGAATTCGTCTGTAAGGTCGGATTTAATACCGGTTTCATCTTTTTCAAAACATTCTGCAAGGATTTCCCAGCCAAGGTCGAGTGCTTCTTCAAGAGTGAGATTAACTGACAAATCCATAAGTTTGTTTTCAAAAAGCTGACCGTATTTTAATAATTTTTCATCCCAGCGATTCATAGAAAAGCCCATGTTTTTCTTTTCCAATGTTTCTTTATAGGATGAATATAATCTGATCATAGAGTCCATAAGAATACGGTGGTCCTTACGGGTTTTACTGTTGACATTTTGCTTGAGTCGGGAAAGTGAACCGAAGGGCTCAATTCTTCCACCCTTGAGATAATACTGTCCTTCTGTAATATAGCCTGTATTATCGGGTACGGGATGTGTTACATCGTCACCGGGCATTGTTGTAACTGCAAGAACTGTAACAGAGCCTGAATCGTTAAAGTCAACTGCTTTTTCGTAACGGGAAGCCAACTGTGAATAAAGGTCTCCGGGATAACCACGGTTTGAGGGAACTTGTTCCTGAGT
>JAZSAH010000068.1:0-4974 GCA_045601745.1 Acutalibacteraceae bacterium
CCTGCAATCATTCCGTCAACCTCGACGGGTGCGCCAACAACAAAATGTATATCACTCAGTGAGCCTCCGAGATCGCCCGTCGCTCTGTAAAAGCCCTTTGATGCGGCTTTGAGTATGTTTTCCGGCACTTTATAGGAATTATGAACAAGGCAGTTTCCTGTATAAAGAGCCATATTGGACTGAAGAATTTCCTTGCAGTAAACAACCTCACCGACGGGATTCGTTATAAAAATATCGCAGTCTACAGCATTTGAAATCTGCATAAGCGAGTTACAGATAATAATAACCGAACCTCTGCTGCTCTCTCCCATATAGTCAGATTCGAGAACGTCGCTTGTGTTCTGCGCAACACTCAGGGTGTTTTCCATGAGCAGGGCATTTTTTTCGTCCATCCAGAGTTTTGACACTAAAAGAAGCAGAGCTCCGCCTATAAAGACGAAGCTTGCAAGAATTATTGATATGGTTACGATGAAGTATTTGCGGAAAAGACCCGAATATTTTCTGCCGCGCATTTATTCTCAGTCCTTTGTTTCAAACTTATAGCCTACGCTCCATACCGTTTTGAGCTCCCATTTTTCGGAAACGCCTTCAAGCTTTTCACGAAGACGCTTGACATGAACGTCAACCGTTCTCGAATCGCCGTAGTAATCAAAGCCCCACACCTCGTCAAGAAGCTGGTCTCTTGTGAAAACTCTGTTGGGATTGCTTGCAAGATGATAAATGAGTTCAAGCTCTTTGGGCGGAGTGTCAATTTTTTTGTTATCAACACGAAGCTCATAGTTTGTGAGATTGATGGAAAGCTTATCGTAGCGCACTTCCTTGATATCGGTCTGTGCAACCGAACCGCTTCTGCGAAGAACCGCCTTGACTCTTGCCATAACCTCTTTTGCATCAAAGGGCTTCACCACATAGTCATCCGCACCGAGTTCAAAGCCGAGAACCTTTTCGAAGGTTTCGCCCTTTGCGGTGAGCATGATGATGGGTTTGTCCGAGAATTTTCTGACCTCTCTGCACACCTGCCAACCGTCAAGAACGGGAAGCATGATGTCGAGAAGCATAAGGCTGGGTGAAAGCTCACGGAATGCCGTAACGGCATCTGCGCCGTTGTGGGCAAGAGCCACCTCGTAGCCTTCCTTTTCTAGATAAAGTCTCAGAAGCTCGCAAATATTGGTGTCGTCATCAACAACAAGAATTCTTTCTGCTGCCATAATTTTATCCCCTCCAACTAAATATATTTTAGTTTACAATTCTAATTATACTCGTTTTTTTAACGAATTTGTGAATAGCCGTGAAATAATCTGTTACATTTAGCCGCAAAAATTAACAGATTATGAAGTGTATATGGAATTATTTAACCGAAAATCTGAAAACGGTGCAGGAAGTGAATTTTTCGCCTGCATCGATTGTGCACTGCGGAAAATCGGGCATATTGGGTGTGTTGGGATAAAACTGCGTTTCAAGGCAGAAGCCTGCGTTTTTGATAATCTTTTCGCCCTTTTTGCCCGGATTTGTTCCGTCAAGGAAGTTGCCCGTATAGAGCTGAACACCGCAAAGGTCGGTGAAAACCTCGAGCATTCTGCCGCTTTCGGGGTCATATGCAACAGCCGCAGGACCGTCGCCCTCGTTGAGGCAGAAATTATGGTCATAGCCCTTGCCGATAACAAGCTGGTCATCGTCGGCGCCGATATCTCTGCCGATTGGCTTCGACACTCTGAAATCAAAGGGAGTTCCCTCAACGGGTCTGATTTCGCCCGTGGGAATGCTGTCCTCATCAACGGGAGTGTAAGCATCGGCGTTAATCATGAGCTCATGAGAGAGAATGTCGCCCTTGCCTGCAAGATTGAAATATGCATGGTTTGTCATATTGATAACGGTCTTTTTATCGCTGAGAGCAAAATAATCAACCTTGAGCGAGTTATCCTCAAAAAGAGTAAAGGTAACTTTGAAGTCAACCTTGCCGGGGAAACCCATTGCGCCGTCGGGGCTTGTGTAGCTCATTTCGAGAGAGCAGTCATCAATGATGATTGCCTTCCAGACCGCCTTTGAAAGCTCAGCACCGCCGTGAAGGCAGGTTTTTTCTCTTTCGTTCTTTTCAACGTTATATTCAACGCCGTCGATTGTGAACTTTCCGCCTGCGATACGGTTTGCATATCTGCCGACGGTCATGCCCTGATAATCGGAATATTTTTCGTGACCCTCAACAGAGTCAAATCCGATAAGAACATCGGCAAAAACGCCGTTTTTATCGGCAGCATAAATGCTGTTGATTGTTGCGCCGTAGGTTATGATATCAACGGCGGTTTCCTTTGAGTTTTTAATGGTATAGCAGTCAACATCTCTGCCGTCTGCGGTTGTTCCGAAATAATTTTTGACTATCATGTTATATCTCCTTAACTATTCATTATTAATTAACCACTGAATACGGGCGATTCGTGAATCGCTCATGCACATATAATGGGTACGGGTGAAACCCGTCATTAATGTTGCAAAGCAACACATCATACTGCGAAGCAGTAAATCATTCATCATTCGCGGAGCGTACATCATTATAATTATATCTTCCTCTTTCCGAGGTCTTTTTTCCGTATTGAATTGCCTTTGCGGGACAGCGGTTGATGCACGCCGTGCAATGCTGGCACTTGCTTTTTGTCCACTCGGGTTTTCCGTTTCTGATAACGATAACGCTGTCGGGACATAATTTTTCGCAAAGACCGCATGAGGTGCAGTTATTATCCGCAAAGAATTTTTTGGTTTTTCTGAACGGATTATAGAGCTTTGAAATGATGAGGCTGTTGAATCCGCCGCCCGATGCACCGCTTTTTTTATTTTCTTTTCCGTTGATTTCACCGCAGATTGTTTCAAGCTCTTTATCTGCATGACGGAGATATCTTTTTGCCTTTTCTTTTTCGCACGGGTCATACATCACAACATAATTATCGGGCATCTTAAGAGAAAAGCTGTAATTCATCTTTCTGCCGAGCTTTTTTTCAAGCATTTTATCTGCCGTGCCTGTTGATGCACCGCAGGTTATGACGCAGAAAACATAGCCGCCGAGCGAATTCTTTACTTCGGGCAGCGATGCAAAACGCTTGACAATTTCGGGCAGACCCCAGAAATAGACGGGGAAAACGAAGCCTGTTTTGTCGGTTTTGTTTTCGGGAATACCGTTTTTCAGAGCATCAACGATGCTGACCGCCGTATCGTCGGTTTTTGCGGCAATAACCTCGGCAGCGTGTTTTGAATTGCCCGTTGCGGAAAAATAATAAATCATTAAATCACCATTTCAATTTTACCATACGAAAAATTTTTGTCAATAAGTATTAAACGGCATAACGGCGGCATAATAGAAATGAACCGAGTGTTCAAAAATTTTTTAGGAGAGATTCTCACCATGGAAAACAATAACAACAAGAATCAGCACAACAACCAGCAGAATAACAACCAGAACAACAACCAGAAGAATCAGCAGAACAACAAGAACCAGCAGAACAACAAGAATCAGAACAGAGACAATTTCTGATGAAAAAACCGCACCCTCAGGGGTGCGAAATTTTTTGATTATTTATCAGAAAGCTCTGATGATTTCCTGGAAGATAACGCCGATGCGGAGCGATGAAAGAATGGTGAGAATATCTTCAACGAGAGCTTCAACGCCTGTCTTTTCAACAAACTCAAGAGGTTCTGCGCCGTTATCGATGGTGAGAGCCTGAGTGATTGTCATGCCGCCTGCGCCAAGGAGTTCAGCTCTTACATAGAGGAAATCTTCTGCGCCTTCGATTGTGTCGAGGTCGAGAGTAACGTCATCTGCACCGATTGCGCAAGCCTTGATAACCTTGCCGTTTGCGATGAACTGAACGGTGTCGGCATCCTTTGCGGAAACGGTAATCTTGTGACCGTCAACTGCAACCTTTGTGAACATGGGATAGGGAAGACCGTTGTTTGCAACATCAAAGTCTTTTTCGGGACCGATTTTATCGTTTCCGCGAAGAATTCTTGTTACCATGAAGAAATTGCCGTTCTGCATGGTTTCCTTGATGTTTTCAACATTGTTTTCTTCCATCATGAAGATGCTGAATGATGAGTCAACCGTTCCCTTGTGGTGAGCATCGGTGTTGCTGAAGCCGATAACATTCTTGCCGTAGGGAAGAGTATACATGAGAAGGTTATCCCAGAGAATTCTGTCGTAACCGGTTGTGCCGTTTCTTTCGTTGAAAACTTCCGTGCCGAGGCAGGAATCATATTTGAGAATGAGGTCACCGAAAAGCTTTACCATTTCGGGATCGTTTACAACTTCGGGATTTGAGTTGGAGTCAAGCCAGTCACCGGGATGGTTGATGTGTGAAAGACCGCCGTTTTCTTCAATAAATGAAAGAGCCTGGTCATATCCCCACATATTTTCGCAGCCGGGGAAGCCTGTGCCCACGTTTTCGGGAAGGAAATAGCCGTTTACATGGTTTTTGGTGAGCGAAATGAAGTTGAGTTCATTTGCGCCGAGAACGGGAACAATCTTCTTGTTTCTGATTGTGCCGTCATAGAGAGGATATGTGCCGTTCTGCATAGCTTCATATTCCTCTGTTGTGAGATGCTCATACTTGCAGCCGATGATGGGCTGATAGAGATAGAGAGCAGGGAATGAAGGAGCTTTGTCCCATTCAACGCCTGTTACACCGTGGTCTGCGTTTGCAACGAAATCATAATCCTGATTATAGTATTCCTTAACCATAACGGAAAGTGATTCATCTGCATCGCTGTAGGTTGTGTGGGTGTGGAGAGTGCCTTTATATGCACCCCATGCGTTATCGCCTGACCATACAACATCTTCATAGGGAGAAACGATAACATAGTTTCCGCCTTCGGCACTTGCACCGATAACTCCGACGGAAAGAACGAGCATGATGCTCATTACTGCGCAAAGAATTTTCTTAAGCATTTGAAAGCCTCCTTTTTTGATAAGAATATTAAACCATTTTTTTG
>JAZSAH010000069.1:0-47182 GCA_045601745.1 Acutalibacteraceae bacterium
GCGCAGGTTTCAAGGCTTGAAAAAGGCGCAATCAAGAGAATCAAAGATAACAACAGAGCATAAAGAAAGGCGGTCTTGCGACCGCCTTTTTATTATCTTTCAACTGCATATGTTGCATATGAAAGGAATTCGCCTTTCAGGAATTCGCAGGCTGTGAAAACAATTCTGTCTTCATAAACCTCAACGTACATACCCTCTGATGAGCGCATATAATTTTCTGAGCTGTCATCAATGTTTGCCGTTGTTCTTCTCGGCGACGATACGCTTGAAACGTGAATCATTGTTGCATATTCACCGTTATAATCCGCAATATTGAGGTTGGGATTGAATTTCTGCATATCATATGCCCAGTGGGAATGGCCGTTGAAATAAACAACGTTTTCGTATTTATCCATCATTTCTCTGAAACGGACTTCATCGGGACATCCGCTTGTGAATGCAAGGTCATAGTGTCTGCCGACGTTGTTTTCAAGATTTCCTTCGCCCATATGGGGATTTTCGCCTTCAATCGGGTTATTAAGGAAGGTGTGGAAGAAAAGATAAACCGTTGTATCTTTATAGGTTTCAAACTGTGCTTCAAGCCAGTCAAGCTGCTCATCGGTCAGAATGCGGCTTTCAGGGCGGTTATAGTCCCACTGATACTGCGAAAGGAAAACAAACACGTCGCCGTCTGCATCTGCAGGTGCATAAACAAAATCAAGACCGTTCTTTGCAACATTCTTGACTCCGTCTGCCTTCTTTTCACCGTAAACACCTGTATTCATAAGCTCCTGCCAGTTCGCAAGGGTATAGTCGCTGCTTACATCATGGTTGCCGGTGCAGGTATAAACGGGAAAATCATAGGCTGATGTTATGGTGTTATATTTTTCAAACGCATCTCTTTCGCCGTCTGCGGAAATATCGCCCGAAATTCCTACAAGTTCAACATCAAAATATTCAATGAAGTTGAGAGCATTGGGGAAAGTGAGGCACGCATCATCGCCTGAAAGCGAGCCGTTATATCTGTTGAAATGAACATCACTGAGTGCGCCGAAAGAATAGGCTTTTTTGCCGTAATCGGGAAGCTTTTCTTCGGGGATTTCGGTTTCACCCGAAAGAACGCCCGTTTTATATGCAAGAATATATTCTGCGCCCTCGGGAATTGCGGTGAACGACTGAACCTCACATCTGCCTTCGCCGCCGTCAACATCAACGGTTGCAAGCTCGCTGTAATAAGCCTTTGTGCCGCCGACTTCAATGAAAAGCTTTTCACCGTTTTCGTTACCCCAGTAAATATCATAGCTGCCGTCGATTGAGGCGGTAACCGTTATTTCGCCTGCTGCGGAGCCTGCTTTATCGTTTGCAAAATCATATTCTATAACAGCGATATCGTTCATGAACGGAAGCGATATCGAAATGCCGTTGAATGCAACAATAAGGGGCATGAACATTGCAAAAAAAGCTGCTGAAATTTTTGTAATAAATGATATCATAGTTTTTCTCCTTCTTTAAATCAACGCAACCGACATTGCAAGCAGAATCTGTGCAGGATAATACGTTGAAAGTTCAATTGTGACCCAGATATTTTTTCTTTTAATCGGTGTGAAATATAAAAATCCCAGACAGGTGTCGCTGATAAGGAAAAGGCATGAACCCGCAAAAGCGAGCCACAAGGCAGGATTTTTTTCTGTTATTGCCATAAAAGCCGACACGGCAACCTTATAAATCAATGCACCGTAATATACGCTCATTACGGGAGCAAGTTTTTTATCAACCTTCATTCTGAAAACCTTTATCATTGTAATTGCAAGGATAACTCCCGCAATTCCGATTATGAGAGGTATTATTTCAAAACCGCCGATTGAAATAAACGCAATGAGAGCAAACAGATGTCCGATAAGAAAATAGAATGTGCCGAGAGGAATAAGCTTTTTTCTGAATGTGGGAGCAACCTCTTTGATGCCGAGAAGAACATCGCCGAAAAATCCGAACATCAGCGAAAAGCAAACAAGACAGAAATAATATGTATTGTGGGGATTCATGCAATAGCCGACAACGGCAACGGATATGAATCCGAAGCTTGCCATGAATTTGCACATCATGCCCTCAAACGCCTTGCCTCTTCTTCTGAAAGACACGCATAAAACTGCGAAAAAAACGGTTACAAACGATAAAAGATAACATAACGGCGACATATCAGCACCTCCTTGATATTGCCCATTTACCGACTGTTTCAAAACCGATTTTTGAATAAAACGCTTCGAGACCGTCATTCCTGCAAAAGAGAAAAACATCCTTATCGGATTTCTCGTTTGCAATCCTGCTTACTATGGCAGAGGCATATCCCCTGCCCCTGGCTTCCCGTGAGGTTGCAACCGCACCGAGCAGAACGCTCTTGTCACCTTCAAAAAGTGCAAATGCACAAGCCCTCAGACTGCCGTTTTCTTCGGCAGCAATCATTGATGCCGTGCCTTTGTTGAGCCTTGAACATACATCGGATAAAAACGCACCGTAGTCACCGAGTTCAAAACCGCAATCACAAAGCAAATCAAAGACCTTGCGCTTGTCATAATCGTTGACGGTTCTGATTTCCGACTCGATTTTTTTACCCGTGAATTTAACAGTGAACGACGAGTCAGCAGGCTCAAGACCGAGCTTTTTCATATTTTCATACGAACAGGTCAGGCTCTGAAATCCGACCGCATTAACGAAATGCAGAAGCTCTTCAAATTCGGCATTTTCATTTGTGCAGAGAGTCATGTTGCCGTCAATTCTGCTTATCGCTGCAGCAGGAATTCCGTCAATATCCTGCACCCAGAAAAGCGCAAAATCATAGCTTGCGCCGTATGTTTTGAACAGCGCCGTTATCCTTGCCGCATATGGGTCCGGCGGCAGAAATGCGAGCTGTTCATATTCCTTGCAGAGGGTCAGCATTTTGCAAAATCCTCCGCAAGAGCTTTGATAAGACGGAACGACTCTTTTACATCGTTATATTTTATCACACATGAGGGCGAATGAAGATATCTGCACGGAATTGATACCGTCAGCACCTTAACACCGCCTCTGCTCTTATGAATTGCACCCGAATCGTTGCCGCCTGCAACAACGGTTTTGGGTTGGCAGAGTATATTTTTTGTTTCTGCAATTTCAAACGCTTTGTCGAAAAGCTCCCTGCTGTAAAGGGTGCTTCTGTCCATGAAAGAAACCGTTCCGCCCTTGCCGCAGATGCAAACTCTTTTATCATCCTTGACGCCTGAAATATCGGCGGCTGTGGTTGTTTCAACGGCAATTGCATAATCGGGAGCAATCGTGAATGCGGCAGTCTGCGCACCTCTTGTTCCGATTTCCTCCTGAACGCTGAACGAAAACCACATATCATATTCAAGCTCGCTTTTTATCATTTCAATGAGCACGGCACAGCCTGCCCTGTCATCGAGCGCTTTTGCTTTGACAAATCCGTCGCCAAACTCAACGAATGCGCTTTCAAACCAAACGGAATCGCCGGGGCGTACATATTCCACAGCCTCTTCCTTTGATTTTGCGCCGATATCGATATAGAGGTCATCCGCTTTCGGAATATTGGCTTCATCTTTTTTGTCAACAAGATGAACGGGTTTTATTCCGATAACGCCGTTGATTGCTTTGTCGCCGACTTTAACCGTTCTTCCGAGAATAACACGGCTGTCTATACCGCCGACTTTGGTGAAACGGAGAAAGCCGTCGGATGTTATCCCCGTAACAATGAGTCCGACCTCGTCCATATGAGCGTCAAGCATGACTTTGTTCTTTGCGGTTTTTTTTCCTTTTTTGAAAACAAGAAGATTACCGAGGGGGTCAATGCTGTATTCGGCATGGTCTTTTATCTGCCCGATTATATAGTCACAAACCGCATTTTCTCTGCCCGATATACCGGGAAGCAGACAAAGCTCTTTAATCATTTCAAGCATTTTTCTCTCCCCTTTCAACAATATATTCAGCCATGAGTCTTGCAGTGTTTTCAATATCCTCAAGGTCACAGACTTCAACTGCAGTATGCATATTTCTCAAAGGAATTGAAAGAAGTGCCGTTCTGACACCCTTGCCCGAAACCTGAATTTCATCACAGTTTGTTCCCGTATTTCTGCCCATAACCTCAGTCTGATTGGGTATGCTGTTTTTCTCAGCGATTTCGGTAAGCTTTCTGCTCATTTCATAGTCAAGCAAGGGAGCATAGCCTATCATTGTTCCCTCTCCGAGAGAAGCATATTTTTCTGCACTTATACCCGGTGCCGCCGCAAAGCTCACATCAACGGCAATCGCTTCATCGGGCTGTGCCGAAAATGCGCCCGTCTGAGCACCGCTTCCGCCCGTTTCTTCCTGAACGGAAAAAAGAACGCTGATTTTGCACCCGTGATTCTTTCCTTCAAGCAATTCAAGGCAACGGAGAATTGCGGCAACGCCTGCTCTGTCGTCAATTGACGGAGAAGAAACTCTGTTGCCGAGAAGCTTTGTATATTCACCGTTGAAGGTTATTCTGTCACCGGGTGAGACATATTTTTTGGCTTCCTCTGCCGTCATGCCGATATCAACGGCTATATCGTCAAAACCCTTTGCCTTATCGGCATCCTCAGGCTTTGAAAGATGGGGAGGCGTTGAGGTTATAACGCCGTAAACAGGCTTCTTGCCGTGAACGGTAACCTCTGCCGCAGCAAGTACTCTTATATCGGCACCGCCGCATTTTGTAACCTTAAGAAAACCGTCTTCATCTATCGCCGTAACGATAAGACCAATCTGGTCGAGATGAGCATCAAGAAGAATATGGGTATCCCCCTCGCCCGTTGTACCCGTTACGCTTCCGAGTGTATTGATTTGCGTCGGCATATATTTTCCAAGCAATTCCGAGGCTGCTTCAGCCGCCTCATTTTCTGCACCCGAAACGCCCTTTGCGGCGCAAAGTTTTTCGAGCAACGCCGAAACTTCTTTGAAATTTTCCATATTTATCCCTTCTGCAATTCAGGGACACACAGAGTGCGCCCCGTTTTGATTTCAGATAACTTTTATACCGCCTTCGGGACGGATATTGAGAACATAGCAGGACTTTTCGCCGAATACTGCACAGATTCTTGACTTGAATTCATCAAGAAGGTCATAGGGTACAAACGCCTGAATCGTTCCTGCAAAACCGCCGCCGTGAACTCTCCATGCACCCTTGCCGTTAAGAACATCCTGACAGATTGCAAGAGCAACGCTGACGGGCTGATTTGCCGAAGCACGGGTTGTGTAGACATTCTGATTATACATATAAGACGAAAAACCGCTTTCAACAACAAGAGCCTTGAAAGCTTCAAAATCGCCCGCTTTGAGTGCCTTTGCCTGCTTTTCCACTCTGATATTTTCGTTATAGAAATGCATTGCACGGAGAACTGCTCTGTCGCCCGCAACATCACGGATAACCGAGATATTCTTTTCAAATTCGGCTCTGTCAACATCACGGAGAACGCTCTTTCCGAATTTGGCTGCAACCGCTTCCATCTCGCCTCTTACTGCGGCATATTCGTCTGTGAGGTCGGAATGGTCTCCGCCTGTGTCAACGATGCAGAGAGCGTGACCGCAGGCACCGAAATCGAAATCAAGCTTTTCGATAACGGGATTTGAAGGGTCATTGAAATCAATCATAACAAAACCGCCGACGGAGCAAGCCATCTGGTCCATGAGACCGCAGGGCTTTCCGAAATATTCGTTTTCGGCAAACTGAGCTATCTGTGCAATTTCAACGGCACTGATTTTTCCGTCATTATAAAGATGGTTGAGAATTGTTCCGATAAGAACCTCGAATGCCGCCGATGATGAAAGACCCGAACCCGAAAGAACATCGGAAACGGTTGCCGCATCAAAGCCGCCGATACCGTAGCCTCTGTTTTTGAATGCGGCGCACACACCTCTGATGAGAGCTTCGGATTTTCCTCTTTCGGAGGGCATAACTCCGAGCTCCGCAAGGTCAACTGCGTCGATTTTGTAACCTTCGGATTTTACTCTGACGATATTATCGCTGTTTTTGCCGACAACCGCAACAGCATCAAGGTTAACGCTTGCCGCAAGAACACAGCCATGGTTATGGTCGGTATGATTTCCGCAGACCTCTGTTCTGCCCGGCGCGCTGAAAATCTCAACCTCTCTGCCGCTTCCGAAATATTCCTCGAATTTTAAGGCAAGCTTTGTATATCTTTCCTTCTGGAAAGCGATATCCTCTTTTTTATAGTTTTTCGCAAGCACTTCATCATATGTTGCGCCTGCAAGCAAATTTTTGAGCTCGGAAGTCTTAATCATTTTCTGCAATTCCTTTCTTTTCTTCTTTATTTGATTTGTATTTTTTTGCATATTCAATTATTTTTTCAACCGTTGTCCATATACCGTTGACCGAAAGAACCGATATACCCGAGAAGAACATGAGAAGCATTATCGGAACAAGGAAGCCCGGAGAAAGAGGGTCATAAAGATTGCGTCCCACAAAAGTGAACGATATCAGCTTCGGCATGAATCCTATCAGCGACAGAAGAACGAATTTTCCGTAGCCGAATTCAAATGAGCCGTAAATTCCCGATATGCTGTTTATCGGCATGGCGGGAATGAGCCGTAAAGCTATCAGCAATGCGGGATTTCCCTTTCCGTCCTGCTGAATAACTCTTCGCAACACATCCGTTTTCGATATCAGCCGCCATGCACCGCCTGCTCCGAAACGTTTTCCCCAGAAATATCTTATGGTAACAAGCACCACAAAACCGATAATATTGACGGGGACTGCATAATACATCGGCAGAACGATGCCCGACAGAAAACACACGGTTGAGGTCGGATAAATCGGGAAAAAGCTTTTTATCGCAAACAAAAGCATTATCGCAACAAAAAATTTCCATTCTATGTCTATATGAGCAATATATTCTTCAAGCTTTGCAAGGTTTTGCCGTGTTACGGCATACCAATGCCACAGTTCATCATATTGAAGCGATACCAGAAGCGCTGCAACGGCGAATGACAGCATTATCAATATGAGACCGCTGAAAAGCAGAATCTTTTTTTGCTTTTTTCTTTTTTTCAAAAGCTCACCGCTTTCCAACTTTGTTCTAACAATTTATTTTATAATATTATCACGCTTCGGTCAATAACCAAAATAAATATTTTGGTATTTTATTTTGCGCAAAGTATGTTATAATTATAGAGTAAAATATTTTATTTAAGGAGATTTCATTTTATGAAAATTTGTGTGCTCGACGGCTATACAACAAATCCGGGCGACCTTTCATGGGACTGGCTTTATGAATACGGCGAATGCAATATATATGACCGCACCCCCTCAGACCTTATCGCGGAGAGATGCAGGGATTGCGACATTGTTATAACAAACAAAACTCCCCTGCGCAGGAATTTGCTCGAAGCCCTGACAAATCTGAAATATGTCGGTCTTCTCAGCACGGGCTACAATATCGTCGACTGGGAATACTGCAAAGAAAAAGGAATTCCCGTTTGCAACATTCCGTCTTACAGTACATCGGCTGTTGCACAGCTTGTTTTTTCGCTCATTCTCGAACATACGAATTCCGTTGCAATCCACAGCAACTCGGTGCATAACGGCGAATGGTCGGCGTGCAAGGATTTCTGTTATTGGAAAACGCCTCTCACGGAGCTTGACGGAAAAACTCTCGGCATTATCGGATTCGGCAAAATCGGAAAGGCTGTTGCAAAAATCGCCGCAGCCTTCGGGATGGAAATCATTGCCTGCACAAATCATCCCGCACCGTTTGAAAATGTTGTTTTTTCAAGTGTTGACGAGCTTCTTGCAAAGAGCGATTTTGTCAGCATTCATTGTCCTTTGACTCCCGAAACGGAAGGAATGGTAAATGCGGATTTCCTTTCAAAAATGAAGAAAACTGCCGTTCTCATCAACACTTCAAGAGGTCAGGTTGTTGACGAAAAAGCACTTGCAGCTGCTCTTGTAAACGGTGATATTGCAGGTGCGGGACTTGATGTTCTTTCAACCGAACCGCCTTCATCGGACTGTCCTCTTCTCGGAATAAAAAATTGCTTCATAACGCCTCATATAGCATGGGCAGGCTATGAAACCCGTGAAAGACTTATGAAAATATGCAAGGAAAATGTTCTGGCATTTTCAGACGGTTCTCCCATTAATTTAGTCTATTAAGCTATTGCTATATTTATATTATTATGTTATAATATATAGAAAATTTTGAAGGAGGTTAAAAGATGATTATTTCCCGGACACCCGTCAGAATGTCGTTTTTCGGCGGCGGAACGGATTTTCCCGAGTTTTTCAACGAATATTCGGGTTCTGTTATCTCAACCACCTTCAACAAATACTGCCATGTCAACGTCAGACCCATGCCCCCCAATCTTTTTGAATACACAACAAAGCTTTCGTATGCACAGATTGAGGAAGTGACATCGGTTGACGACATAAAGCATCCTGCAATCAGGAATGCAATGAAATGGCTGGGTCTTGAAAGAATCTGCCTCAACTACGATGCCGATATACCTGCAAAAACAGGTCTCGGAACAAGCAGCGCATTCTCTGTCGGAATGCTCAACGCATTTTACACCATGCAGGGCATAACCAAAACGAAGCGTGAGCTTGCCGATGATGCGATTTATCTTGAACGCACCCTCTGCAATGAAGACGGCGGAATTCAGGACCAGATTGCGGCGGCATTCGGAGGCTTTAACCGCATCGATTTTTCGGCTGACGGATATACCGTTACCCCGATTAACATAACTCCCGGAAGAAAACAGACTCTCAGCGACAGCCTTATGGTGTTTTTTACGGGTCTTTCACGCTATTCCTTCCATGTTCAGAAGGCAACAAAAAGTATGCTGGGAAAGAAAACGCAGGAGCTTCTTGAAATACTCCGCATGGTTGACGATGCAGAAAAAATTCTTGTTAACCCGAATTCTTCGCTCGATGATTTCGGACTGATGCTCAACGAAACATGGATGCTCAAAAGAAGCATAAGCAACGAAATTTCAAACAGCGTGATTGACGATATATATCAGAAAGCCCTCAATGCAGGCGCGCTCGGCGGAAAGCTTCTCGGAGCAGGCGGAGGAGGATGTCTTCTCTTTTATGTTCCTAAGGAAAAGCAGGATAATGTCCGTCTTGCACTTCCCGATTTATATGAGGTTGATTTTGAATTTGAAAATGAGGGCACAAAAATAATCTGTAACTACTGACGAGGTAACATAATGATAGAAATTATCAGACCCGATTTTGTTTTTGAAGATGAACGAGGCGCACTCATCCAGCTTGTTCATGAAGGCTGGAAACAGATAAATGTTGCCGTTTCAAAAGCAGGTTTTGAAAGAGGAAATCATTTCCACCGTCTTAACCGTGAGGGTTTTTATGTTGTTGAAGGCAGTTTCACTCTTGAGGCAAAGCTTGACGGCAGAAAAGAAACATATGAATTCTCAAAAGGCGATATGTTCATCATAAATCCGAATGTGTTGCACCGTTTCATATATCACGAAGATTCCGTTCTCGTTGCATTTTATGACAACGGCGTTGAATTGTCCGACGGCACAAAGGATATAATTGCGGAGGCAGATGCATAATGGAAGCAATCATTCTTGCAGGCGGTCTGGGCACACGCCTCAAGCCGTGCGTTGACAATCTGCCGAAGCCTCTTGCACCGATAGACGGCAAACCGTTCCTGCGTTATCTGCTCGATTATCTCTATGTCAACGGAGTTCACAGAGCAATAATTTCAACGGGATACAAAGCGGAAACGGTGGAGGAATTCATCGGCAAATCCCACAGAGGAATGACGGTTGAATACTGCCGTGAGGATACTCCTCTCGGCACGGGAGGCGCAATCAAAAAAGCTCTCGGAATGTGCAGGGACAACTGCGTTGCCGTTATCAACGGCGATACATATTTCGATGTGAATCTGGCGGCATTGAAAAAATTCCACGAAGAATCGGGATGCAGGATTTCTCTTGCCGCAAAATGGATAGAAAACGCCGAAAACTCCGGTCTTCTTTATCATGAAAACGGCATTCTCTGCGGATTTCACGAAAAAGGAATTTCCTCCTCGGGTCTTATAAACGGCGGAATCTATTTCATGGAAAAAAACTCCCTCGATAAAATAAACGAAGAAAAATTTTCTTTCGAAAAAAAGATACTTGAAGCAAACTACTGCCCCGTTGCGGTTTATGAAAGCAACGGCTATTTCATAGACATCGGTATTCCCGAAAACTACAGAAAAGCTCAGAATGAAAAAGAAATGCTTTCATGCAAAAGAAAAAGATGTGCGGTATTTCTTGACCGTGACGGAACGATAAATCACGACACGGGTCATCTTTACCGCAAGGAAGATTTCAGATTTCTCAAAAACGCCGATAAGGCAATTTCAGAAATAAAAAACAAAGGATATCTTGTTATCGTCATAACAAATCAGGCAGGTATCGCAAAAGGTCTTTACACTGCAAAGGATGTTGATATTCTTCATTCATATATCGATTCGCTTCTGCTTGAAAAGCACGGAATAACCGCAGACGGATACTATTACTGTCCGCATCATCCCGAAGCGGTTGTTGATGAACTGAAAAAAGACTGTTCATGCAGAAAACCGAATCCGGGTCTTATTTTAAAAGCTGTTTCCGATTTTTCGGATATCGGAATTGAAATCGACCTTGAAAACTCCTTCACCGTCGGCAACAAAGCTTCCGATATCCTCGCAGGCATCAAGGCAGGCACGGGTCGGAATATACTCACAGGCAACGACGACCCCGATGCTGTTGCTCTTGCTTTGGCACATTATGACAGCATCCACGATTTTTCACATACATTAAAGCAGGTGTTATAGTTTGAAAAACATTTATTTTGTTCAGGCAGGCTTTGCATTCGACAAATCCGTTTATCTGCCTTATGCAACGGGCACAATCGTTGCATACTGCAAAAGCCTTCCCGACATTGCATCGGAATACGATTTCAAGGAGATTATCTTCCGCAGAGACGATATAACAAAAATCGTTGACGGAATGGAGTCCCCTTATATCGCTGCGTTTTCAACCTATGTGTGGAACGTTGAATTCAACAAGGCACTTGCCAAAGCGGTCAAGGAAAGATATCCCGGCTGCATCATCATTTTCGGCGGTCACAGCGTTTCCGACAGAATGGAATTCCTTGCAAAGGATTATATTGATATCCTTACTCTCGGCGAGGGTGAAGAAGTTACCGCAAATCTTCTGCGTGCGCTGAAAAACGGCAATGATTTAAGCTCGTGCAACGGCATTGCATACAGAGATAAAAACGGAAACAACGTTCTCACCGCACCGCATTGCCCCGAAACGGTTGAAAATTATCCCTCGCCCTATCTGACGGGAGTTTTTGACACGATAATTGAAAAAAATCCCGACACGATGTTTGACACGATAATCGAAACCAACAGAGGATGCCCCTATAACTGCGCATACTGCGACTGGAGCAATCATAAAAAGCTCCGTCTTTTCCCCATGGAAAAGGTCAAAGGCGAGATTAAATGGCTCTCCGAGCATAAGATTGAATACTGCTTCTGTGCCGACTCGAATTTCGGTATGTTTGACCGTGATATCGAAATTGCGGAATATATCGTTGAGCTGAATAAGAAAACGGGATTCCCCAAGGTTTTCAGACCGTGCTACGAAAAAAACAGCGCAGAAAGAGTTTTCAGAATTTCCAAAACCCTTAACTCCAGAGGTCTTGACAAAGGCGCAACCATGGCGTATCAGACTCTCTGCGACGATGCACTTAAAAATATCAACAGAAAAAATCTGACCATGGAGCATTTTTCGGGTCTTATGGCAGACTACACAAAGGCAAATATCCCGACATATTCCGAGCTTATTCTCGGTCTGCCCGGCGAAACTCCCGAAAGCTTCTGTCAGGGTCTTTGCAAGCTTCTCAGAGCAGGTCAGCATAATTCAATCAGCGTTTATTATTGTGAGCTTCTCCCGAATGCGCCCATGTGCAGACCGGAATACATGGAAAAATACAAGATTGAGCCTATGAAGGTTCAGTTTAACCATATTCATTCCGCAAGCGGAAAGAAAGACGGCATTCCCGAATATTCCTATCTTGTGCGCTCAACGAGCACAATGCCCCGTGACGGCTGGGTATATGCAAATCTTTTCTCGATTTGTCTTCAATGCTTCCACAGTCTGGGTCTTCTCAGATACTTTGCGATATATTCATATTATGAGCTCGGCATTGACTACTATGATTTCTATAAAGGTCTGCTTGATTTCTGCCTCAATGACGGCGGTCTTACGGGCAAACTTTTCCGTGAAATAAAAGAAAAGCTCGACGGTTCACTTGAGGGTGACTGGAACCACAGCAACCCCGTTTTCGGCAACATCACATGGTTCTTTGAAGAAGGTCTTTATCTTGAACTTCTCTATAATTTCGATGAGCTGAAAAAGATTATTGAAAATTATGTGAAGCCCCTCGGAATGAGCGAAGAAATATATAATGAACTCGGCAAATATCAGATTAATGCAATAAAGCTTCCGTTTGAAAGCGGAAAGGAATTTGAATGCGGTTATGATTTCGCGGAATATTTCAGAACGGTCGGTTCGGATGAAAATACTTCTCCCGAGAAGCAACCCGTAAAATACACATTCACTGCACCGAAGGAATACGACAACTGGATTGATTTCGCAAAAGAAACCGTCTGGTACGGCCGCCGTAAAGGCGCAACACTTTATACAAACAGCGCATCAAACATTAAGAAAGGCTCGTGACTTTTTGAAAAAGAATCTTTATTTTTTTCAAGTGAATTATTCTTACGGCAAATCCGCCCATCTTCCCTATACGGCGGGTCATCTTTCCGCATATGCTTTTGCCGATAAAGATGTTGCCGATAACTACAGCCTTGAAAATATCTTTTTCCTGCGTGAGCCTGTTGATAAGCTTCTTGAAAAGATTGAAAATCCGTCTGTTGCAGCGTTTTCAACCTATATCTGGAACTGCAATTTCAACAAAGAGGTTGCAAGAAGAATAAAAGAAAAATATCCGGAGTGCGTTATCATATTCGGCGGTCATCATGTTGCGCCCGGAGGCGGAATGCTCAATGAATGCCCGTATATCGACTATCTTCTTCACGGCGAAGGCGAGATAATTTTCCGCAGGCTTCTGCGTTCTGTAATAGGTCTTGACAAAGCGGAAGAAATTCCCGGAATTTCGATGAGAACGCCCGACGGCATTCTGACGAATCCTCAGATGATATCCGAGGAATGTAATTTCCCGTCGCCCTATCTCAACGGATTTTTCGATAAAATCCTCGAGGAAAATCCCGACACGGATTTTATGGCACTCATCGAAACATCGAGAGGCTGCCCCAACTCCTGTGCATACTGCGACTGGAGCAACATGAAATCAAAAATCCGCAAATTTCCGATTGAAAGAATTTATGCCGAGATTGAATGGCTCAGCGAAAGACACGTTTACGGTCTCGGAAGCGCCGACTCAAACTTCGGAATGTTCAGGCGTGACGAAGAAATAACCGACAAAATCATTGAAGCGAAAAAGCTCCACGGTTTTCCCGTCGGATATCAGACATCTTATGCAAAGAACAGCACTCAGACCGTTTTCAACATCGGACAAAAGCTTGAAAAAGCAGGCATGAACAAAGGAATCACCCTTTCATTCCAGTCGATGAGTAAGGAAGTGCTCAAAAATATAGGCAGAGAAAACATCAGCATCGAATACTATTCCGAGCTTATGGAGTTATATAACAATGCGGGAATAGCAACATATACCGAGCTGATTATGGGTCTGCCCGGCGAAACCTACGAAAGCCTTGCAGACGGCGTTGACGAGCTTTTAAGACTCGGTCAGCATAATTCAATCTATTTCCACAACTGCGAATGGCTTCCATGCTCAATTATGGGTCAGAAGAATTATGTTGATAAATATAAAATCAGAACCTCTCACATTCCCCTTCATCAGCCTCACAGAGAAACCGACTGCGCAGAGGAAATCCCCGAAGAATCCTGCGTTGTCACCTCGACCTATTCAATGACTTCCGACGACTGGAAAAAGATGAATCTTTTTTCATCGGTTGTTCATTCGTGTCACCATATGGGTCTGCTGCAGTTTTTTGCGCTTTATCTCTATAACGAAGGCTTATGTTCATATAAAGATTTTTATTCGTCACTCCTTGATTTTGCGCTTTCAAATCCCGACACCGTTATCGGTTCGGTTTTCTGCAGAATCAACGGATATCTCGATGATGTTATCGGAGAAAAAGGCACTTTATGCTGCACAGATGAAAGATTCGGAAATGTTCAGTGGCCGTTTGAGGAATATGCATATCTCTGCATGATTTATGACAGCGAAAAATTCTACGGCGAGATAACGGAATTTCTTGACAGATTCGACATTGATAAAGAAATATATTCTCAGCTTCTCGATTTCCAGAAAAATATAATTAAAAAACCGTTTGACGAAAAAATTGTTATTGATTACGCTTTCGATTTCGTTGACTACTTCATGAAGCTTATCGACGGAAAAGAAGCAAAGCTCAGAAAAGAAAGCATACATATCGAATTTGAAGCAAAGCCGTTTGACTCATGGGCAAAATTTGCAAGAATCGTTGCCTGGTACGGCAGAAAAGACAGCTTCAGCACCTATATAAGGGTGGCGAGTATAAACCGAACCTGCCCGTAAGTGAATCCTTGTTGGATTTGCGAGTATTTTAACGAAGAAACGGCAAAAATAATCCGATAAAAAACACGATTCGGATTACACTCGCCACCCTAAGCAAGTATATCTGAAACGGAGTAATTAAATGTTAAGTAACAAGGTTTATCTGGTCCAGGTCAACGTGACCTACAGCGATTATATTGCCTACCTGCCCTATGCAGCAGGCTGCATTGCCGCATATGCGTGGAACGACGAAGAAATCAAAGAAAGCTTTGAGCTTTCGGATATTCTCTATATGCGTCTGACGGTTGAAGAATCGCTGAAAAAGATTGAAAATCCTGCGGTTGTGGGATTCTCATGCTATATCTGGAACACCGAATATAACCTTCTCCTTGCAAAAATGATAAAGGAGAAGTATCCGGACTGCCTGATTGTTTTCGGCGGTCATAATGTGCCTGACGATACCTCGCTGCTTGAAAAACACGGTTTTATCGATGTACTTATGCATTCGGAGGGCGAAGAACCCTTTGCAATGCTTCTCAAAGCGATAAAAAACAACGCTTCTTTCTCGGATATCCCCGATATTTCATACAGAACCGATAACGGTATTGTTACAACAGAAAAGAAACGTATTTATGATATAACAAACTATCCTTCGCCCTATGCCGCAGGACTTTTTGACCGTATGCTTGAAGAATATCCTTCAATCGGTTTCCACGCAACTCTCGAAACAAACAGAGGCTGCCCCTATTCCTGCGCATTCTGCGACTGGTGTTTCACAAAGAAAATCCGCCTTTTCCCCATGGAAAGAATAAGAAGCGATATCGAATGGATTTCAACTCACAAAATCCCCTATTGCTACTGCGCCGATGCAAATTTCGGCATTGAAAAGCGTGATATCGAAACAGCAAACTATATTCTTGAAATGAAAAACAAGAACGGTTATCCGCAGGTTTTCAAGCCCTGCTATGCAAAAAACAGCGACGAAACCGTTTTTGAAATCGGAAAAATCCTCAATCACAGCGGAATTGATAAGGGCGTTACCCTCGCTTATCAGTCGCTTGATGCAAAAACTCTTGAAAACATCGGCAGAAAAAATCTCACTCTTGAGCATTATTCGGGTCTTACGGCAAAATACGCCGAAGAAAAAATACCGACCTATACGGAGCTTATTCTCGGTCTGCCCGGTGAAACATATGAAACCTTCTGCGAAGGGCTTTGCCGTCTTCTTGAAAACGGGCAGCATAATTCCATGACGGTCTATACCTGTCAGGTTTATTGCAATTCACCTCTTGCAAGCAAGGAATTTGTTGAAAAATACGGCATCAGATGGGAGCGTCAGCCCCTTCACGGCATCCACTACCCTGCCAATTTCAACGGTGTTCAGGAATACTATGATGTTGTTGTTGAAACAAAGGATATGACCAAAGAAAAGTGGGTCAAGGCAAATATGTTCTCCGTTTGCCTTCAGAGCTTCCATCATCTTGGTCTGCTCCGCTGTTTTGCACTTTATGCAAGACATGAGCTCGGCATGAGCTACTATGATTTCTATAACAACCTGCTTGACTATATTTTCAGCGATAAATCGAAATATATCTATGAGCTTTTCGAGGAAATACGCTGGAAAACCGAAAACACGGAGGTTTCCGACTGGTGCTATCAGAAGGATATTTTCAGCAAAGTAGGCTGGTATTTCGAAGAAGGAATTTTTCTTGACCTTATTTATAACAGAGATAAGCTCTGGAATGATATTGAAGACTTTATAAAATCGCTCGGCATTGATGACGGCGTTTTTGAAGAACTTCTCAATTATCAGAAAAAAATCCTCCGTCTACCGAATACCGATGTTGTTGAAATTGAGTCGGAATACGATTTTTATACATATTTCGAAAACATTTATGACGACCGTTATTCTCCCCTTGAAAAGAAAACAACAAAGCTGACAATCACTCTTGAAAAGAAGATTGAAAGCTGGTCGGATTATGCAAGGGAAATTATCTGGTTCGGCAAAAGACGAAGCGCAACTCTCTGCACAAATTCCAGAGAAAAAATTGAAATCAATTATTTGACATGAGGACAAAATGAAGGCTTTATTATTATTCCCTCCGCAGTGGACTCCCAACTCACCCTATCTTGCCCTGCCCCTGCTTTCGGCGCAGCTGAAAAAGCACGGCATCGAGTCGGATATCAGAGATATCAACATAGAGTTTTTCAACCACATTCTCACCGAAAAGAATCTTTCGGAAAAACTCGATGAGGCAAAGAAAATTTTTGCATCTCTCGGAAAAACGGTTTCCGAAAAATATCCCGACGCCGTCAGAAATTTCGAATCATACTCCCCCGAAGAAAAAACGATGCTCCTCAAATTCAAGCGTATTTCAGAAATTCTTGCAGGTGAGGTTGACACGGATAAAACAATCCGTGACTGCGAAAATGCTGTCAGCGTTCTTAAGAGCAAGGATAAATTTTATGACCCCGAAATTCTCTTTGATGCAAAAAGAACCGTTCAGGACGCTCTGAAAATTGCATCTCTCCCCTTTGCGCCCAACGAGATAATTTACGACAACTATTTTGCCAATCCCGTATATAAGCTCGACTGGGTGAATATTGACAGCCAGTGCAAAGACCCTTCCGTCAATATGTTTATTGAATATTACGATAAAACCATCGGAAGCTTCTCTTTCGGTGAATACGGCATGATATGCATTTCCGTTCCCGATTTAAGCCAGCTTATCCCTGCATTCACGCTTTCGCTTATGCTGAAAAAAGCTTCGGATATTCCCGTTATTATCGGCGGAAACTATATAACCCAGAACAAAGATGATTTTATGAATCATCCCGAAATTTTCGGAGAATACTGCGATTATCTCATGGTCGGTGACGGTGAACGCTCGATTGTTGAGCTTTCGGAATTCATATCGGGCAAAAGGGAAATCAATGATGTTTCAAATCTTGTTTATCTCAACGAAAACAAAGCGGTATGCAATCCTGCCGCAAAGGTCATCGATTTTTCAGAGGTTGCATATGCCGACTTTGATTCGCTCGATTTTTCGCTCTATTTTTCACCCGAAACAGTTATTCCCATGCAGCTTTCCAAGGGCTGCTACTGGGGAAAATGCACCTTCTGCGACTATTATTACGGTCAGCAATGCTACGACACGAAAAACATTCCCGATGTTATAAATGAGCTGAAATATTTTACGGAGAAATATAATGTCCGTCATTTCCTTTTTATTGACGAGGCTGTTCCTCCGAAATATTATAACAAGCTTGCAGACGCAATTCTTGAAAACAACCTTGAAATATATTTTTATTCCTTTGTACGGCTTGAAAAAGGCTTCACAAAAGAAGTTCTGAAAAACCTCTACCGTGCAGGCATGAGAATCGGTCTCTGGGGCTACGAAGCATATTCCGAAAGAGTCATGAAAATGATGAACAAAGGAATTGACCTTTCCGAAAGAATCAGAATTCTGAAAGATTCGTCCGAAGCGGGAATATGGAATAATGTTCTCTTTATTATGGGATATCCAACGGAAACAATTGAGGAAATTAAAAAAACAATTTCCGTTATGTATAACCACAGAGATATCGTCAACAGCTGTACGCCGTCGAATTTCTCACTCAAGAAAAATGCAATCCTGATGAAATTTATCGGCAGCAACGGTCTTATCGGGTTTGAAACAAACGGCGAATTCTACACCGTTCTCAAAGATAAAATCGAAGGTATACCGCAGTCGGAACGCAGAGAAATCCGAAGAAAATTCCATGCGGACTATATCGAAGCCAATAAACACAGACTCTGGCCAATCAATTATTCCGATACTGACCACATCCTGCTTTATTTGTCAAAATACACCTGCGATTATGTAGGCAATTACAAATCCGAAAGAAACATCTGCCTTCAGTTCAGATAAAACATTTTAAAATCTGGTGAAATAAAAATGAAAAATATCTATATGGTTCAGGCATCAAATACATATTCCGGAAACGGATTCAAGGCTGCATACATTCCCTATGCGGCAGGTCTTCTTATCGCCTATGCCTTTACCGATGAAAAAATCAAAGAAAACTATGAATTCAGGCGTTTTGTATTTACCCGTGAAAACACAGACAGCGCTGTTGAGAGCATGGAAAACCCTGCTGTTGTCGGATTTTCAAACTATATCTGGAACACGCAGTACAACCTCGCTCTTGCGAAAAAAATAAAAGCGGCTTATCCGGAATGCATCATCATTTTCGGCGGTCACAACATTCCGCCCGATAATTCATTCCTTGAAAAATATCCGTTCATTGATTTTCTCATCCATGCAGAGGGCGAAGAAGCTTTCCGTTCACTTCTCCTTGAACTGCTTGAAGAAGAACCCGATTATTCAAAAATCAACAATTTGTCATTCCGCAAAAGCGATTCGGAATTTGTTATGACTCCGAAAGAAGTTCTTTGCAAAACGGATTATCCTTCACCTTATCTCACGGGGCTTTTCGATAAGATTTTCGAAGAAAATCCCGATATGCAGCTCGATGCCATTCTCGAAACAAGCAGAGGCTGCCCCAATTCATGCGCATATTGTGACTGGGGCTGCAACGGTCAGAGAATAAAGCTTTTCCCGATTGAAAGAGTTCTTGCCGAAATCGACTGGCTCGCTGCTCACAAGGTTAAATTTATCTGGGGTGCGGATGCCAATTTCGGCGCATACAAGCGTGACCTTGATATCGTTGACCACTTTATCAAAGTGCGCGAAGAAACAGGTTATCCCGAAAGAATAAGAACGAATTATGCCATGAACAATCCCGACCGCGTTTTCGAAATAAGCCGTAAGCTTGAAAAATTCGGTCTGAGCAAAGAGGGCGCAACGCTTTCTTTCCAGAGCGTTGACCCGACGGTGCTTGAAAATATCGGCAGGAAGAACATGAGCATGGATAAATTCTCAAATCTTCTTTCCATGTATAAAAAAGAGGGTGTCACAACCTATTCCGAGCTCATTGTCGGTCTGCCCGGCGAAACATACGAAAGCTTCTGCAAGGGCATCGGTGCGCTTCTTGCCGCAGGTCAGCACAGACTCATAACCGTTTACAACTGCGAAATTCTTCCGAATTCTCCCATGGCTGACCCCGATTACATGAAAAAACACGGCATAAAAACCGCCGATATCGTTTATCTCACCGCCCACAGCGAAACCGACAGGGAAATCCAGGAAAGAACCCGATATGTTATAGGCACCGATACCATGCCCACAGAGGATTGGATTGCCTGCAACATTTTCACCTGTTTTGAAGAATCCTATCATCACTACGGCATTCTCAAATTCATCGCAATCTATCTTTATCATGAACTCGGCATAAAATACGAAGATTTTTATAACGCCGTAATCAACAGAGCAAAAGCAGATGTAAATTCAATAGGCTATTCCGTTTATGAAAAGCTTTATAATTTCTTTAAATCCGTTTCGCTTGAAAAACCCATAAAGCTCTATGCAAACGAGATTTACGGAAATATAACCTGGATTCCCAAAAATGTTGCTCATCTTGACACAATTTACCGTCTTGATGACTATTATAAAGAAATAAAACCCCTGCTTATTTCTTTCGGAGTTTCCCAAGACGATGCCGAAGAACTTATCAGATACCAGAAAACGGCTTTGAAACTGCCGAACAGAAACAATTTCACGGAGGATTTCAGAAAGAACTGGCATGAATATTTTTCAAGCATTCTTGCCGATTCATATATTCCCCTGACAGAAAAAAACAACCGTGTTTCGGTTAACAATGACTCAATCCCCACGGATTGGAAAACCTATGCTCAGGAATCAACATGGTTCGGCAAAAACGGCGTAACCTTCAATCCGGGAATAAAAGCAGAAGATATCTGAAAGGAGCGAGTTCCGCTTGAAAAAATATGATACAATAATTATCGGCGCCGGTAACGGCGGTCTCGCTTGCGCCTGTATGCTTGCAAAAAACGGACAGAAGGTGCTTCTTCTTGAACAGTCCCATATTCCGGGCGGCTTTGCAACAAGTTTTCGCAGAGGCAGATTTGAATTTGAGCTTTCTCTCCATGAACTCTGCACTTTCGGCCGTGACGAAAATCATTCCGGTGCCGTGCGTCAGCTTTTTGATTATCTTGAAATTTCGGATAAAATTGAATGGATTGATATCCCCGAAGCATTCAGACTGATAACCACCGTCAATGGTGAAAAGCTGGATGCAGAAATGCCTTTCGGGATAGATGAATTCTGTGAAAAGGCTGACTGTTACTCACCCGGCTGCAAAAAAGAAATGAAGCGTCTTTTCGACCTCAACGAAGAAATGCGCCTCACTCTCGGTGAGCTCGGGAAAACAAAAAACAAAATTGCACAGCTTGCCGTTCTGCTCAAAAAAGGCGGTCTGCTTCATACGGCTGCATATTCGGTCGATGAGGTGCTTGCAAAAGTCAAAATGTCCGAAAAAGCCAAAACAATCTTCAAGGCATATTGGGCATATCTCTGCACGGATTTCAGCAGCCTTAGCTTTTTCCATTATCTTTCAATGATAAATTCATATGTTGAGCTTGGCGCGGTTGTTCCCGTCAACAGAAGCCAGGAAATGACCAACTGCCTTGTTGATACATTTGTTTCAAACGGCGGAGAACTCTGGCTCAACAGCAAGGTTGTTAAAATCAACACCGAAGGCAGCAGATGCAAAAGCGTTGTTCTCAACGACGGAACGGTTATTGAAGCGGATAATTTTGTTTGCAACTGCTCACCTCATATTGCCTACGGTCAGCTTATCGAACATAAAAATATTCCCGAATTTGAAATCAGAAAAGCAAACGCACAGAAATTCGGAGGACGGGGATTCTGCGTTTTCCTCGGACTGAACAAATCCGCAGAAGAACTCGGATTAAAAAACTACTCATATTTTATCTTCCCCGATATGGACACCGAAAAGCAGTTTGAAAGAATGGGGCATCCCGAAACGAACGATGTTCAGAACACGGTCTGCATCAATGCCGCATATCCCTCAGCGTCTCCCGAAGGAACCTGCATTCTTTGCATGACAACTCTGTTCACATCCGACTACTGGGGAAGCGTTACGGAAGAAAACTATTACAAAGAAAAAGAAAACTTTGCCAACCGCATGATTGAAACATTTGAAAAAGCAACAGGCACAAACATAAAAGACTATATTGAAGAAATCGAAATCGCCACTCCCGAAACCTTCGCACGCTTCACGGGCACACCGCAAGGAACGATTTACGGCTATCTCGGTCAGAAATGGGACGGCGTTATGCCCCGCACAATGATGGCAAACAAAAATGACGGCTTCGAAAATCTTTGGTTTGCAGGCGGATACGGTGAGCGTATGCTCGGATTCAGTTCGGCACTTGCTTCGGGCAGAGATACCGCAAAAAGAATTTGTCACCGTGCCGTCATAAACGGGAGGGATACTGTATGAAAAGGCTCGTCGTTAAATCGTTCAGAGAGGATCTTAACGGTTTTCTCAACCTTGTTCCCAACCGCATAAAGGCAATCAATGAAGCTGAAAACAAGCCCCTGCCGAAAGAATACGGAGTTAATAAGCTCGCTTCGGAGCTTCACCCGTCGGAAATCCGTCTTGTTGTTTCCGATGTTACCGTTATTGCAGACGGTATCAGGGTTATATCTTTCAAAGGCGAAAAGCTCCCTCTTTTCAGAGCAGGTCAGAACATTAACATAAAATATGAAGGATTTTCAACTCCCTTTTCGCTTCTTTCGTCACCTGCCGAAAAGGAATACAGGATTGCAGTTTTTCCGGAAAACAACGATACTGTTTCTCAGCATCTTCTCAACGCCGAAAAAGGCGACATAATAAACTCCTCGGGACCCGAAGGACTGTTTTATTATATCGGGTTAAGGGATAAAAGCATTGTCACTGCTTTCTGCGATAACCAGGGCGCTCCCGCCTTGATTTCAATGGCAAAAAGCATTGCCGACAAAATTGAAAGCTATGAAATGAAAATCGTTTATTACGATAAAAGCCGTAATTTTGTTTTTGCTGATTTCTTCAGAGGACTTCCGGTAACGGTTGAATATGTTTCCGATTACGGAAATGCCGATAATAATAACGGCAAGATATTCATAAGCGGAACTGATGATTTCTGCGATTCGGTAAAGAAGGCTTTCCCTTCGGCTCGCATCAACATTGTGAATCCGTCAAGGCTTTTCGGAGAAGAAACAAAAGAATATCTTTGCACCGTAATTTACAGAGATAAAAAATTCGTTTTCGGCTGCAAGGATAACGAAACCATTCTCTCCGCTTTTGAACGCAACGGTGTTCCTTCTGCAGCAAAATGCAAGGTCGGAGAATGCGGTTATTGCCGCTGCAAGCTTATTGAAGGAAAAGTTGAAACGATAAACATCCAATCTGTTGACAGTCTTCGTCAGGCAGATAAAAAATATAATTTTATTCATCCGTGCAGGTCATTTGCAAGAAGCAACCTGACTCTTGCGCTGTAAGAAAGTGTGTAAAAAATGTCAGAATTCACCGGTGTTACGCTTATGATGGGTGCCGTAAACGAAACAGAATCGCTTCGTCAGACGGTGAACACCCTTCTTGAAGTATGCGACCACAAAGACATAAAAGAAATAATAATCGGTTATGCCCAGAGAATAACCCCCGATTGTCTTGCAACCGTAAAAGAAATTGCCGCAATGGAATGCGATGTTCCGATTGTTGTGTTCGAACAGAAAAGACCGTTCATGTCGGGAATAAACGATATGATTGATGTTGCAAAAGGCTCTCACTGCCTTCTCGTTGCATCGGATATGGCTCTTGATTTAAGCATTGTTCCAACCATGATTGAACAGGCAAAAAAAGAGCCCGATGTTATTCATTCTGCATCACGCTGGATGAAAGGCTGCAAATTTTACGACTACGGAACCGCCAAAAGATTCATCAACTTCTGCGCACAGAAATTCCTTGCCGTTCTTTATATGCGAAATCTGACGGATTTCACAATTCCCGTTCAGGTTGCACCCTCGGAGCTTTATAAATCAATAAAATTTGAAGAACCCGGCTTCCCGTTTCTTCTTGAAATGGTGTTAAAGCCCATTCGTCTGGGTTATAAATTCAAGGAATATCCCACCAATTGCTATCCGAGAAAAGACGGCAAATCAAGCAACTCCGCAAAACAGATTATCTCCTATCTGCGAGTGGCACTTCACATCAGATTCATGCCGAAAAAGAACATCACCCTTCCGGAGGAATGCCCAAAATGAAAACTCTCTTTATTCTGCCGCCGCAATGGTATCCGATGAGCCCTTATCTTTCCGCTGCTCAGCTTATCGGACAGTTTCAAAAAAACGAATTGTCGGCAACGGCAAGAGACCTCAACATCGAGTTTTTCAATGATATACTGAAAAAAGAAAAAGTGCTTGCCGCCGCAGAGGAAGCAAAGCGCTTTTATGAAGAATTTGCCTGTGAGGTTAAGAAAAACGGTTATTGCGAAGAAAAATTCAATGAATACAGCCGTGAAATCAAAACAAAGCTTCTCCGTTTCGTTGCCTGCTCGGAATTTTTCGGTCAGAAGGATATCGTTGCAGAGGATGTTGCCGAAAGAATCGAAAACGCCGTTTCGGTTATGAAAGACCCCGAGCGTTTCTATGACCCTGAACAGCTTTTTGAAGCAAAAGATACAATTATCGATGCGCTCAGAATTATTTCGCTCCCCTTTATGCCGAGCAGAATTCAGCTCGATAATTTCATTGCAAATCCCGTTTATTCCTATGACTACGAAGATATAAAGCTCCAATGCACAACACCCGACATCAATATGTTTGTTGATTATTTCAGCAAAAAAATCAAAGCGGAGGATTTCCGTGAATATTCAATTATCGGCATAAGCATATGCGACCTCAGTCAGGTTATTCCGGGGCTTACTCTTGCAAAGCTTCTCAAAGAAAGAACACACGCCCATATAACTCTGGGCGGTAACTATATCTATAAAATCCGTGACTCCCTGAAAAAAATCCCCGAATTCTTTGATGTTTTCTGCGATTCAGTTCAGCTTGGTGACGGTGAAATTGCCGCAGTCAGACTTGCACAGACGCTTATCGCAAACGAGTCTCTCGAAAACGCTTATTCGCTTATTTATAAAGACGAAAACGGCGAAGTCAGAGAAACAAAAACAGCTCCGCTTCTTGATATGGATTCGCTTGCACCGCCGAGCTTTGACGGATATGATTTCAGTCAGTATTTTTCAGGCGATACGGTTATGCCTGTTCAGCTTTCAAAAAGCTGTTACTGGGCAAAATGCACCTTCTGCGATTTCTACACGGGTCAGCAATGCTTTGATATCAAAAGCGTCAACCACGCCGTTGACGAGGTTGAGCATCTTGTAAACAAATACGGTTTCAGACATTTCATTTTTGTTGACGAGGCTGTACCGCCCAAATATTATAACGAGCTTGCCCTTGAAATCATCCGCAGAGGATTAAAAATCAATTTTTATTCGTTCCTCCGCCTTGAAAAAACATTTACAAAAGAAATACTTCAGAATCTCTATAATGCAGGCGCACGCTATTTTGCATGGGGATATGAAGCGGAATCCGAAAGAATCATGACTCTGCTCAACAAAGGAATTGACTGCAAGAGCAGAAAGAGAATTCTCAGCGATGCAAAAGAGGTCGGTCTGTGGAATATGTGCACCTTCCTGCTCGGCTATCCCGGCGAAACACCCGAGGAAGCGGAAGCCACCAAAGCCACAATATGGGAGCGTGACCTCATCAACAGCTGTACGCCGTCGAATTTTGCACTCAAGAAAAATGCTCTGCTTATCAAAGAAACCGACGACGCAGGCATAAAGAACATCGTTGACAACGGCGAATTCCATATTTCGTGCAACTATGAAATCAACGGAAAACAGACGCAGAACATAAAGAAGGACCGTATGTCATTCCAGGCAGACTTCCTTCATAAAACCGCCGACTCTTTATGGTCGCTCACATTTTCCGACACTGACCACATTCTGCTCTATCTTTCAAAATACGGCGCAGATTGGGTATATAATTATAAACTCAGATATAAAAAACATAATTTCAACGGTACATAACAGAAAACATCCTATGATTTCACGGTCATAGGATGTTTTTTATTATATATTGGAAAACTTATTGTTCTTTATAATCTGATATGCCTTTACAAGCTCTTTTATGCCGTCATCAAGCGAATATCCGGGCTTCCAGCCGAGTGACTCAATCCTTTCATTTGAAACGATATAGTTTCTCTTATCGGGGTCCTCTCCGACGGGAGCTTCAATATAAACAAACTTCGGAAGAATGAGTTTGATTCTTTCGCAAAGCTCGATTTTTGAAAGATTGGAGTCGGAAAGACCGCAGTTGTGGGTGTTGCCCTCCATCTTTTCAAAATTCTCAATTGCAAACCAGAATGCATTCGCTGCATCACGCACATGAAGATAATTTCTTTTGAAACTGCCCTCAAAAATAACGATTGTTCGGTCAAAAACAGCTCTGTAAACAAAATCGTTGACAAGAAGGTCGGTTCTCATTCTCGGAGATGCGCCGAAGAGAGTTGCAAAACGGAATGCCGTTGTGTTGCTTTCGCTGAGAACTGCAGCCTCTGCTTCAACCTTGCTTTTTCCGTAAATCGAAATAGGCTTTATGGGTGAATTCTCTGTGCAGAAATTTTCTCCCTCACCGAGACCGTAGCCGCTGTTTGTGCAGGGAAAAATAATTCTCTGCGACTTATCTCTCAGGCGGAGAATCATTTTTATTGCATCATAGTTGATGGAATAAGCCGAGCAAGCTTCTTTATCGCAGATGGGAAAGCCTGCAAGAGCAGCAAGGGGAATTATATAGTCCTTGCCCTTCATTGCGGCGGCAACCTCTTTTTCATTGCGTGCATCGGCATTAATCATTTCAAAATCCGGATTGGCACAGCACTCGAGCAAAGGGCTCTGGTTATAGAAAAGATTATCGAGCACAGTAACCTTGCATCCCTTTGATAAAAGCAGGGGGACAAGCACCGAACCGATATAGCCTGCGCCGCCCGTAACAAGTATATTAAGCATATGTTTCACTTCCTTGTGTTATACTTTACCACACTTTTCAACAATAGTCAACAAACATACATTTGACAATACTTAATTAAGGTATTATAATAATATTATTAATATGGAGGGGTGTGCGCTTATGAAAAACATTTATTTCGTTCAGGCAAATAATGTTTACGGTAACGACCGTCGCTCCGTCTATATTCCCTATGCATCGGGTTGCATTGCCGCCTATGCATTTGAGGATGAAACAATCAGAAAAAGCTGCAGCCTTGCGGGATTTATTTATACTCATGAGCCGATAAAGGATGTTATTGAGAAAATGGATAATCCTTTTGTTGTTGCTTTTTCCTGCTCCGTCTGGAATTACGAATATAACAAAGCTCTTGCAAAAGAAATAAAAAAAGCTTATCCCGAATCCGTCATTATTTTCGGCGGTCATAATGTTCTCAGGGATTTCGGCACCTTTGATGAATGTCCTGAAACCGATATTCTCATCTACCGTGAGGGCGAAGAAGCTTTCCGAAGAATCATCGCCGCACTTCTCGGGAACAAAAGCCTCAATGATATTCCCAACATAGCTTTCAGGTCTGAAAACGGATATGTCAGAACCGAAGAAGAAGGGTTCTGCATGAACGAATATCCCTCACCCTATCTCAGCGGCATATTTGACAGCATTCTGAATGACGGCGTCAGTTTTTCGGCAATTCTTGAAACCAACCGCGGCTGTCCGTTCAAATGCGCATTCTGCGACTGGGGCACTCTCGGAAGCAGAGTCAGGCTTTTTCCCATGGAAAGAATCAGAGCCGAGCTTGACTGGATAGCGGAAAACAAAATCGAATATGTTTACTGTGCAGACGGCAATTTCGGAATAGTTGACCGTGACGAAGAAATCGCAGAACATATTATTTCCCTTAAAGAAAGAACGGGATATCCCCGGAATTTCAGAGTGTGTTTCACCAAAAACAGAACGGATTTCGTCAAAAAAATCTGCATGAGGTTCAATGAACACGGTCTTGACAAGGCACAGACCCTTTCTTTCCAGAGCCTCTCCCCCGTTGTTCTCGAAAACATCGGCAGAAAGAATATTTCTCTTACTCATTTCCGTGAGCTGATGAATGAATACAGCCGTCTCGGAATTTCAACTTCATCGGAACTCATTCTCGGTCTGCCGGGCGAAACAAAAGAAAGCTTCACGAAAGGCTTATGCGACCTGCTTGAATACGGTCAGCACAAAGCAATTCAGGTCTACACCTGCGATTTGCTCCCGAATTCTGAGATGGGGTCACCGGAATTTGTTGAAAAATTCGGCATTGAAACAGTCAGAACTCCGTTTTCCCAGGCACATTGCAACGCAAACGAACAACATGAAATCCGTGAATACAACACAACAGTCATAAAAACAGATTCTCTCAATACGACTGACTGGATTTATTGCGTTGTTTTCGCCTGTCTTATTCAGGCATTTCACAACATAGGCTTTTTCAGAGCTGTTGCCGTTTATCTTCGGAACGAGCTCGGAATAAGCTATCACGATATCTATTCAAAAATCGCAGAATTCTCGCAGAATCCCGATAACAAAGCCTGCAACAGCATTTTTTCGCTGATATATAACTTCGCGCAAGGAATGTCGCAAGGAAAAAATCCCTGGGCAGTGCCGTGTGAAGGTCTCGGAAATATATGCTGGCAGTTTGACGAAATATATTTTCTCAAAAGTCTTGAAAAAGCTGACGAAATATATGATGAGCTTCAAGGACTTATATGCGGCAGTTTTGTCTGCAATGAAAAAATCGGTGCACTCTTTGATTATCAACGCAGCATTCTGAAAAGATTTGACGGCATCTGCAAGCATGAAATAAAGAGCGACTACGATTTTTACGGTTATTTCAGCAGAATATACAACGGAGAATATTCACCTCTCGAAAAAAAGAAAAATATTATATCGGTCAGCGACTCTTTGCCTTGCAAAGATTTGTATGAATATGCGTGCAAGGTTGTGTGGTACGGCAGAAATCAGTCTGCAGCTCTTTTAACCTCCGATTGCTACAAACCCGATATAAAGTATTGTTAAGAAAGTGGGATAAATCATGACTTCAAAATTTTCTAAAATATCAAAAGACCTGCTTATCACGGGTCTGATAATTTTTGCGGCGCTCAACTTCAGAGCAGTCTTCTCAATGACGCAGACATCACATTTTGTTGCAAAACACATCATATATCTGCTCATTGCTTTTGTTCCTTTTTCAGTTCTCATCACTTCAAAACTCTCCGACGGCTTCAGAAAAGAGTTCAAGGCGAATGATATCGCCGCGATTATTGTTATCATGTATGCTTTCACGGTTGTTCTTCATGACTCCGTTATAAGATATTACATTCTCACTGCAATCGGCATTGCTTCAGCTTCACTGCTTCTTTGCAAAAACATTTATGCGCTTGTGTTTGTGGCAATTCTTAATCTTATAACTTCTTTTGTTCCGCAGCTCGGAAGCTCATCGGTTGTATCCATACCCGCCACCATCTGCCTTTCCATGGTTTATTTCTCATATATTTTTGAAAAACCGAAGGCTGTATCAAACAAAAAACATAAAAAAGCTGAAAACCTTGTTTCTGCTCCCGATTATAAAAAAGAAAAGATTATTTTTGCAATAAGCGAAATCATTCTGTTTGCGGCTCTTGCAATTATGATTTACTACAGACAATACACCGTTGCACTCATCACATTCAGGTCAAATCTCAAATATATTATTCCTATTCTTGTTCCTGCCGTGTGCTTTGTTATATTTGCCGTTCTTTCGATAAAGAACAAAAAACCCTTCACCGAGGTTATCGGATATCTCGTTGCTGTTGCAACAATGCCTCTCTCTCAGCTTTGCGAATACAGCGTTGCTGCAGCAGGAACTCTGACTGCATTCATGCTTCTTCTCACGCTTTGCGACCCGAAACTCACTTCGGGAAAAGCTGTTGAAAAAGTATATGAAAACACCGTTGCAAAATTAATCCCCAAAAAAGAAACCGTTGCGGAATAAAAGGAGATGAGATTTTTGAATACGGCTAAAAACGTTTATTTTGTTCAGGTTGACGTTTCTTCCGGCAAGAATTCAAAGGTTGTTTATCTTCCGTATACCTCGGGCGTTATTATTGCAAATGCATTCAAGAATCCCCTTGTCAATGAAAATTACAGCTTCAGGGATTTCATTTTCATAAGAAAGAACATCGAGGAGGTTATTTCGGAAATGGATAATCCGGCAGTTGTCGGTTTTTCAAACTACTGCTGGAACACGGAATACCATCTTGCACTTGCATCGGAAATCAAAAAAACCTTTCCCGATTGCATAACGGTTTTCGGCGGTCACAATATCCCGCAGGATTCCTCTTTTCTTGAGGAACATCCTCAGATTGACTGCCTTTGCTTCGGCGAAGGTGAGGTGACATTCGGAAATCTCCTTGAAGGAATCGGTAACGGAAGATTATCGGAAGTTGCAAATATTGCATACAGAAACGGAAATGAAATTATTCTGACGGAGAAAAAATCAATCTGCAGAACAGACTATGCCTCCCCCTATCTTGACGGCTGGTTTGATGATTTTTCCGAAAAATATCCCGATTATGAATTCAACACCATTCTTGAAACAAGCCGAGGATGTCCTAATTCCTGTGCCTATTGCGATTGGGGTCCTCTCAAAGAAAAAACAAGATTTTTTCCTCTTGAAAAAGTTCTTGCCGAAATTGAATGGATTGCCACTCATAAGATAGGCTTCGTATGGGGTGCGGATGCAAACTTCGGAATCGGTAAAAATGACCTCGAAATTGCAGATGCTCTTGTTAAAGCCAAAGAAAAATACGGCTATCCCGAAAGAGTCAGAATAAACTATTCCAAAGGTAATTCGGAGCGTGTGCGTGAAATAGTGCGCCGTTTCAACCGCAAGGGAATAGACAGGGAGGGCGCAACCATTTCTCTGCAGAGTCTGTCTCCCGTTGTGCTTGAAAACATCGGCAGAAAAAATATGTCCCTTGAAAAATTCAGGGAACATTTCAGCGTATATCATGAAGAAAAGCTCCAGGTTTATTCCGAGCTCATTCTCGGTCTGCCCGGCGAAACCTACGACAGCTTTGTTGACGGAATATGCAAGCTGTTCGAAATCGGTCAGCATTTTATTTTTGAGGTTTATCACTGCATTGTCCTGCCGAACTCACAGCTCGGTCAGAAGGACTACATTGAAAAGCACGGGATTAAGACCTCACGCACCGAAATTGTCCGTTTTCACTGTACGGCGGATGCATACTATATCCCCGAAAAAACGAACATCATCACTCAGACAAACACCATGCCCTGCGAAATGTGGCAGAAAAGCTCCCTTTTCACGGCACTCACCCAGGCGATGCACGCCTGCGGTCTGCTCCGCTGTTTTGCAATCTATGCTTTCAATGAGCTCGGTGTAAGCTACAGAAGCTTCTATGAGGGACTCATGGAATATATCGAAAGCGGTAAAGCTCCCTTCTTCGGCGAGCTTTACGGCAATGTAAAATCATCGTTTGAAAGCCTTGCCAAAGGCGAAAATCCGAGATTTTTCGTTCCGTTTGTCGGCAATCTTGTCTGGGACCACTATGAATATATGTTTCTTCACATCAGCGGAAGCTTTGATAAATTCTACAACGAAATGATGCCCTATTTAAGCTCCGTTATCAAGGATGAAGAAATTCTTTCTCAGCTCACCTCTTATCAGAAAGCAATCGTCAGAAAACCCGATGAAATGCAGTCGGAATGCGTTACCGATTATAATTTCCACGACTATTTCGGCAATGTTTATGTTAACAGATATTCTCCTCTTGAAAAAGGCAGATTCAGAACCGTTTTCAAGGACAGCAATACTGTTTCGGGGTGGGAAGAATTCGGCAAAAGAGTTGTATGGTACGGCAAAATGGGAAGCAAATCATACAAAGATGATGTTGAAGTTACCAAAATATAAAAAAGGCTGTTTCACCGAAAAAGTGAAACAGCCCGTTTTTTATGTTACCAAACTTACATATGCACTTGAAATATAAACCAAATAGATTACTATAAGGATTATTTTATTGTTTGAGAACAGCTTTCTGATTTTTCCGACCGTTTTGTCAAACGCCTCATCCCTGATATAAAACATCAGGAAACACATGGCAAACTGGCACATTATAACTGCGCCTATCCATCGGACATAATCTGTTGAAACAATACAGCACACAGGAATAAAAAGTGCGGAAAGTATGGCGCAGAGATAAACAAACTTCGTTCCTTTTTTCTCAGCGTTCCTTATACACATAATCCAGATAGTCCAGAACACAAAAACCTGAGGAACGGTAACGATGGCAAGGGAAAAGAATCCTGCGGTGCTTATTCTGTTTTCGAGAAGAAACTTAGCAAAATAGTAGATATACTGAAACGGCGTTGCATCTTTAATCTCAACTCCGTAAAGCTTCTCCGATTCGGGATGAAGTCCGAAAAGATAAATAGAAATATATTCTTTTTGCTCCTCGGAAAAAGCATGACCGACTTTTCCTTCAATTATCTTCACCGCATCTTCATAAGTCATAAACATATGATTGTGCGCTTCGAAAACACAGTATAACGTGAGTGCAACAACAGATATAACCGTTATAACAAAAACGGCAATATCTCCCGCCTTTTTCTCGTTTTTATCCGCATAATAAAGCATCGCCAGAAGAACGATTATAAAATAAGATATGGTGAACGCAAAATTCACCAATACTCCCGCAACGCATAAAACGGGAACGAACCAGCGAAGATATTTGTTTCCCGCAAAAACAACGGACAGAATTGCAATGATATACATATGAATATCAAGCATACCGAAGAATCGGGAAAACTGCGGAATTGAGTATGCACCTGAAACAAAGAACAGAATAAAAACAAAAACAGACAGAGTGTTATCGCTTGTTGATTTTTTTACAACCCGACCCAGAACAATTGCCGTCAGCATCATTCCGAGAACAAGGAATACTATGCAGAAATTTGTCAGCCATTCTTCCGTGGGATGAGGATTCAGAAGCTTCACGAAAGAACCGACAAGTATTCTTGAATTTATGCCCATTGTCCAATCGGGCAGATAGTGCGCAACAAACATGGGGTGAATTTCGGAAAGCTTTTCGATGTTCATAAAAACGGGAATCATGGTTGCAAGAAAAATAACAGCCTCATATTTCCATTTCAATGCAAAAGCTTTGATTTTTTCAGCCATGAACATCACCGCCTTACCGACACATTTTATATAAGCACCTTCGAGAGGAAATCCTTGAGTCTGGGATTTTTCGGATTTGCAAAGAATTCTTCGGGAGTATTTTCTTCCATAATAACGCCTTCATCCATGAAAACAACTCTTGAACCGACTTCTTTTGCAAAGCCCATTTCGTGGGTAACAACAACCATTGTCATGCCCGTCTGAGCAAGCTCTTTCATAACATCGAGAACTTCGCCGACCATCTCGGGGTCAAGAGCCGATGTGGGCTCGACAAAAAGCATAACCTCGGGATTCATCGCAAGAGCACGCACAATTGCAACTCTCTGCTTCTGTCCTCCGGAAAGCTGCGAGGGATAAGCCTTTGCTTTTTCTTCAAGACCGACTCTCCTGAGAAGCTCCATAGCTTTTTTCTCGGCTTCGTCTTTTTTCATCAGACCGAGTTTTACGGGAGCGAGCGTTATGTTTTTCAGAATTGTGTGGTTATTGAAAAGATTGAACTGCTGGAACACCATGCCCATTTTTTCACGGTGTTTATTGATGTTGACATGTTTATCCGTTATATCAACACCGTTAAGCTCGATTGTTCCGCCTGAAGGCTCTTCAAGACGGTTGAGGCAACGCAGGAAGGTTGACTTTCCCGAACCCGAAGGTCCGATAACAACAACAACCTCTCCCTTTTTGATTTCTGTGTTGATATCCTTGAGAACCTCAAGAGAACCGAAATTTTTCTGAAGTCCCGTAACTCTTATCAGAACATTATCAGTGGTCACTGTTGCGAAGCCTCCTTTCAAGCAGGCTGACACCCTTCTGGAGAACAAGAACCATAACAAGGTAAATCAGCGCAACGGTTATGTAGGGAATATTCATGTTATAGGTAAATCCGACAAGTGCGTTTGCACCCTTCATCATATCCTTGACGGCGATAAAGCTTGCAACCGAAGTTTCTTTAAGCAGAACGATAAACTCGTTTGCAAGGGTCGGAAGAACGTTTTTGAGCGCCTGGGGAAGAACGATGTGAATCATCGTCTGAACATAGTTGAAGCCAAGACTTCTGCCTGCCTCAAACTGACCGTTATCAATTGACATGATGCCTGAACGGACAATTTCCGCAACATAGGCACCCGAATTGATACCGAATGCCACAATGGCTGCTATATTCTCATGAACACCTGCTTTGCCAAGCCACAGATAATAGATTATAAGAAGCTGAACAATAACGGGCGTTCCTCTGAAAACTGTGAGATAGAGCTTGCATATCGAATTAAGGAAACCGAATTTGCCGGTCTTATCATGGGTTGAACGGATGATAGCAACCAGAAATCCGAGGAAAAGACCGATAACAAGCGCTGCGAGGGTAATCTCAATTGTTATGAGAAGACCGTCAGTTATATGCTTATAGTTATCATTCTTAATCAGAACATTATATATATCGTCTTTAAGCTCAACAAATATTTCCGTTATGTTATCTTTAAGCTCAACAAAAAATCCTGCTTCTTCATTTGCCGCCTCTGCCGCAGAAGCAAATGCAGGTGAAATAAAGCTCACGGTAAGAACTGCCACAATTGCAAGCATCAGCGCCGTGAATGCTTTTTTAGACATTCTGAAATCTCTCATGCCTTAATCTGCCTTTCAATTATTCTTAAAACATTCAAAAGGGGCTGTGTATTTCAACAGCCCCTCTGATACACAAAATATTATTATGCGGGAATGTACTTATTAACGATTGCGTCGATTGAACCGTCAGCTGTGAGTTCTTCAAGAGCCTTGTTAATCTTTTCGAGAAGCTCTGTGTTTTCCTTTGCAACTGCGATTGCGTAATCTTCATCAGCATAAGCTGTTTCAAGAATTGTGAGACCTTCGTTTGCTTCAACGAATGCCTTTGCGGGTTCATTATCGATGATAACAGCGTTAACGATATCGCTCTGAAGAGCTGCTACTGCAGCAGCACCGTTTGTATATCTCTTAACGTTTTCTTCGCCGTAGTCTTCACTTGCATATGCATCGCCTGTTGTTGCTTCCTGAACGCCGATAAGCTTGCCGGAAAGATCATCAAGAGTTGCGATGTCGGAGCCTTCCTTAACGATAACAACCTGAACGCCCTTTGCATATGTTGTTGAGAAGTTAACATGTTCGAGTCTGTCTTCTCTGACTGTCATGCCTGCCATACCGATATCAACAACGCCGTTCTGAACTGCGCTGATAATGCCGTTGAAATCCATATCCTGAATTTCGAATTCCATGCCGAGCTTTTCAGCAATAAGAGCGCCGACTTCTGCATCGATGCCGACAATGGTATCGCCTTCATAGTATTCATAGGGGGGGAATGCTGCATTTGTTCCCATTGTGAGAACGTTGTCTTCTTCTTTGCCGCCGCAAGCATAGAAAATTGTTGCGGAAAGAGCTACAACCATTACTATTGCGAGAATTTTAACGAGCTTTTTCATAATTTAACCTCCATTAATTTCGGGATGCTGTTATTATATCATTAATCACATAAAATGTAAAGCAATTTCGTATTTTTATAATAAAAAACATTATATCAACCGAATAATTATTCAGTACATCCGAGGTTCTTGAGTGCATTGCCGAAATCCTCCGGAAACTCTGCCTCAAATTCCATTTTTTCACCCGTCACGGGATGCTCAAAAAAACACCTGCGGCAGTGAAGAAGCTGATGTCCGATATGCGGCATGAAATCGCCGTACATCGTATCGCCTGCAAGAGGATGACCGGTGAACGCCATATGCACCCTTATCTGATGCGTTCTTCCCGTTTCAAGCTTCAGTCTGAGAAGCGTTGCGCCGTCAAAGTTTTTTTCTGCATACCAGTTCGTTACCGCATCCTCAACGCCGAGTTCATATGAACAGGCGCGCAAGGTTTTCATCGGGTCGGGTCTGTAAATCGGAACATCAACTCTCCCCTCTCCCGTCAGTTCACCCCTGACAAGCGCCGCATATTCTTTTTCGATTTTACCCGAAAGCTTGCAGGCGGAAAGCGGATTTATTGCGCATACAACAAGCCCTGAGGTTCCTTTGTCGAGCCTTCCGACAGCTCTGAATGCAACGCTCTTTCCCTTTTTCGTCAGATAAGCCGTAACCGCATTTGCAAGAGTATCACCCTGATGGTTATGGGTCGGATGCATCGCCATGAACGGCGATTTATTTATAACAAGGATATCTTCATCCTCATAAACAATATCAATTTCTGCCTCGGTTATCTCAGGCAAAGCATCATCATCGGGAATGCATACACTGACGGTATCTCCGCACTTTATTCTGTCGATGGTTCGAGTTGTTTCACCGTTGAGCATCAGGGCATATTTCACTTTTCTCATAAGACGGGAAGAAAAGCCGCAGTATCCCCGAAGAAAATGGATAACTTTTCTGCCGTCATATTCCGCCGTTACGGTATAATCAATGTTTCTGGGCATTCTCTCCCTCCTTTATACTTCGGTATTATATCATAATTTTGTAACCATTTCCACACCAAAAATTACAAATTGTAATTTCCTTTACGAAAAATTTACAATTCAATTTCAGTTCGTTAATTTTTGTTTACACGCCGTTTTTTTCGTGATATTATCATGTCACAGGGAGGGACAACCTGACTAAATTAAGATGGGAGTGTATTTTTACATGAAAAAATTTTTGTCCGTTATTCTTGCGGCACTCATTCTTGCGTGCCCCCTTTCCGGCTTTGCAACAGATGCAGCCGAAACTCTTGAATGGTATTTCTGCGAAGACATCGAAACCTGTGACCCCTGGATTTATAACTTTAAGGGTGACATAACAACAGGCGAAACAGAAATAAAATTCACCGAAGACGATTACTTTGATTACTACACATTCAATGCCGAAAAAACAGGCTACTATTATGTTGAATGCAACAACTATGAAATCGACTGGTTCGGTTTCCCCGAAGGAATTGCAGACGGCAAGGCAATCCGTGAAGCTGAGGGCTATTTTGTTTCGGGTTCTTATGTTGAAAAGAAGGCTGTTTATAAGCTCAATGCAGGCGAAACTGTTTTCGGCGTTGATTATAACCATGAAGCAGACCCCGAAGATAACTGCAAGGTTGAAATCGAATATCTCGGAAATGAAATCACCGACCTTGTTTTTAAAGAAAAGACATTCGATAATCTTGTTCTTGACTGCGACCTTCTCGATAACGACGGTTCATACATCCTTACCGATGCGAGTGTTGTTTTCTCAGGCGGAAAAACAGTCGCTTTCCCCGATGAATGGATAGAAGTTCAGACCGACGATTACGAATGGGAAAAAGGCGAAAACAAAGCAGTTGCCGTTTTCATGGACTTCAGGAAGGATGTTGTTGTCACAGCCTGCGAAATGAAAGACCTCGTTGTTGACGTTGAATTCGTTAACCTCAGCGAATTCGAAAATGTTACAACCTCGTTCAATGATTCGTATAACATCGATCTCTACGGCGCAGAGCTTGCTTTCACTCTTGCAAACGGCGAGAAAGCAACTGTCAACACCTCCGAAGAAGATTTTATCGAAATCAACAACCGTTACTATTTTGTTTATGCTTTCTATGATATTATCAGCCCCGAAGAAGTTGATATTGCCGTTTATTTAGGCAACGATATCTTTAAGACATATGACTGCAACGTAACACAGGAATCATATATCGAAGGCAGTTCGTATCTGTTCTCCGATATAGGCGAAAACATCAAGGATTCTCTCTATTTTTCAAGAGTTGCTTTCAGCGAATTCCTGAGAATATATGATGCAGGCGATATCGGAGAAGGCTTTGAAGACGCATTCTATTATTTCCGTCTTTCCTTCAACAGAATAGTCAATTGCTTTGAGCTTGTCAAAATGTTTATGAATTACTATTTCTGATATAACATCAAAAGTGCCCGGCTGAGGTCAGGCACTTTTTTCTTTACAAAGACGGATTATCATGTTAAAATATCTCCGATAAAACAATTGGAGTGTTTCTATGAAAAAAATTGTTGCATTAATGCTTTCTTTAATAATGCTTTTTCTTTGCGCCTGTTCCGATAATAAAGATATTTCCGATGAAACAACAACGGCGGGACTTTCAACAACCGAAAACAACACCTCGTCTGCCTCCGTCAATTCATCGGACCAAACTGCAAATTCAGCTTCTGCGGAATGGAATTCCGACTTGCTTCCCGAGGATTTCCCGGCACCTCCGAATGGCACTCACGATATCATAATCGAGCATAATCCCGCAAACCTCAACTATTCTTCGGAGTGGGTCAGCATTCAGTTCACCTGCCCCGAAAATGAGATTTACAGATTCACAAACGATATGCTTAAAGCCGGATATATCGGCGGAGCAAAGAAAATAGATTCTCCTTCAAAATATTACAGAGCAGGCTTTAACGGCGCATGGCAGAACGGCAAATCACTTGTCCGTGTTGCCGCAAGCCAATATAATGACAAGGGCGAAATAACTGTTGTTATCGATATAACGGAATGCAAAGATAATTTCCCCGATGTGCTGACAACTCTTTTTCCGAAGTTCAACGGTTATTCCAAAAACAGCGGTCTTTACAGCGAATATGACGAGAATAAAAACAGATTGGATAACGAATTCCCCGGTTCGCTCAATGCAGAATCCTGGACATGGGATTTCGGACACGAGAGAGCTTTCATCGGCGTTTCCGAAGCTGAGCTTGAAGCGTATATTGACTTGCTTGTCGACGCTGAATTTGCAGGCAACGGCGCAACAAGCGTGACCGACGGCTGTACGGTTATTTCATGCGACCTTGTCAAGGAAACCGACACCTGCACTTACGGAGTTTTCATTGCATATAACCAGATTCTCAAAACGCTCGATATTCTCTACACAAACGACGCCATGCTTCTTATTAATCAATAAACAAAAGGGACTGTCCCGCCGTTCACGGTAAGACAGTCCCTTGTATTTTATTCTGTTACAATTATTTCATAAAAGATTACTCCGTTGGGTGCAAGAGATGTTTCAAGCGTGAGAGTTGAATTCTCAACGGTATATGTTTTTTCTTCGGGAACAAGACGGGAGCATTCAGCATATTTTTCACGGAGTTTTTCAAAATAAATATTTCTTGCTTCCTGATTATTAAGCGTGGTGTATGACTCAATCTGCGGGTCTTCGGGCGACCATGCAAAGCAGTCATCACCGATGCCGTAAGTTTTTCTGTCTTCAACCCATTCATCGAAATAGTTGCAGCTGTCATCAACAACATATGCCGCAACCTTAACCTTTTTGCCGTTGAACTGAGGAAGATTTAAGTTGAACTTAAGGTCTGCTGTTTTGTCATATTCAACATCATTTTTGAAATTATACGCCATAACACGAACGGTTTTTCCCGCCTCGTCATATGCGGAAACAGCGTCAACCTCAGCATCATACAGAACGCCTTTTTTCGCGTTTTCGGTATGAATTCTTTTAAGTCCCTTGAACAGAGCAATATTTTTTGCAACATGCCAGCTTACAGTCGGATTACCGTTGAAAAGACCGCCGGAAAGATAGCTCCACGATGAGAAATAATCGCCGTCTGAATCAAAGAGCTGCTTATAAAGTCTTGCATCGTATGCCGCCTGATAAGTGTAGCCGACCATTCTTGAAAGAAGCTGAGTATCATCGGCACCCGACGCGTTTCCGGAAAGAATTCTGCCTTCATCAATGCCGAAAATCAGATTGCCGAGACCTGCATCTTCAGCGCATTTTTTAAGAAACCCGATTGTTTCGGGGAGAGTTTTGCCGCTTGTGTATTCACCGGGTCTTGAATCATAAAAAGAAGCCGAAAGGAAGCATATTCTTGTTCCTGTTTTGCCCGTTTTATAATTCATGCCTTTTCCGCAGTGGTCAATAAAGATTTCCTCATCCCATAAGCCTTCGGTAACGGTCATTGAATGTGCGCCGACGAAAACATTCTCACCGATTGTTTTCTGAAGTGCATCAACGGTATAATCGTAAAGCTTACAGTATGCGGCAGCCGAATTTTCGGGCGATTGGTCTGCCGACATAAACCAGGCGGAGTTTTCATATTCCGTCATGACACCGAAACGCCATGTCAGAACTTCTTCTGCACCGAATTCATCAACAAGCGCCTGTGCCATTGCGGTCATATAATTATAGTAAACATCATAATCATCGGGAGGATAAATATTCGTTCCGAAATATTCATCCTCGCTCGCCTTTGCTGAATATTTGAGAGGAACGCTTCCGAGCTTGAGATGAGGTTTCATCCCGATTGAAATAATTCCTCTGCAGTTTGCGATAAGCTTTGAAAAATCATAGTCATCGAGCACTTCGAAGTTATAAGGGTCAACAAACAAATCTCTCGAAGCATTTCCGCCCGTGCACTGCATGAGCTGAACATACTCAACAAAATCGGTTATATTATGTTCGGTGTTTATTTTCGGGTCTGAAAATTCGGTTGAATCATACGCATTCCAGATGTTGATGTTGCTCACCGCATTGGGAAGAACATCCCCCTGCTGAGAAGCATCAATATTGAATTCATAGTCGTTTATTGTTTCGCCGCCCGAAAATATTATTCCGGGAAGTGCAATAATGAGCGAAAGTACATATGCAAAAAATTTTATAACGGCATTCATATAATTTCCTCCAGAACTATTGTTGTTATGCTTTTTGCGGAAAGATTAATATTTTTCGAGAATTCACCCGAGCTGATTTTTTCGCAGTTTGTTACGGCATCCGTGCGATAGACATCCATGGATTTGTAACAGCCGTAAAGTCTGATATCCTTTGCTTCCTCTGCATTGTTAACAAGAATGATAACAGTTTCTCCGTCGCCCCTGAACGCAGTTGAAGCAATACCGCTTTTATCCTCAAAGCTGTCCATAACGGTAACACGGGTCATTCCCTCTTTTATAAAACGGGTGAAATGCTTGTAGGCATAATATCTGTTATACTTTATCAGCTCGCCGTTTATTATATCAAGAACACCGTCACCGTTGACAGCTGTCCAGCTCTGCCATGAAACAGCACCGAGAAGGTTGAGGTCCTGAACGATGATGTTCGCCATATAAAGACCGCTGTCAATCGTTCTTGAATCAAGGGTCATGGGCAATTCACACCATTCGCTCATTTCAAGCTTCTTATCGGGATATTCGTTTCTGAATTTATCACCCGTCATCGTTTTGACATGATAATTATTATCAAGCCAATAGCTGTGACCTGCATAGGTATCGCAGAATTCATTGAGGATTTCGCTTGCAAAGAATTTGTCGATATATTCATAATAACCGGGCGAAAGCTCACCGCTTTCGGGTCCGCTGAGTTTATAGGGCGAGTTTCTTTCTTTCATCGTTACAGCGAAAAGCTCGAGAAGCTCAACCGCTTCATCTGCCGTATAATGACAGCCCTCCTGACCGACCCATTCTCCGCCCCACGACCACTGAGGCTCATTTATAGGCGATATTGCCGTTACGGGGTATCCCTCGGCAACAAACCAATCGGCAATCGTCAGAAGATAATCAACAAATTCATCATAGTTTTCTTTGGGAAGATTTGAAACATTCTGTTCAAGACCGCCCGATGCATGACCGCTTGCTGTCATTGAAAAATGAGGACTGTTGCAGAAAAGAACGATTTCCTGAGCACCGTATTCAACAGCCATATCGAGCATTCTTCTTGCGTTTGCATCACGGGTGAAATCATATTCATATTCCCCCGTTTCGGAATTGAGAACATAAAAGCTCTCTGTGCGCCGGGTTTTATCCCATATACGGCAATCGGGATTATCTGCTTCACCGCCTCCGACATTATAGCGGTAAACATCAAGACCCAGACCGGTTTTGTCATCATAGAGAAGCCTTGCAATCTCCCTTGCGCTTTCTTCGTCGGATATTGTCTGCGACCACCAGCATGAGCTTGTGCCGAAGGTTTCGAAGGTCTGATGCGTTTCATATTTATTGACTCCGATTGACTGCGTTTTATCGTTTGTGAAAACAGAAAAAGTACACGCCTGCAATGCTGCAAAAATAACGCAAAGATATTTTATTATCATTTCATCACTCCGTTCCTGTATACTTTTATGAACAGCAACCAAAGTATATTTTAATGTATATCTGAAATTTATTCAAGCATTTTTTATATCGGACACTTGACAAAATATAATTGCCGTGATATAATTCATTTAACAATTAAGTTAAATGTTAAATAACAGAGGTGATTATGTGGGAATACAAAACACTCTCAAAGCCCTTGCAGACCCCACAAGGCGTGAAATCCTTAACCTTTTAAAAAAAGGCTCAATGTCTGCAGGCGATATTTCTGAAAAATTTTCCGTCAGCTTTGCGGCGATTTCGCGTCATCTTTCCGTTCTCAAAGATGCCGACCTCATAAGAGACAGCCGCAACGGAAAATATATTTATTATGAACTCAATGCGTCGGTTCTTGAAGAAATAATGCTCTGGATAACCGACCTGAAAGGAGATGCTCAGAATGATTAAAAAGAATTTAAAAACGCTGCTGATAACATCAGTTGTCATTCTTCTGCCGATTGTTGCAGGATTGTTGCTGTGGAACAAGCTTCCCGACAAAATACCCGTTCATTTCAATGCGCAGGGAATCGCAGACGGATTCGGAGGAAAAGGTCTTGCCGTTTTCGGATTGCCTCTTTTTATGATTGCAATTCATTGGCTTTGTGTTTTTGTCACCTCTCTTGACCCCAAAAGCAAAAATATAACTGAAAAAAACATGAATCTTGTTCTCTGGATAACTCCCGCCCTCTCGTTATTTGTAAGCGGAATCATTTATTCATTCGCCCTCGGTCACGAACTTGATATCAACACAATCTTTCCGTTTTTCTTCGGTATATTTTTTATCGTTATCGGAAACTATATGCCCAAATGCAAACAGAATTATTCTATCGGTGTAAAAGTTCCGTGGGCGCTTGAAAGCGAAGAAAACTGGAATTATACTCACCGCCTCGCAGGGAAAACATGGGTTCTCGGCGGACTTCTGATAATTGCTTTATCTTTTTTAAAAACGGTATGGATTTTTATGACAATAACTGTTATAATGATTTTAATTCCCGTTATCGGGTCATATCTTTTCCATAAAAAGGAGAAAACGCAATGATTTATGACACAATAAAAAATCTGAAAAACTACTCCGCACTCAACTCCGCTTTTGATGTTATTGCAAAGTTCATTGAAGAAAATGATATGAAAACTCTTGAATGCGGCAGCTATGAAGTTGCAGAGGGAATAAAGGTCGGTATCGACGAATATTCACCCGAAAAAGGCGGCGATTTTGAAGCGCACAGAGAATTCCATGATTTGCAGTATGCAATTACAGGCGGCGAATATATCGATGTTTTGCCCCTTGAATTTGTCACCGACTCAACAGGCTACAATCCCGATGTTGAATTTTTCAAGGGTCAGACAGAAGAAGCGGCAAGAATCGCTCTCACCGAAGGCACATTCGCTTTCCTTACTCCCGACGACACCCACAAACCCTGCGTCAAGATGAACAGCGATAAAATCAAGAAAGCTGTTTTCAAAATCAAAATCTGATAAGTATATAAATATGGGGCTGTAAAAAACAGCCCCGCATTATATTTTATAACTCAATTTCAGCCTTCAATCCGTCTTTTGTGAAAGCATAAAGGCGGATTTTTTCTTCATTCTTTCTGATATAAACTATCGCTCTGCCGTTATAGGTTGAACGGTAGTTTTCCGCATAGCAGGTCAAATCATCGGGTTTTCCGTTTTCAATTCCGAGAATTTCACCGTCTCCGATAAGCTGATAAAAAATCACTTTGTCATCAGCAGATGCAATATTGCCGCTTTTATCAAGAACTGAAACTTCGAGCTGAATGCAGTCACTCTTGTTTTCATATGGTTCAAAGCTGATTTCATCTGCATTTCCGGGTGTGCAAAGCTTATCCTCTGCATCCCCTGCCCTTGCGGTAAGAACACCGGATTCATATGGAAATTCCCATGTGACTCTGCAGCCGTCCTTAGCGGTAAGCATTTTTTTACCGAGCGATTTTCCGTTTATGAATAGCTCTGCATTATCCGAATTCGTATAACAGCTTACAGAAACGGGTTCTCCCTCATTTGCGGAATACACAAAATTATCCGACCAGACGCTTGTTTTATCTTTTGCACCTCTTGATACGGCAATTTTAATAAATGTTTCGTCTGTCCATAACGCTTTTCGCTGATAATAAAGCGGTTTTTCGTTGCCGCATAAATCAAGCATACCTGCCTGCGAAATTCTCACGGGCCAGCCTCTGCATTCACCGAGAAAATCAATTCCGGTCCATAAAAACTGTCCGCATATATATTCATTATCTCTGACGGCATACCACGCTTCGGGAGAATGTCCGTTTTCGCTTCCGAATATGACCTTGTCAGGGAAACGCTTATGGTCCTGCTCATAGAAATGCTCACGATAGTTATAACCCGCAACATCAAGAACATCGAAAAATCCTGTTCTCGTCGATAACTCGGGAAATGAAAGAGCAGAAAGAACAGGGCGTGTGCTGTCAACCGCATGAACAATGTCAACAAGCTTCTTTGCAACCGTTGTCAGACGGCGTGCATCAGGCTTTTTATCGTCATATCTTCTCTCCTGCGCAGGCTTGTTTGCATCGTTGTTGCCGAGCACCTCATCAAAAAGAGGCGTTACATAAGGGTCATTGGGATAATCAATCTCATTTCCGATTGACCAGAGAATAACACTCGGATGATTTCTGTCACGAAGCACCATCGCCTCAAGGTCTGCTTTATGCCACAGCGGAAAATCCTCGGCATATCCGAAACGCTTGGGCGGATATACATTATGACCCTGCCACCATTTATTCTTTGCGCCCTCCCATTCGTCGAATGCTTCATCCATAACAAGCAGACCGATTCTGTCGCATAAATCAAGCAAATCCGATAAGGGCGGATTGTGTGCGGTTCTGAGTGCATTGCAGCCTGCCGCTTTGAATTTTTTCAATCGGCGTTCCCACACGCTCGTCGGTACAGCAGCACCCAGTGCACCTGCATCATGATGAACGCATACACCCTTAAGTTTCATATTTATGCCGTTGAGGAAAAATCCCTTGTCAGCATCAAAAACAGCCGTTCTGATACCGAAAGGAACATTAATCTCATCGGTGATTTCTCCGTTTTTCAGAGAAGTGCAGCGAAGATTATACATAACAGGATTATCAGGTGACCAGAGTTCTGCACCGGGTACTTCAATATGAATGACACCGCATTCACCGTCAGCTTCACCGCTTGCAACCGATTTTCCGTTTTTGTTTTCAATGGTAAACCCTGCACCGTCGCATCCGTGAGTTTTATATTCAATATTAATCACTGCATTATTGTCGGCAATTTCTTCGGTTGAAACAAAAACACCGTTTTTCTCAAAACAATGCATATCCGAAATCTCAAGGCTGACATCTCTGTAAATACCGCTGCCCGTAAACCATCTCGAATCGGCAACTTCATTGTGTTCAACACGAACACTGATAACATTTTCACCCGAACGCACAAATTCCGAAATGTCAAATGTAAAAGTGGAATATCCGTATGCCCTGCCTCCGAGATAATTGCTGTTTATCCATATGGCTGAATGCTTATAAATTCCGCCGAAGGTTATCCTTACTCGTTTTCCGACAGCATCCTCAGATAAAACGAAATGTTTCCTGTACCATGCGGTGCCTCCGGGAAGATAACCCGTTCCGCTTGCATTTGATTTATCAAAAATATGCTCAACCGACCAGTCGTGAGGAAGATTTATATTTCTCCATGCACCGTCATCATATCCCATGTAGTCCGGACCGGTAACATCTCCGTGATGAAACTTCCAGCTATTGTTAATATTGATAACACTACCCATAACCTCATCCTCCGAAAAGAATATGTCATTTTTTATGAGTATAGCATGATTACGGTGATGCTTCAATATGTTTATTCTTTATTTTCAGAATGAATCTTTGATTTTTTAGCAGAATATGTACCAAAGCAAGCAATTACAATAAATGAAACAAGACATAATGCTGCTATAATCTTCTTATATTTTGTACCCTTCGACAGTGAAACAGAAGGTAATAAAGCCGATGTTTCGGAAGCTGAATCTGATTCGGTAACGGTTGTTACGGCAACGGTCGTGGAAGGAACTGTTGACTGAGTGACATAAATCTCGGAAATATAGACTTCCTTCTCATAAACATAAATCTTTTCCCTTGCCTTTTCAGTTTTAACCGCTTTTGTTGTTTTGAATGTTGTTTTCTCAGTTTTCTTTGCTTTTGTCGACTTGCGATAGGTATATTCTATATCCTCTGTTTCAGCTTCATAATTATTAATTATGGGAGCTCGAGTTGGTGTTTTAGTTGTTGCCCTCTTGGTTGTGGGTTTTTTCGTTGTTGTTTTCTTCTGAGTCGTAGATTTTGTTGTTCTGATGCGTGTTGTTCTTTCGGTCGGAACAACAATTACTTCGGGATTATATAAAGGATCGGTATTATCAGCTGTAGGATGAACAACATCAGGTTCGGTCGTTTCGTATAACTCATTTATAACAATAAAATTATAATAATCGGAATAAAAACCGTGTGAATCAATAAAACGGGCATCAAAATCAATTGATTCAGGCAAACCGGGTTTAATGCCAACTCTAATTTCACAAGTAGCTCCGTTGTTTTCATCAATATGTATCGCTCCGTCAAAGCTGTATGGGTCATGATTTTCAGAATATACGGCATCAGAAGCGGTTATTTCAAATGAAACTGAATCATTTACCTTCAGAAGTACGCCCGCAGAATTATTGTCGGAAGTCAATTCAGGGTCAATGAAATGAAAACAAAGGCAAACCGCACTGGTGTCATAATCAAATTTAACTTTGACAAGACCAAAATTGACTCCGCAATTGCTTTCGCCTTCAATAAGTTTGTAAAATGATGCACCATCCCATTCAACACCGTTATCAACGCCGTCAATATTAAATGAAAAAGCTGAAAATGAAATACAAAATAAGATAATAAAAATCATAAATAAAGAAATTATTTTTTTCATAAATTACCTCATAAATAAAATATGTAAAATAAACAAAAACCGCCTCATAGAGACGGTTACAAAATACTGTTAGGAATACACCCTGAAAACTGAACAAAGATCGGATAGAAGTAAGCTGAAAAGGAAGAAACTAGATTAATATGGTCAAGCCCTCGACCTATTAGTATTGCCAAGCTGAACGTGTCACCACGCTTACACATGCAACCTATCAACCTCATAGTCCATGAGGGGTCTTACTGGCTTACGCCATGGGATATCT
>JAZSAH010000070.1:0-21088 GCA_045601745.1 Acutalibacteraceae bacterium
AATCGCAGCTCAGCTTGATGAATATATCAATTATGTTCTTGAAATTACGGGTTCGGACAAGGTTGCTCTTGCGGCAATGAGCATGGGCAACAGCGTTCTTACCACATATCTTTATGAATATTACTACACCGCAGAAAACTACGACGAAAGAAACCATATTGATTCGGTTATTTATATTGCAGGCGCAATGAACGGCGTCAATGTTTGCGAAGACCCGTTCTCGGGCAATATCAGGGTTGACTCCGTTTCGCTCATGCGTATGCTTTATGAAATCTTTGACGGCAAGGGTGTTTACACTTTATTTGAAGTTCTTTATACATTGGGTATGGTTGAGCCTCTTGTCAAGTATGTTGACAACCTCACCGCCGAGCTTCTTGAACACGGTTTCAACGAAAGCGTTATCGATTCGATTGCAACAATCCCCGGCTTCTATGCACTCATGGGCAAGGAGAGATATGAGGAAGCAAGAGATTTTATTTTCAACACACCCGAAAAACGTGCCAAATATTCAAAGCTCATCGAAATGAGCGACTACTATCATTATTCCGTTCAGGCAACAAATGCCGATGTTATTCAGTCGCTTCTTGACGACGGCATCAACACGGCAATTTTTGCCGAATACGGCTTCACCATGATTCCCCTCACATCGGATAACGACAGAATGACCGACGGCATAATCTCCACATACTGCGAAAGCTTCGGCGCAACCTGCTCGGAGGTTGACGGAACTCTCGGTGAAAACTATGTTCAGGCAAAGAAATGCGTTTGCGGCAAAAATCATGTTTCGGCTGATAACCAGATTGATGCTTCAACCTGCAAATTCCCCGACATCACATGGTTCGGAAAATATATGCGCCACACCTGCGCAGAAAGCTATCTCACCGACTGGGTGAATCTTGTTGTTTACAGCGACGAGCAGAAAACGGTATGGAGCTATGAAGAATATCCTCAGTTCCTTATCGCAACAGAAGAAGAAACCATGATTCCTCTGACGGCAGAAAACGCAGGCGAACCTGCAATTCCTTTTGAAGAAAAGCTTTTCAAAAACAGAGCCGAAAAGAAAATCAAGGAATTTTTCGGTATAAGCAACTGATGAGGTGAATAAAATGAGCAAAGCAAAAATCATAGCTGCCGTTGCCGCCGCACTGCTTATTGCAGCATCGGCATCATGCTCAAAAACCGACGGCGATAACAATATAACAACGGCGGCGGTAACGGAATACAATGCGGTTGACACATTTAATCCCGTTACCGATAACACGGGTTATGTTGAACTTTCAACATGGGTTTTTGATGAAATCACCGAAACAACAGCCGAGACGGTCAAACAAAATGAAACGACCCGAAAAGCGGAATATTCCGTTACAACAACGCTCCCCGTTGCATCAATCATTCCCGAAACAACATCATCTGCTCCGACTGCACGCCAGACCGTGAAGGTGACAATAAAAGAGGGTGACACCCTCACTCAGATTTTTAATAAGCTCGATGAAAACGGAGTTGCCGATTTCGATGCACTCATGGAAACTTCTCAGAATTATGACTACAGCTACTATCCCCTCGTTGCCGGTATTCCGTCAAATCCCAACCGCTGTTTCAGGCTCGAAGGCTATCTTTTCCCCGATACATATGAATTCTATGTTGACATGAAGCCGCAGGATGCAATAGGAAAATTCCTGCGTGTCGGCAAGGCAAAAATAACCGATTCCATGAAATCTCAGGCATCGTCACTCGGTTACAGCATGGATGAGGTTCTGACGGTTGCATCGATAATCGAAAAGGAAGGCGCAAATTCAAACGAGGTTGCAAAAATCGCGGCTGTAATTTATAACCGTCTTGAGGCGGGAATGAAGCTGCAGATGGATTCATCCATTTACTACATTGAGCGCCATGTGAAGCCCTATCTTTCGGGCGATATCAACCGATACAACAGCTACTACAACACCTATAAATGCTCCGCACTTCCCGCAGGTCCGATTTCAAATCCCGGAATGAGAACAATAAATGCTGCTCTCAATCCGGCAGACGTTGACTATCTCTATTTCTGCCACGACGAAAATGCGAATTATTACTATGCGGACACATATGAGGAACATCAGGAAAACCTGAAAAAAGCAGGTCTTTCGGAATAATATAACGCAAGATACCCCCTCAGAACAGAATTTGTTCCGAGGGGGTATGGTTTTGTCAGATAAAGAAAAGTGCCATTGTGTCAAACACGCATTCAACAGCTCTCCTTGTTGTTGTTTTAACAAGGAAGGTGTAGATTGCTTCGGGAAGAACGGCTTCGAGCATTGTGTCAAATTCCGCATCAACCGTTCCGCCTTTATATTCGGGTGCTTTGCCGTTATTGATTGTTATATCAAACACCTTTGAGGTGAGTCCGCTGCTTAACGTTCCGACCTTGATATAGTTGATTGTTATATCGCCTCTCGTTGCGCTGACCTCGGGAATTTCTCCGCTGAACGGAATTTCAACCGTTTCGCCCGCCTTGATGATTCCCGTCCTGAGAACATCAAATTCAACATCCATTCCGTTTGCGGCAATTGAAACTATTTTTATTGCCGTGTCATCATAGACATTTCTGACGATGAGCGAGGTGTCACCGGAGGAAACATAACCCGTGAGGCTGTTGTTGAATTTTGCGTGAATGCCCTGATGGGGGTTATCCGAATATTCAAACTGGGGATACGCAGGGTCGGAATGAACATTTTTGAGTTCATCGGTAAAGAGAAGCTTTGCACAAAGCGAGATTGCATAATCTTCAAGCTCGAACTGTGCATGATAAGAATCCTCGATAAACCATGTTTTTTCGGGAAGATATGCGCTCGTTGCGTCAATCTCCATAGAGGGAGAAATGTGGTTATGCTTGGGGTCTGAGCAGGTTGTTCCGACGCCTTTATATCCGTCTGCAAAACGTTCACCGAGTCTTGCAACGGTTGCACCCGATGCGCTGTAGGTCGGAACAAGGATATCACCGTTGAGGTTATCACCGAAGCACATATTGATGCCGCTGCAGGTGATTATCGAAACATCAATCCCTTTCTTGCCGCATTTCTCAAGGATTTTGGTCATTGAGGGCATGATGTCATAATGGATAATATCATTATTCTTTATGATATCCTTGCTTTCAACGGGGTCAAGGAAATCACGCTTCAGATTTTCGTAATAATCCGGTGAAGTGATTGTGTAAATCGAGCTCCAGTAGCGCACAACATCGAGCATACCGTCGCTTGCACTGTTGAGGGTTCTGTTAAGAAAATCGCCGTCATTTGCTTCGAATATTGCGGCAACTTCCGTTCCCGAACCGAGAACGCTTTCAACGAAATCAACGAGAGTTTCAAGAGGAAGGTCAACATTCTTGCGGAAAAGGTGGTCAGTGAAATCCGTTCCCTGAAGGGGCGGAACATTGAGAACCGCTTTGTTGACATCCTTTTCATTCATATAATAATAGAAATATGTTGCAGTGATAAGACCGCCGTAGCTGACGGTGAAAAGATTGACCTTATCGGAGCCCGTGTATTTTTTGACATCCTTGATGAAGGTACGGAGTTCTTCGGCAATCTGAATCGCATCGTGGCGAGAGTCATATTCAAAAACGAAAACATTTTCGAGATTTGCAAAGCCGTTGGCATCGATATAATCCATGAACTTTTCAAAAAGAATATTTTTTCTCTCGGCTTCCTTATTGGCAGTCTTTTTGAGGTTTGCCCCGTTGCTTTCGGCAGGGTCGTTTTTATAGTGGACAACGGGATAAACGGATGAGCCGTCGGGATTGCAGCGCATTTTTTCGGCAATGGCATATGCTCCGCCGCCGAGGGTTTCGCCGAAATTTTCAACATCGCCGAGAAGCAGTCCGAAAATCGACAGGAGGAAATTCGGCATATCGTCGAGTATTCTGTCAGTTATCTTCTCTTTTTTCGGAAGCCACAGATATTCGTCTTCCGCACCGTTTTCACCCTCGATATACATATAGGGCTGAAGGAAACCGGGAACAATAATGACGGGTGTTTCTTCCTTTTCTTTTGCAAAAGCCATCATTCCGCAGCATGAAGCAACAAGCGATATGCAAAGAATAATGCTGATGAGCTTTTTCATCCGAATCACTCCTTAATATTATACAGGTTTTCTTTAATTTATTTGAAATTATATCACTACGTTTCCGAAAAATCAACATTTTGCAAAGAGAATTTATGAGATTGAAAAAACAAGAAATATATAGTATAATTTATACTAATGAAATAAAGGAGGTTCTCATATGAACTCTTTCAAAAAAATAATCGCGGTGATTTCAGCTTTTTCGATGCTTTTTGCGCTCGCTTCATGCAGGGATGAAGCACCCGAAACAACAACCACAGCCGCACCCGTAACAACAATTCAGACTGTTGACGAAACAACGGAAATTCCGACGGAAGAAACAGCAACCGCTGCCGCAACAACCGTTGAAACCACAACTGAAACAACTACCGAAACACCGACAACAACAACAACTACTACTGCTGCTGCCGCAACGACCACTGCCACCACAAAGAAACCGACCACCTCGGCAAAGGTAACCACCACCAAAAAAGCAACCACCACTAAAAAGGTCACAACAACAAAAAAACCGACCACAACCAAAAAAGCCACAACAACAAAGAAGAAAGTGACTGCACCCACAAAGAAAGAGGATATCGTGAAGCTTTATAATTCCGCAGCGGCGAAAGCTTCAACCTCGAAGCCCGGCTATAAAAAATCAACTGACACAAAGCTCAGCAACCTCAACATGGGTCTGCTTGCAAGCATTGATGCTGTCAGAGAAACAGTCGGCGATTTCCTCGGCGAGGGAAGCACCACCGAAACCGTAAAAAAGGGGAATTTCAACGGTAAATCGCTCGTCAAGAGCAGTCTTAAGGCGGAGGATGTGACATCTGCAACCTGCAAGCTTTCGGATGACGGAAAGTATTATGAAATCTCCATAACCGTCAAAAACGAAACAAATCCTCTCAAGGGAAGCAGTGCCCTCGGAAGATTTACAAAGGATTACAAGGATGTTGACGAAATCAGAAGCGGTCTTGCCGAAGCAGGCGCAGGCGTCGGTGCGATAACGGTCAAAACAACAAGCGTGACAATCAAGGCAAAAATCAACGCATCAAACAGCCGTTTCGTTTCGATTACCCATAACATAAAGATGTCGGCAACTCTCAATGATGTAAAATACTCAATCGCAAAGGTCAAAACCGCAACCGCCGACCTTGAAACAACGGTAAAATATTCCGAATTCAAATATTGATAAAAAAATTTAAAAAAACTTAAAAAAAGTGTTGACTTTTTCGTTCTGTTGTGTATAATATAAATCCGTAGCCCAGTTGCGAGTTGCATTGGGGAATAGTGTAACGGTAGCACGACAGACTCTGACTCTGTTTGTTGGGGTTCAAATCCCTATTCCCCAGCCAGTAAAAACCTCATCGTAAGATGAGGTTTTTTGTTTTGCCTATATTGTAAATTCCGAAAAAATATATTAGAATAAAGTATATCAAATCAAATCGGAGGAATTCGATGAAAGATTTAATCAAAAAGCTTCTGAATGTCCGCAACAGACGGAAAATTCTCAGGTTTTTCAATAAGAAATGGCGTGCATTCTGCTCGCTCCTTCCTTTGAGAAACGTCGTTTTGTTTTTTTCTGTGAGGGCCGACGGAAAATTGCTTGAAAACGCAAAAGCAGTTTATGATGCCCTCGATGCAAAAAAAATCATCTTCGCACACAAGCTCCCCCATTCCGTTAAAATAAAACCTCTTGCATATCTTTATCTGATGACAAGCAAGGTTATCGTGACGGACGACTATGTGAGATATATGAGGGATATAAAGCTGCGTGAAGGTCAGAAGCTCATTCAGATATGGCACGCCTGCGGTTCGTTCAAAAAGTTCGGACTCGATGCGCCGTCACAGCTCACTCCCGAAGAAGAAAGAGCAACCCATTCGCAATATTCCGCAGTTGCGGTAACATCGGAAAAATGCCGTGAAAGCTATGCGGGTGCCTTCGGAATAAGCAAGGAAATCTGCCTTCCCCTCGGTCTTCCGAGAACGGATTCTCTCATGAAATCCGCCTCTGAAATGCGTGAAAATATTTTCGGAAAATACCCTGAATTAAAAGGCAGAAAAATCTATCTTTACTGTCCGACTTTCAGGGAAGAAGACGGAAAAAAGGTTGAATATAATCCCTCAATCGATTGGAAAAATCTCAGCAAATCCATGAATGAAAACGAGGTGTTCATCATCCGCCGCCATCCCCTCGCAGACTACCGCTTTGAGAACGGCGAATATCCGAATATCCTTGATTTATCAACGGATTCAACGCTCGAACTGACGGCAGTCAGTGAGGTCATAATAACCGATTATTCATCCGTTATTTATGATGCAACTCTCCTTTCCGTTCCCTCGGTTTTCTACTGCCCCGATCACGAAAAATACGAAAGAGGATTTTATCTTGATTTCCCCGACGGTCTGCCCGGAGAAATGGTTACGGACAGCTCGGATTTGCTTGACTGCATAAGAAAAACGGCTGACAATCCTCCCGTTGAAAGAATTGAAAAATTCAGAAAAGAACAGCTCTCCGCCTGCGACGGAAAATCAACTCAGCGAGTTGTTGAACTTATTGAAAAATGGATGAAATAACCTATGGAATTTATCTGAAATATCATTCCGAAACCTGAGAAAGTCAGTATATAACTGACATATCACATCATGCACTCGGTGCGTCAAAAAGGAGTAAAATATGGGCATATTAAGGTGGATAAGACAGAAAAAATATTACAAACGCACACCCGTTCTTGAAACTGAACGACTGATTTTAAGACCGATTACTCCCGAAGATGCCGAAGCGGCATTTGTATGGCTTAGCGATGAAAGAGTCAATAGATTTATGCCTTATAACCTTTACCAAAATATTGATGAGGTTTTGTATTGGATAAATGTTTCGCTTCCCAAAACAAAAGACTGCAGCTGGGGTTTTGCTCTCAAAGAAAACAACGTTCTTATAGGCAGCGGAAGCATCAAATTCAAAGAGAACTATAATGCATGGAATTTCGGCTATAATCTTAATTCTGATTATTGGGGTAACGGTTATGCTACCGAGGCAGCAAAACGAATGATAGAATATGCATATGAAGAACTCGGAGCAAGAGATTTTTGCGCTACACATGCAACAGATAACCCTGCATCCGGAAGGGTTCTGGAAAAATGCGGTCTTGTGTTTGACCACTACGACGAATACAGCACATTCGACGGCAAACAGACCTTCAAAGCAAAATTCTACAAAATGCATCTGGATTAAAAACAATAAACATCGCCCTGCAGAAAATTTTCTGCAGGGCGTAACACTTTCATGACTTCCGACATAATCTGTGAATGTAAGCGGTTGGAAACAACGCTTCAAATCAGAACAGGGAGGTCAGATTATGGGTTGCGGATGCAATAACAACTGGTGCCTTTTCATCATTCTCATTCTTCTCTTCTGTAACGGCGATTGCGGTAACAACAACAGCTGCGGCTGCGGTTGCATGACACAGAGAAACAATGACTGCGGCTGCGGTTGCGGCTGCTAACGGATAGCGAGTATCCCCGCCGCCTCTTCCATGGTAAGTCCGCCGGGAGAGGCGGTAAAATTCCTCGGAATCATGCTCTGCCAGCGCAGGGCATATTTTTTTGCTTCTTCTTCGGAAATTTTAACTCCTTCAAGGTCGGTGAGGGATGCGATAACCGATTTCACGGTTTCGATATCCTCTGTCATTTTGATGAATTCATCATATTTTTCGGGCGAAAACTCCCTGCATCGGTCAATGAACGGCGCAAAAAATGCAGCGCACGCCATGCCGTGGGGAATACCGTAGTTTTCGGTCAGAACATAACCGAGGGGATGGGGAAATGCAGTTCCGCAGTTGTTGATAACAAGACCTGCATAAATTGACGAATAATAGAGGGGTTCGCGCAGTTCATCTGCAACGGTATCAGTCTGCGAAAGCGCTTTCAGGCATTTATAAAGCTCAGGAATGCTTTTTTCGGCAAAGAGCTTGAGAACGCCTTTTCCCTTAGGAGTGAAATACCCCTCAATTGCATGAGCAAATGCATCGAGTGCGGTTGAAACCGTTGATTTATAAGGGAGTGACGCAGTATATTCCGGGTCACAGAATGAAACGACGGCATAGCAGTCGGGACCCGAAATGCTCTTTTTGATTCCCGTTTCATCGTTTGTTAAAACCGCAACGGCTGTCACCTCGCTGCCCGTTCCTGCGGTTGTGCCTATAAGTGCAACGGGGAGGGGCGCGTTTTTATATTCTCTTTTATAAATATCAATCGGTGAAAGCTCGGGGTTTGATGCATATATCGCAATTGCCTTTGCCGCATCAAGCACAGACCCTCCACCTATACCGAGAAGAAAATCTGCATCCGCTTCTCTTGCGGCAATGCCCGCTTTATGACAAACGGAAATCAGAGGATTTTCTCCGATTTCATCAAAAATCTCATATCCGATATTTTCGTTTTCAAGCGATTTAATCGCATCGTCAAGCGCACCGCTTTTTTTCGCACCCGATTTTCCGGTTAAAATCAGGCATTTTTTGCCGAGTGATTTTAATGCGGAAGAGTTTTCAGAAACCGCATTATTTCCCCAGAAGCATTTTACGGGCATATATACCGAATCCGACATAAATTATCTCCTTTTCACCAATATGCATTAATATTACCATATTTTTTGCAAATTTCAAATATTTTTAGTTGAAAACGTAACATTTAATGTTGAAATGTTTTAAAAATAGGTGTATTATATATTAAAATATATTATATTTATTAATATGGGTAGGTGTGTGCCGTGAAAAAAACAGCGTTTGCAGTCGTGATAATTATTGCGGCGGCACTTGTTGCTTTTCTCGTTTATGACGGCACTCTCAACAAAGAAATCTCCTCCGGATTTTTTTCGATGAATACCTATTCAACCATCAGGCTCAAGGGCGCCGATGCCGACAAGGCATCAGAGGAAATCCGGGAATTAACCGAAAAGCTCGACACGGAAATTCTATCAAGAAAATCTGAGAATTCGGTTGTTTCGCTTCTCAATAAAAACGGCGGCGGAAATGCAGAAAAAATCTCGTCTTATCTTGATATTCTTTTTGATGTCTGTCAGAAAAGCGAAGGTGCGTTTGATTTTACGCTCGGCGCAGTCAGCGACCTTTGGAATTTCGGCTCAGCTCCCGTTCTGCCCGACGAGGGAACAATCCGTGAAGCTCTTTCACATACGGGTTACGGAAAAATTTCGTTTGACGGAAAAGAGCTTGTTTACGGAGATAAACCGGCTGTCATTGATTTCGGTGCAACGGGAAAGGGAATTGCTCTCGATGAAATAAAATCCCTTCTTTCCGAATATAAAATAAAGGAAGCCGTTGTCAGCATCGGAGGGAGCATTCTTCTTGTCGGCGATAAGGAATTCACCGTCGGCATAAGAAATCCCGAGGGCAATTCGGGAAGCTATATTGCAAAGCTTCATATCCCCGAAGGCTGCGTTACAACCTCGGGAAGCTATGAGCAGCAGTTCGAGGCAGACGGAAAAATTTATCATCATATTCTTGACCCGAAAACGGGTTATCCCGTCGATAACGGTCTTTTAAGCGTAACGATTATTTCCGGAAGCGGCATACTGAGCGATGCTCTTTCAACGGCCTGCTTTGTGCTCGGATATGAAAAAGGAAAGGCTCTTTCAGAAGCTTACGGCTGCGGCGTTGTTTTCGTGACAGATGATAAAAAAGTCTTTGCGGAAAACGGTGCCGATAAATATCTGGAAATAACGGATAACTCATATACGGTGGTTCAATGAAACTCAGATTTATAAAAAAAGGCGATATCGCCCTCATTGCACTGATTATTATCGTCGCGGCGGCTTTCATGCTTTGGAACAACACGGAAACCGATGCCGTGCAGGCGGTTATAACCGTTGACGGCAAGGTTATCGAAACCGTTGACCTCGGCAGCATAACCGAAAAAATAACCGTTATACCCGCAACAACTCCGAGGGTTGTCATAACTGCCGAAAACGGAAAAATCCGCTTTGAATCGGCCGATTGCGAGGACAAGCTCTGCGTTTCCTGCGGAGAATTGAGCAAGCACGGAGATACGGCGGTCTGTCTCCCCTCAAAAACCGTTATCACGGTGACGGGAAGCGATGTTGATGCGGTGGTTTACTGATATGAAAAAAGATATTGCTTATAAAACTGCTCTGTCGGCTATACTCTGCGCCCTTGCGCTGTCATTGGGATTTCTGGAGAGTCTCATTCCGCCGATACCCTTTCTCCCCCCGGGAGCAAAACCCGGATTTTCAAACATCATAACAATGTTTGCCGCAGGAAGTCTCGGACTTCCGCAGGCGCTTATGATAGTTATCGCCAAAGGCTGCTTTGCCTTTGTGACAAGAGGCTTCACCGCAGGAATAATGAGCCTTTCGGGCGGCATTCTCTCGGCGATTGCAATGTTTATCCTTCTGAGATACGGAAACAGAATTTTCGGACTTATCGGGATATCGGTTATCAGCTCGCTGTGTCACAACATCGGTCAGCTCATTGCGGCGGCTTTTATAACGGGCACGGCAAGCATAATATATTACGCTCCCGCACTTGCACTTTTCGGAATTGCAACGGGTGCCGTAACGGGAATCATATTCAGGGCGGTCATACCCGCTTTAGATAAATTAAAAAACTTCATTCATTAAATATAGACAGGAGATGATATTATGGTTAAGGCAGTTGACGGCGTATTGAAGGCTGTTAAAAAAGTCAGAGGCGGCGTTAAGGTTGACCATCATAAGAATACTGCCGAATCCGAAGTTGTCAGACTTCCCATACCCTCAAAGGTTGTTATCCCCATGCAGCAGCACATAGGCGCACCTTGCGACCCTGTTGTGAAGGTCGGGGATGAAGTGGCAGTCGGTCAGGTTATCGGAGATACGGATAAATTTGTCAGCGCACCGATTCACGCATCCGTTTCGGGCAAGGTAATCGCAGTCGGAGATGTCAAGCTCCCCAACGGCGTTATGTCCAAGGCTGTAACCATCGAATCCGACGGCGAAATGCGCCTTTGGGAAGGCATCGAGCCTCCGAAGGTTGAAACAAAAGAGGATTTCATCAAGGCGGTCAGAGCTTCGGGACTTGTAGGTCTGGGCGGCGCAGGTTTCCCCACTCACATAAAGCTCAATTTCCCCGAAGACAAAAATATTGACACTCTTATCATCAATGCGGCGGAATGCGAACCCTACATAACCGTTGACTACCGTGAATGCATGGAAAATTCATGGGATATTCTTTCAAGCGTTTATACCCTCAAGGATATTCTCGGCTTCAAGAGAGTTGTTATTGCTGCAGAGGATAACAAGCCCGAGGCATTCAAGGTTCTCAAGAATATTGCCGACCATAAGGATGATGTTGACGACGAGGTTCAGCTCATGATTCTCGAATCAAAATATCCTCAGGGTGCAGAAAAGATGATGGTTCAGTCCGCAACGGGCAGAAGAGTTCCTCCCGGAAAGCTCCCCTCCGATGTCGGCTGTGTTGTTCTCAATGTTACATCAGCTGCATTCATTGCACGCTATCTCAAAACCGGCAAGCCTCTTGTCAGCCGTTCACTCACGGTTGACGGTTCGGCAATTGCAAATCCCAAAAATGTAAGAGTTCCCATAGGAACAAATATTTCGGATATCATCGATTTCTGCGGCGGCTTCAAAACAGAGCCCTGCAAAATCTTAACGGGCGGTCCCATGATGGGTCTTGCCATAGTCGGAACGGATTTACCCGTTCTCAAGCAGAACAACGCTATCCTTGCATTCTCAAAGGATGATGCCGTTCTCAAGCCCGAAACAGACTGCATACGCTGCGGCAGATGCGCAATCGCCTGCCCGATGAGTCTTATGCCCACAAATATTGTCAGAGCTGCAAAGGCAAAAGACCCCGAAGCACTCAAGCAGCTCGGTATCACTGTCTGCATGGAATGCGGAAGCTGTGCATTCGCCTGCCCTGCAGGCAAACCCCTTGTTCAGCATATGCGCCTTGCAAAGGCAATTTTGAGAGAGGAGGGCAACAAATAATGGTTGACGGAAAAAAGCTTGTTGTCAGTGCGTCGCCTCATCTTCGCACAAAAGATACAACACAACGCATCATGCTTGATGTTATCATCGCACTCATTCCTTCGCTTATTGCGGCGGTAGTGCTTTTCGGACCCCGTGTTCTTGCAGTTACGGCAACAACGGTTATTACCGCTGTTCTTTCGGAATTCGCTGCAAGAAAAGTTATGAAACGCCATAACACAATTCAGGATTTGAGCGCCGTTGTTACGGGTCTTATCCTTGCATTCAACCTTCCCGTGAGCATTCCTCTCTGGATGGCTGCAATCGGAAGCTTCTTTGCAATCGTCGTTGTAAAGCAGATGTTCGGCGGCATCGGTCAGAACTTCGCAAATCCGGCAATCGTTGCAAGAATCATTCTTCTTCTCTCCTTCGGCCAGGCAATGGGCAACTGGACTGCTCCCCTTTCATGGAAAACAGACGCAGTTTCAACCGCAACTCCCCTTGCAATCATCGGCGGAGAATCAGGCGAAGCTCTCCCCTCACTCCTTGATATGTTCCTCGGCATAAGAGGCGGCTGCATCGGTGAAACCTGCTCCGTTGCTCTTATCGTCGGCGGCATCTACCTCATGGCAAGAAAGGTTATTTCCTATAAAATCCCCGTTGCTTTCATCGGCACGGTTGCCGTTATCATGCTTATTGCAGGCAAGTTTGACCTTGAATTCCTCGCATATGAGCTCATGGGCGGCGGACTTCTTCTCGGTGCATTCTTCATGGCAACCGACTATTCGACAAGCCCCATCAAGTCGAATGCAAAAATCGTTTTCGGCGTAGGCTGCGGTCTTCTGACCTGCGTTATCAGACTCTTTGCTTCTCTCCCCGAAGGCGTATCCTTTGCAATTCTTATCATGAACCTTCTTGTTCCTCATATCGAAACAATCATGGCTCCCAAGCCCTTCGGTACGGTTAAAGAGAAAAAGGCAAAGGAGGTTGAAGCAAAATGAAAAATCTGAAGGACTATCTTGTTCCCACAGTCACTCTTTTTGTTATCTGCCTTGTTGCAACCCTTCTTCTCGGTTTCACAAATCAGGTGACCGCACCCATTATCGAACAGCTTGCGATTGAAACCGAAATCAAATCAAGACAGACTGTTTTCGCCGATGCATCTTCTTTCGGTGAAGCAAATATTCTTGAAGACGGCACAAGCGTTGTTGCAGCTTTCGACGAAAGCGGCGCAACAATCGGTCATGTTGTTGTCAACACAGCAAAAGGCTACGGCGGCGACATCTCCGTTATGACAGGCGTTGATGCCAACGGAAAAGTAACAGGCATCAACATCCTTTCCCATGCAGAAACGGCAGGTCTCGGCGCAAAGGCAACGGAAGCTTCATTCCGTGAACAGTTCATCGGTCTTATCGGCGGCATCACCGTTTCAAAAGACAAAGCAGGCGAAAATTCAATCGACGCCATCACGGGCGCAACAATAACTTCAAGAGCAGTTACCGATGCGGTCAATGCCGCAATTGAAGCAGCAGGAGGTGAGAACATTGGCTGAAAAGAAATCGCTCGGTAAAGAATTTACCAAAGGTCTTATCGCAGAAAATCCCGTTTTCCGTCTTGTTCTCGGAACCTGTCCCACCCTTGCAACCTCAACAAGCGTTGTCAATGCTCTGGGTATGGGCATTTCAGCGATGATAGTTCTTGTTTGTTCAAACATCGTTATCTCACTTCTTCGCAAAATCATTCCCGATAAGGTCAGAATCCCCGCTTACATAGTTGTTATCGCATCATTCGTTACAATCGTTCAGATGATAGTGAAGGCATTCGTTCCCGCACTTGATGCGGCTCTCGGCGTGTTCCTTCCTCTTATCGTTGTTAACTGCATCATCCTCGGCAGAGCTGAGGCTTTTGCAGGCAAGAATTCCGTTATCGCTTCTGCTGTTGACGGTCTCGGCATGGGTGTTGGTTTCACCGTTGCACTTTGCCTTATGGCATCGGTCAGAGAAATTCTCGGTGCAGGCACATTCCTTGCAGGCGCACAGAATCTTCTTGTTCTTTTCGGCGACAACGTTCTCGGCGGTTTCAACGGTTTTACTCTTCCCTGGACGGAGATTTTCTCCCCGATGACCGTTTTCATTCTCGCTCCCGGCGGATTCCTCACCTTCGGACTTCTCATGGCTTGCGCAAACAAGCTTGCTGAAAAGAAAGGCAAACCCAAGGCGGGTCTCGGCGGATGCCAGGCTTGTCCCATGGCTAAAAACTGCGCACTTCTTGCAGAAGGCAAAGAGTGCAAAGAAGAAAAAAAGGAGGGTGAAACTGCATGAAAATAGCATTGTCAATTCTCCTTACTGCAATTCTCACCGAAAACTTTGTTCTCTGCAAGTTCCTCGGTATCTGTCCCTTCCTCGGAGTTTCCAAGAAGCTTAACACAGCAGTCGGTATGTCTGGAGCAGTTATCTTCGTTATGACTCTCGCAACAGCCGTAACCTATCCCATCAACAAGTATCTCCTTGTTGCAAACGGTCTTGATTATCTCCAGACCATCGTTTTCATTCTAGTTATTGCGGCACTTGTTCAGCTTGTTGAACTCATTCTCAAAAAGTTCATGCCGCCTCTCTATAACGCACTCGGAATCTATCTTCCCCTTATCACAACAAACTGCGCTGTTCTCGGCGTTGTTCTTCTTAACATCACCAAAGAATTCAACTTTGTTCAGTCGCTTCTCAACAGCGTCGGCGCAGGTCTCGGCTTCATGCTCGCAATGGTAATTTTCTCAGGCGTAAGAAGCAGACTTGAAGGCGCGGATATCCCCAAATTCCTTCAGGGGCTTCCCATCGTTCTCATCGCCGCATCAATAGTTTCACTTTCGTTCATGGGCTTCACAGGCCTTGTTGACGGAATTTTCGGTTAAGGAGGTAACGGAATGAATCCTATTTTATTGGCAGTTATTATCGTTGCCGCCATCGGACTTATTGCAGGTCTCGGACTTTCAATCGCATCAAAGGTTTTTGCTGTTCCCGTTGACGAAAAAGCGGAACAGATCAGAGAATGCCTTCCCGGCGCAAACTGCGGCGCCTGCGGTTTCTCCGGCTGTGACGGCTATGCGGCTGCTCTTTCAAAGGGAGAAACAACAGACACTGCTCTTTGTGCACCAGGCGGAAACGACACGGCAAAGGCAATCGGCGAAATAACAGGTCTTGCTGCAGGCGAAGTTAAACCCTCGGCAGCTGTTGTTCTCTGTCAGGGACACAATGTCAACGCTTCAACAAAGCTTGAATATCAGGGCGTTCAGAGCTGCAGAATGGCTTCGCAGATTTTCGGCGGACCCAAGGACTGCATTTATGGCTGCATCGGTTTCGGCGATTGCGTTGAGGTTTGTCAGTACGATGCAATCAGTATGTGCGACGGCATCGCAAGAATCAACCCCGTTCTTTGCAAAGCTTGCAAAATGTGCGTTAAGACCTGCCCCAAGGGTCTCATCGAAATGATGCCCCTTGAAGAAATCAAAGCGGCTGTTCTTTGCAAAAACCACGATAAGGGTGCACTCACCCGCAAGGAATGCACTGCAGGCTGCATCGGCTGCATGAAATGCGTCAAGGAATGCGAAGCAGGTGCGGTAACAATCGACCGCTTCTGCGCAAAGGTTGACTACGACAAGTGCACGGGCTGCGGCAAATGCCATGAGGTCTGCCCCGTCGGTGCAATCGACCTTGTTCAGCTTCTTAAATAAAATAAAACAGTAAAGGACAGCTCCGGAATGAACTCGGAGCTGTCCTTTTTCTTGCAATATTTGAAAGATAATTGTTATGCAACCTGATGTGCACCGCCGGTGCCGTTAATGAGCGTAAAAACGGGTTCTTCCTCACAGAATTCTTCAACTGCTCTTGACTGAACTCTTGCGCGCATTGCAGCCTTTTCTCTCTGCTTTCTGATGCGGCGGTTGCGAAGATGAATCTTTATTGCTCTCGCAAGTCTGACCTCAAAAGCAACAACCTTCTTTTCGTTTATAAAACCGACTATAAGCAGGACTACTGCTGAAAATTCCAATACTGTTCTGATGATATCTGCAAATGTCATTTTAATTCCTCCCTTGATGAAGTATGTTTTCAACCACAATCGAATTTATGTTTCAAAAGTATAAACATTTGTTCTGTGATTGTTATTATAGCAGACGAACATTCGTTTGTCAATACAAATGTTCGATTTTTGCGACTTTTATTTTGTGTTTTCATTTTACCACAATATATGCTGTATGTCAATCATTTATGCCACAACAAGTAGTGTATTGAATAGAATTTTCATCTTCAAAAAACAGATTTTTTCAACAAAAACCACAAAAATTCTTTTCGTTTCCGCTTTTGTCAGCCAAACAAATCGTCTCATTCTGATGTCACAACCCTTTTGTCCACTCTTTGTAAAACGCCGCTAATCCTATCAGCAAGAAAAATAACCATATCATATTTATACCCTCCGATCCGAACTTCACTTTGGCAATTAACGGTTGCTATGGTTATAGTTTAGCATACTGCAAGTACAATAAAACGGACTTTTAAGCTTTTTATCATGGCGTTAATTGTGTTAAGTGAAAAAAGCAAATGCAACTTTTAAGGGCAAAACAGTAAATTCGGTTGCATTTACTTTTGCAAAAAGACATTGTTAATTGTAATTAAGCACAAAACCACAGGTTCAGTTTTACTGCCGAATCTGTGGTTTTTCTTAATTATTGACAAAATATTGACATTTTGGATTTTGGGATTATTCTTAAAAAGAAAAGAACCCTTGGAATCGGTTGATTCCAAGGGTTTTCGATAATCCCCATTCGGGATAAATTATCTCTTTGAGAACTGGGGTGCACGGCGTGCGCCTTTGAGACCGTACTTCTTTCTTTCCTTCATTCTGGGGTCTCTGGTAAGGAAACCTGCCTTCTTGAGGGCGGGACGAAGGTTTTCATCATACTGAAGAAGTGCTCTTGAGATACCGTGACGGATTGCGCCTGCCTGGCCTGTTACACCGCCGCCGCCTACACGGCAGATGATGTCGAACTTTTCAGCTGTGTCTGTGAGAGCGAGAGGCTGACGAACGATGAGCTTGAGTGTTTCAAGACCGAAATAATCGTCGATCTCTCTGTCATTGATTATAATCTTGCCTGTACCTGCATAAACACGTACTCTGGCAACTGAACTCTTTCTGCGGCCTGTACCGTAGAAATAAGGATTTGAATCGTACATTATATTTATAGCCTCCCTTTCTTAAAATTCCCATGCTTCGGGCTTCTGAGCAGCGTGAACGTGTTCTGCGCCCTTGAATACGCGAAGTCTGGTGAGAGCCTGACGGCCGATAACTGTGTCGGGAATCATACCCTTAACAGCGAGTGTCATTGCGAAATCAGCTCTTGTCTTCATAAGAGTGCTGTACTTAACCTCTTTGAGATGGCCGATGTAGCCTGTGTGACGGTAATACATTTTCTGATCAAGCTTTTTGCCGGTGAGAACAGCTTTTTCAGCGTTGATGATGATAACATGATCGCCGCAGTCTGCATGAGGTGTGAAAATAGCCTTATGCTTGCCGCGAAGAAGCTTTGCAGCTTCAACAGCAACCTTACCCATGGGCTTGCCTGCTGCATCGATCACATACCACTTGCGGGTGATTTCGCCCGCTTTAGGCATATAAGTTGACATAACTTTTCCTCCGATTTAATTTTTTCGTGCTTGCATATATTATCACAAGGCAAGGCCGTTGTCAATAGTCTTTTTTGAATTTTTTAATTTACATTCTGCAATCTCTCGTTTTCTCGTTTTTTCTTCGATTTTCATAGCAAATGCTCACTTGTGATTTTTAAAAAATATTTTCATATGCGAACTTTACTGCATGATTATTGTCTTTTTCGAGGGGTAAAATAGAAGCATATTAATAATGAAACGGGATGATTTTTACGGCAATTTCAAACGGTGAATACGGCAGAATGGCAAAGAAGGCGTCGCCGCCGACAAACAAAATCAAAAACGGCATTCTTGCCTTCCTTATCGGGGGATTCATCTGCGCACTCGGAGAAGGTCTCGGAATGCTTTATTCCCTTGCAGGCATGGGACAGGAGGATATAAAGCTGATGATACCCGTAACGCTGATTGTTCTTGCGTCGATACTGACTGCGCTCGGCGTTTTTGACAAAATCGCATATTACGCAGGCGCAGGGACTATTGTACCTATAACGGGCTTTGCGAATGCGATTGTTTCGCCTGCCATGGAGTTTCAGAGTGAGGGCAGAATTCTCGGCACGGGTGCGAATATGTTCAGAATCGCAGGACCTGTTATTGTTTACGGTGTGCTTGCAGCTGTGATTTACGGGGTTATATATTATATGTTTTTGAGATAGCGAAAGCCTTCCGCCGAAACGGAAGGCTTTTATCTTTTTCAATTCAACCTGTGCAGAAATTATGCTTTCTTTGTTGCCTTTTTGATAACAAGAAGTGCTGCGATTGTAAGAACTGCACCGATGGGAAGCGCAACAAGAGCAAGACCCGAGCCTGCAAGTGCACCTGCAATGATATATGTTACAAATGAAATGCCTGCAACTGTCATAGCATAGGGAAGCTGGGTTGAAACATGGTTGATGTGGTTGCACTGTGCGCCTGCGGAAGCCATGATTGTTGTGTCGGAGATGGGTGAGCAGTGGTCGCCGCAGACCGCGCCTGCCATACAAGCCGAAATAGCAATAATTGTGAGGGGATTCGTTGCTTCAAATACGCTGAGTACGATGGGAATGAGAATGCCGAATGTGCCCCATGATGTACCTGTTGCGAATGAAAGACCGACAGCAATAAGGAAGATGATTGCAGGAAGAAGTGCCTGGAATGCGCCTGCACTGCCTTCAACAAGCTGTGAAATATAAATCTTTGCGCCGAGGCTGTCTGTCATAGCCTTGAGAGTCCATGCGCAGGTGAGAATAAGGATAGCGGGAACCATAGCCTTGAAGCCGTCGGGAAGAGAAGCCATGATATCCTTGAAGCTGATAACTCTTCTGATGAGGAAATATATAACTGCAAATACGATTGCGATTGCCGAACCGATAACAAGACCTACGGAAGCATCGGAATTCGAGAATGCATCGATGAAGCTTTCGCCGCTGAAGAAACCGCCCGAATAAATCATACCGATAACGCAGGTTACGATAAGCACAACAACAGGAAGAACGAGATCGATAACCTTACCCTTGGGATTGATATCGGCATCGTCGTTAACAACTCTGTCGCCTGTTGTGAAGATATCGCCCTTTTCAAGAGCGTTTCTTTCATGAAGCTTCATGGGACCGTAGTCCATCTTTGAAACGGCAAGAATGACCATCATGAGGATGGTGAAAAGTGCATAGAAGTTATAAGGGATAGCCTGAACAAAGAGGCTGATGCCGCTTTCTGCGCCTGCACCTCTTGCAAAACCTGCAACAGCTGCTGCCCATGATGAGATGGGAGCAATGATGCAGATAGGTGCTGCCGTTGCATCGATAAGATATGAAAGCTTTGCTCTGGAAACCTTCTTTTCATCGCAGACGGGTCTCATAACCGAACCAACTGTGAGGCAGTTGAAATAGTCATCGATGAAGATAAGGCAGCCGAGAAGAATTGTTGCAAGCTGTGCACCTGTTCTTGACTTGATGTGCTTTGAAGCCCATCTGCCGAATGCTGCAGAGCCGCCTGCCTTGTTCATAAGAGAAACGAGCATTCCGAGAAGAACAAGGAAGATGATGATACCCATGTTATAGCTGTCCGAAAGGCTTGCAACGAAGCCGTCGAAAAGAACATGGTTGATAGCTGTTTCAAAGTTACCGCCTGCAAAAATGAAGCCGCCTGCAATTATACCGATAATGAGCGAAGAATAAACTTCCTTGGTGATAAGAGCAAGAAGAATTGCGATAACGGGGGGAACGAGTGCCCAGATTGTTGCATACTTGCTTATGCTTTCACGGACCTTTGCGATAGCGATTTCGATGTTAGCTTTGAAGTTTGCATCGTTTGTAAGGTTGTCTGCGTAATTGTCAACATATTCATGAGCCGAATCCGCATCAGCGAGGTCATACTCATAAATTTCGCCGTCAACATCAACGGTTACTGCGGTTGATGCGGGAGCTTCTGCATCGGCAGCCATAAGAACAACTGCTTCGCCGTCTGCAACGGGAGCTGCGCCGTCTTCAGTTGCAATTCCGAATGCACCGAAACTGAACATTGATCCGAGAATGGCAATAACAAAAAGTATCGCCGTAAGCTTTCTCTTTTTTGTCATGGGGTTACCTCCATAAAAAATAATATGCTCCGATACACGGTACCGAAGCATAATCAATGAAATCAATATAAATATCAAAGACTCTGATAGCGCTCCACAACCGTGACAGTACACTGCATATTTTACAGTGTCCCGACGAATGACGCCTCGGGCAAGCAGACATTCATCTCGGCGAAAACTCCTTTCATTCTCCGTGATTTCCCTGCGCAGAGAATTACTCTTAGTTTCCGCACCTCTATCTCTTTGATATTACCTTATATGAGCTTTTTTGTCAAGAAATAATTAACAGTTTATTAATAAATCGTTGATTTTCTCGCTGAGCGCAGCCAATTCACTCATGCTCAGACCCTCTGCTCTGACGACAGGAGGAAATCCGCATTCTTCAATCGCCCTGATAACGATATCTTTCGGTATTCCCGAGCCTGCGCTGATTGAATTTGAGGCGGTTTTTCTTCTTTGACCGAATGCCGCATGAACCATTCTGAAAAACAGTTCTTCATTCGTTATCTCAATTCCGGGAGTCTTGCGGATATCCAGACGGATAACGCTGCTGTCAACCTTAGGTGCAGGCATGAAAGAGCCTGCCGAAACGTCGAAAAGCTTCTGCGCCTCTGCATAGTAATCAACCGCAACGGTAACCGCACCCGAAAGTCTGCTTCCGACATCTGCGCAGAGTCTTTGAGCCGCTTCCTTCTGCACCATAACGGTTATCGCTTCAATGGGAAGTCTGCTTTC
>JAZSAH010000071.1:0-2037 GCA_045601745.1 Acutalibacteraceae bacterium
GATTTTTATCTGTTATCAGACAGTGGAGTGTAATCTGTGCTGCTTCGCAGATATTCTTCCATCTTGCCGCTGAGTAGTAATCTGACATAACTCATCGGTTCGTTGTAGATGAGATAATCAAGTTCTGATACTTCATACATAGTTATTGGCATATTCATTCTCAACTGTATCACAGTCGATTGACACCATAGAACCGTCAGCAAGTTTAACTTCAACGCAGGCGGTATCAATATTGAATTCACAACATTTAATATAGTTCATAAGGATACCCCAAAAATTTTATAATGATTTTGAAAGAATTCAGCGTGGGTTGTTTGCTTCGGTATCCTTAATTCGTACAGGCGTGTATATATACATTGAAAAGCGAAAAAGCGTCAAATAAACGAAAACAACCGGCGGAATATCGGCATCACGTTCTGCTCTTGATTGTTTAGGGATACGGAACGTCGGGTTCGCCGTTCCCTGCATATATTTCGTTTATGTTTCAGCGACTTTATCGACAGTCAAAAAGCAGCTTGCATTTGCAGGCTGCTTTTGTTTACACTTTGTTATCAAATTCATAAATAATTATCTCTTTATTGGTGTTGACGATTTGAATATAATAATATATAATATTATGCTAAGATAGTATAATTATATGTAAAAAACGGTGAAACCCGAAGGAGATATATATGACCAGAGATGAAAAAATAAGAATCATGCCTGCCGTTGCGCTCAGAGGGCTTGTTATATTTCCCGATATGTTCATTCATTTTGATGTGGGCAGGGAAAAGTCAATAAATGCGCTTCGCAAGGCTATGGATACAGACCAGGAAATCTTTCTTGTTACACAGAAGGATATTTCCGTTGATGACCCCGACTACAGCGAGCTTTATGAAATCGGCGTTGTTGCAAGCGTGAAGCAGGTTCTCAAGCTTCCCGGAAAAAGCGGCAATGTCAGAGTTGCCGTTGAGGGTCTTTACAGAGCAAGACTTGTTGAAGGCGTCGGAGCAGGAAAAAACTATCTTAAGGCAATGATTTTTCCCATTGATGAACCCGAAGTCAGAGCAGGTGACGGAGAATATGCAAAAGCTCTTGTGCGCCATACAAAGGATGTTTTTGCCGATTATTCTGACTGCGCTCCCCAGATGCCTGCCGATGTCATGACGGGCGTTATGCAGAAAACGGAGCCCGGTGAGCTTGCCGACTATATCGCAGGCAACATCATGCTTGAATATGAAGACAGACAGACTGTTCTTTCAACGATAAATCCTGTCAGAAGACTTGAAGAAATGTGCGTTCTTCTTGCAAGTGAAAGCAACCTTCTGACTCTTGAAGCCGATATCAACGATAAGGTTCAGGAACAGATTGATAAGAACCAGAGAGAATATTATCTGCGTGAACAGATAAAGGTTATTTCCGAGGAGCTCGGCGGCGGTACAACGCACGAAGAAGAGCTCAGCTCTTTCAGAGAAGCGATATTCAATCTCAGAGCATCGGATGAAATCAAGGAAAAGCTTTTCAAGGAATGCGACAGACTCGAAAAATATTCTTCCCATTCACCTGAAGCGGCAGTCAGCAGAAACTACATAGAAACCTGCATTTCGCTTCCGTGGAACAACATGAAGGAAGAAAATACGGACATATCAAAATCCCGTAAAATTCTCGAAAATGACCACTACGGCCTTGAAAAAGTAAAAAAGAGAATTCTTGAATATCTTTCCGTCAGAGTTCTTGCTCCCGATATCAAGGGACAGATTATCTGCCTTGTCGGACCTCCGGGTGTCGGCAAAACATCGGTTGCACGCTCAATTGCAAGCGCAACGGGCAGGGATTATGTGAGAATTTCTCTCGGCGGCGTAAAAGACGAGGCGGAAATCAGAGGTCACAGAAAAACATATATCGGCTCAATGCCCGGCAGAATCATCAATGCCATGCAGCAGGCAGGCTCAAGCAACCCCCTTATGCTTCTTGATGAAGTTGATAAGCTTTCATCGGACTATAAGGGAGACCCGACTTCTGCACTTCTTGAGGTTCTTGACCCCGAACAGAATTCAA
>JAZSAH010000072.1:0-4417 GCA_045601745.1 Acutalibacteraceae bacterium
AAGAACGTAAGCCAAACGGTCAGTGGCTGAAATCCATAAAATTTAAACTCCCTATCATAGAAGAAGATATGGAGCTTTGTTTGGACAATAAACATACGTCGAAACGGTATGTTTATTGTCCAAACTTAACACAAAGCATCATAACGAAACTGATTTGGATTTGTAAGGGTTTACATTATGTTGCAGTTAAATTCACTTCCGGAATACAAAGTGTACAGAATTGTATTGAAATTTGTTATATAATCAAATCTATCAAAGAGTTTAAGAGGAGGATATTTATGAATATACTGGTAATCGACGGTCAGGGAGGTCAACTTGGAGGACAGATAATAAAAACGGTTATCGATAAATATCCCGATATTAATTTAACTGCAGTCGGCACAAATGCAGCAGCAACAACTGCAATGGTAAAGGCAGGTGCAAAAAAAGCGGCAACCGGCGAAAATCCCATAATTGTTGCCTGCAGAAAAGCAGATGTCATCATCGGACCAATCGGAATTGTTATTGCGGATGCTTTGCTCGGCGAAGTAACTCCCGAAGCTGCAAAAGCTGTCGGTCAGAGCAATGCCGTTCGTATTCTCATACCGATAAATAAATGTGAAAATCTCGTCGCCGGGGTTACAAAAATGACACTCTCCGTGCTGATTGAAGACGCCTTGTCAAAACTTGAAGAAATCATAAACAGCCACTTGAAATAATTGTTATCAGATGATATAATAATTTTGTTATTCAGAAGAATAGCTTTGAACAGAAGTTCTTTTTACTATATCATAACTTTATTTAATTATGCGATACTATGAAGGTGTTGTTTTCTCAGAAGAGATAACTTCACCTTTTTTCAATCGCAAAAAGAAAGGACTTCTTATGAAAAAGCAAAAAAACACATTTAATCTTGCGTTAGCGGCAATGTTTCTCGCACTTGCATATGTAATGCCGTTTTTAACAGGACAAGTTCCTCAGATAGGCGCTATGCTGTGTCCGATGCATGTTCCTGTAATCCTTTGCGGATACATCTGCGGAGCACCCTGGGGCTTGACTGTGGGTGCCATAGCTCCCTTGTTACGCTCCTTAACTCTCGGTATGCCTCCGTTGTTTCCGAAAGCTCTTGCAATGGCGTTTGAACTTGCCGTTTACGGACTTATGTCAGGTGTTTTATACCGTGTGCTTCCCCAAAAGAAGATTAACATTTATGTTTCACTTTTACTGTCAATGATTGCAGGCAGGCTTGTGTGGGGTGTCGTGCAATTCTTATTTATGGGATTAGATTCAACAAAATTCGGTTTTTCCACATTCTGGGCAGGTGCTGTTGTTAATGCACTACCGGGAATCGTTCTCCAGATAGTGATTATACCTATAGTCGTTATGCTTTTTGAAAAAACAAAAATAATCAACAGAAGTATACAACAATAATGAGAATATTACATAACACGTAAATTGCAGATTTTTAAATTACAATAAACCGCCTCACAGGTACAGTGCACCAATGAGGCGGTTTATTATTTTTTCAGCAGGGTTTAATAACAAGATAACCGCAAACAGGGAGGTTTATTTTACCGTAAACCGTTTCATCGGTTATGATATTTATGTGTTTCCTGTCAATCACAACATCTCTTTCTTCGTCGGCAAAGTTCATAATAAAAATGTTGTTGCCGCGTTTTCTTAAAAATACACCTTCGCCGTGATGGAAATCCGCATCAGGTACAATGGAGTTGATGTCAATAAGCATCTTACAGAAATCATCGGCGAAATCCTTGTCGTTTCTGAATGCGGCGTAGTATGCTTTACCTTTTCCGAATGCATTTTCTGTAACGCAGGGCATTCCGCTGTAGAAATTGCTTTTGTATCTGCCCAGTATCTTTGAGCCGTTTGCGTGAATAATATCGCATATGTGATTCACTTCGTAAGTTTTGCCGTTGAATTCGGCTTTGCCCGGCATATCTTCAGGGAGAGAGTCAGTTTCCTCGCACCATATACCGAAAACCTCTTTCAGATTTGCTGCGGGAAAACCGCCAAGATGACAAAGGTCATCCGAATCAACAATGCCTGTAAGATATGTTGCAACAAAACAGCCCCCGTTTTTAACGTATTCTTCAATCCGTTTTTCCGTGCCGTCCTTAAGCATATAGAGAAACGGTGCGATAACAATATCGTATTTTGAATAATCGTCCTGCATTGAAATAATATCAATGCTGAAGCCCCTTTTATAAAACGGAGCATACCATTTTATACATTCCTTCACATAATCTCTGCGGATGTTGTTATAACCCCGGAAAACATTGACTGCCCAGCCGTTTTCCCAGTCATATATAACCGCAACTCTGCTTTCGGTTTCGCTTCCGACAGCGGAATTCAATTTTTCAAGTGTTTCTCCAAGCCTTGTTACGTTTCTGAAAACTCTTGTGTTTTCGTGTCCGCAATGGTCAATAACCGCACCCTGAAATTTTTCGTCTCCGCCTCTGCTTTTTCTCCATTGGAAATACTGTATGCTGTCCGCACCGTGTGCAACAGCCTGGATTGATGCAAGCTCATGTATGCCCGATTTTGGGAGCTTGTTGACATCCTGCCAGTTTACTAATGACGGTGTGCTTTCCATAAGGAAAAACGGCTGACCGTTTTTTAATGAACGGAAAAAATCGTGTAAAAACGCTGTTTCAAGTGCCTCATCGAGATTTTTACCCTTGTCCCATGCAGGATAACTGTCCCAAGATACAAGATCAACATAATTTGCGAACTTTTGATAATCAATTCCGTTATATCTTTTCATAAAGTTGGTGGTTACGGGAATATCCGGTGTAATTTCCCGCAGAGGTGCAATTTCGTTTTCAAAAAAAGAAATGTGGCTGTCGGTTATAAAACGCTGCCATGCAAGATTAAGAGCCGATGCACTGTCTTCTCCGTTTTTTTCGGGCGGATTAATCTGGTCAAAATCGTTGAAGGAATGCGACCAGAATGCATTCCACCATTTGAAATTCAGCTCATCGATATCGTTGTGATAATATTCTCTGAGCCATTTTCTGAAAGCCTCGCAGCAAAGCTCACAGCGGCATTCTCCGCTGTATTCATTTGAAATATGCCACATTTTCAGGGCAGGATGGTTTTTGTATCTTTCCGCAAGTATTCTGTTGATGCTGCGGACTTTTTCTCTGTAAACCGGGGAAGTGAGACAATGATTGTGTCTGTCACTGAATTTGCGGCGTATCCCGTTTTCGTCTTTTCTTAAAACTTCGGGATATTTTTCGGCAAGCCATGCAGGCCGCGCGCCCGACGGAGTGGCAAGGATTGCGGCAATACCATTCCGATGCATTTTATCAAGTATAGTATCAAGCCATTCAAAATTATAAACGCCTTCTTCAGGTTCAAGTGTTGCCCATGAAAATACGCCGACCGTTGCACTGTTGATATGGGCAAGCTTCATCAGACGCATATCCTCATCCCATATTTCGGGCGTTCTTATCCATTGGTCCGGGTTATAATCTCCACCGTGGATTATATAATCAAAAAGCTTTTTTGCCATTGCTTTTCTCCTTTTTTGGATTTAAATGACCCGAACTGTATTCTGTCCGGGTCATTCACTCTGCCACAAAGCTCAGTAAACACTTCGTGTGTTACAGTTTAAATTTGTTTTATTATTAACATCAAAACCTTTAAGGGTTCAGGCTTTTTACGAGTTCATTTAAAGTTGAAACGGTTGTTGACCCCGCTGAAGCTCCGGCTGAAAGCAGTTCTTCATAATGTCTGTGATAGGAGCCAAAGACCTTATCTGCGCCGTCTATATCCCAAATAACATCAGTAATAAAGTGTGCGAAGTCGTTATCCGGCAGAATATATCCGATTGCATCGTTACAAAGTCCCATAACAAGAACTGTTTTACCTTCGGGAATGAGTTTTGCGGTTGCTTCATAAGTCCATTCTGTACCTGAATATGATTCTTCCGCCGAAACAAAATTACCGTATATAAGTTGAGGTACAATTTCACCGGGAGCAGTAAGCAAAACAATATCTTTTCCGATTTCTATGTATCCGGCTTCCGTAATAACGGAATAACCTGTTTCGCTTGAAGAATCCTTTACGGTTGTTGTGCCGATAAAGCCTTCGGTAGCACCGTAAGCGAAAAGACCTGTTTCAAGGCTGACAACATACTCAGTCATTCTGACATTGAGTATGGGTTCAATTTCTTTTAAATTATCCTGGGCTTCCAGAATAAGTCTTGCGTATTCATAGCCGTAGAGGATGGCTGTCTTATAATCTTCTGCAGTAGGATTGACAGCGACTTTTTCATCAACCTCACCAATGGTTGACGCCGGAACATCTGCCCATTTGTTAACAGAAACAGGTGCTTGTGCACCCTGAATAAACATAAAATTCATACCGGCACCGTTGATTTTTTCTTCCATAAATGCAGGAAAGTCTGCAGAAA
>JAZSAH010000073.1:0-9561 GCA_045601745.1 Acutalibacteraceae bacterium
TTCCACATTGCAATGCGTGACCTTGAACTCAGAGGTGCAGGCAATGTTCTCGGTGCAAATCAGCACGGACACATGGAAACTGTCGGTTACGAGATGTATGTAAAGCTTCTTGAACAGGCAATCAGCGAGGAGAAGGGCGAAAAATCCGATGCCCCCGAAAAGGACTGCGTTATCGACCTTCCGATTGATGCTCATATTCCCGACAACTATATCGAAAGCGTTCCGCAGAGGCTTCAGATTTACCGCAGAATTGCCGATATCAGAAACGACGACGATGCTTCGGATGTTATCGATGAGCTTGTTGACCGCTTCGGAGACCCGCCGCCGTGCGTTGAAGGTCTTATCAGAATTGCGCTTCTCAGAGGCAAAGCGGCTTCGCATGATATCTATGAAATCACCATGCAGGGCGATAAAATCATATTTAAAATCAATTCGCTCGATATGGAAACAATTGCACGCACTTCGGCGCATTTCAAAGGAAGATTCGTTGTCAGCGCAGGCGGAGGAAAACCTCATATTTCCGTCAGACTTCTCAAAGGCGAAAACCGTCTCGGACTCATTCAGCGTGTGCTTGATTTTATGGAGAAAGAATAAATATCTGTTTACAAATATGTTAATATTATGTTAAAATCTGATTATAAAACCGAGGAAAGGTCGGATATCAATGAAAAAATTCTTATGCATCATTCTCTCCCTTGCAATGATTATCTCATCATGTGCGGTAATTGCATCGGCAAGCGGCGAAGTCAAGGGCGATTTAACGGATTATCCCGTTATCATCGTTCCCGGCTACAGTTCAACCAACCTCTATTACGGCGACAGCCTTGAAACGGGCGAACCCGTGTGGGGTCTCAACTGGGATTATGTTCTCGAGCGTGTTTTTGCAAGAATTGCAGAACTCGGCATGGGTCTGGGCGCTCTCACCGTGGGCAATGCGGAATATATCGCAAATGTTCTTGCAGAGGAAATGATTCCTCTTTTCGAAAAACTCCGTTGCAATCCCGACGGCACAAGCGTTTACGAACTCCATCAGGATTATACCGAAGCCGCCGATAAGAACAACGCTTATCTTATCGAAAATTTCCCCGACGGAAAATACAGACAGGAAATCGAAATCTCCGATGAAATCGCAGAATATATCGGCCATGAAAACATCTATAATTTCAGCACCGATTTCAGAATGGGCGCTGAATACTGCGCAGGTCTGCTTGACGACTTCATTCAGTCGGTCAAGAAACACAGCGGCAAGGATAAAGTCAATCTTTTCGCAGTCAGCCATGGCGGTATGGTAACGGCAACATATCTCAATCTTTACGGCTATAAAAACGATGTTGATAACGCCGTTATGACCGTTCCTGCAATCGGCGGTGCGGGAATCGCTTATGACGCCATGACAGCAAACATTGAATTCGACGAAGAATGCCTTGTCCGTTTCGTTGAAAACGGAACAATGACCGAAGAAAACTATAACTGGATTGTGAAAGCAAATCAGCTCGGTTTTATCGATAATCTTCTCAACACCCTTTTCCCGAAGCTTATTCCCACCCTCGGCTACTGGGGCAGTCTCTGGGATTTTATGCCCATTGATAAGTATGAAGATGCAAAAAAACAGCTTCTCAACCCCGAAGAAAGCGCAAGACTCATTGCGATAAGCGACCGTTATCACTATGAAATTCTTCCCTCCATGGATGAAAAGCTTGCCGAATGCATTGAAAACGGCATGAATATTTCAATCATTGCAGGCACGGGCGAAAGAATCGTTACGGGCATGAACGAAGACTCCGACGGCATTATAACCACCAATGCTTCAACGGGTGCAACCTGCGCACCTTACGGCACAAGATTTGCCGACGGCTATGTTCAGAAAAATTCCTGCGGAGGCAAAAACAAGCTTTCTCCCAACATGGAAATCGATGCATCAACGGCATATCTCCCCGATAACACATGGTTCGTTGACGGTCTTTTCCACGGCATGACATATAAGGATAACTACACAAGAATCCTTATGATGACGCTTCTTCTCACCGACAACATCACCGATGTTTATTCCGACAAAAATTATCCTCAGTTCAAATATTCAACCAACGCTTCCCACACCGTTCATGCCGCATTCAACGGCTGTGACGAGGGCATTCTCACGGGCGATGCAAAATCGCTCACCGTCACCAACGTGTGCAACACAGGCAAGGTCAGCATCGTTGCCGTTCACTGCGACGGCGCAGAACTCAGCTTTTCCGTTCCCGCATTCAACAAGCTGAACCCCGGCGAAGCTGTCGAAATTCCATTCACGGGAGATATCCCCGAAAAATCGGCAGCGGTTGTCAATGTGACGGTTTACTATGTTATGGATAACATAACTCCCGTCGGCTACAGAACTCAGGGCTTCACCCTTGATAACGGCAAGGCAGTCGAAAAGCAGGACGGCTATGTCAATGCCGAAGCAAAAACGCCCTTTGACAATATCCTTTTCGGCAAGCTTGATTCTGTTCTCAGAATGCTCGGCTTAAAAGAGCTTCTTTCGATGTTCTACACCATCGTTTACTGCATCACAACATCGCTTTCAATTTTTTAAGGAGATAATACAATGGCTGATTTAAACAGTTCAATCTGCATTCCTTCCGTTCATGCCTCTGCGGTTTCGCCCATCGGCGGCGAGGTTTATGACACAACGGAAAAACCCAATGCGGCAATCACGGCACTCCGTGAAAAAAAGCTCGGAGAAAAAACCGTTGACCGTGTTATCATCTATAATCCCGATGCAGTTGCCCTCTGGATATGGCAGAAATACACCGAAAAATTTGCGTCCGCCATGGTTCGTTCGGATATCGCAATGCCCATGCTTTCGGTTATGCCGAGCGTAACTCCCGTCTGCTTTGCATCGATGTATACAGGCGTCATGCCCGATGTTCACGGTATAAAGAAATATGAAAAACCCGTTCTGACAACCGAAACCCTCTTTGACCGTTTTATAAAATACGGCAAAAAAGCGGCAATTGTTTCAACGAAAAACGACAGTATTTCCATGATTTTCCTTGAGCGTGAAATGGATTACTTCATCTATGATACCCCCGAGGAGGTCAACAAAAAGGCTCTTGAAATCATAGATGAAGATAAATACGACCTTGTTGTTATCTATAACGGCGACTATGACGGCAGGATGCATAAATTCGGACCCGAATCCGAAGAAGCCCTTGCAAGGCTTGATAAGAACATCGCATTCTATTCGGAAATGGTTGATAAAATCCATGAAAGACTTGCAGACAAGAATGTTTTCTACGGCTTCTGTCCCGACCACGGCTGCCATGAAATCGACGGCGGCTGCGGCTCACACGGACTCGACATGGAAGAGGATATGAATGTTATCCACTTCTACGGCATTAAAACAGCGGAATAAAACTTTACGGTGGCTGCAATCGCAGCCGCCGTTGTTGTTTATTCGGTTGTTACTGCTTCGGTTTGTTCGGGAAGGGTTGTTTCTGTTTCCGTTTTATCAGCAGAGCTTGTTTCTTCTGCCGCTTCGTTCATCAAATCACCGATTTTTCTGAATTCAAGCCTTGAAAAACATTCTTCAAACTCTTTCATTTCTTCCATACCAAACGAACGCAAAACAATGTATGAATTATCAACTGTAATCTCACCGAAAAACTTGTAATCTGCATTCCTTGTTTCATACAATTTAGCGGTATATTTGTCGGTTTCGATAGTTTCAGTTGAAACAATTTCAACTTCTTCTCCGAATTCTAACACTTCCGATTTTTCAGAATCGACCGTATAAATCCAAACAGATGTGCGCTGTATCTCTTCACTGTCATAGATTATCAGTTGATGAATGCAGTGAGAATCGCGATAAAGAAGAAGTTTTGAAACATTTTTTGCGTTTCCGTCAAGTACAGGTATTGTAGTTTCTTCAAATTCTTCCATAAGCAATTTTGCGTTTTCAAGTTCATACATTCCGTTCACAAGTGCCCCGTAATGATTTTCATACATATATGCTCTGTATTCGTCTTCCTGCATTGTGTTTACGGCATTTCTGATGTCCTTTAATTCATCAAGAACAACAGAAATTATATACGGTCCGCTGTTGTGTTTGGCATCGGTTTCATTTGTTTCTGGATTTGTTGCTGTATCATTCTGGCAACCTACAAAAAACATAACACAAAAAATAATTAATAGTGATATTGCTTTTTTCATTGTTTTGATCCTCCGTCTTAATGATGATTTGACAAATGATTGTTAATGGTTTCGATACAATCTTCACAGAAAACCGAAGCTCTGTATTCCGGATTACTTCGATTATTTACCATTATGCAATCCGGAATAGGCAATCCATTGCAATCATAACAGTATTCATTGCTACAGTGGCCATTTATATAATCCTCTGCACAATAACCGTCCACCGCGCCTAATGTGTGTGCTGTCTCATGAACTATCTCATACAATGCTCTTTCTCGAATTTCTAAATCCGATAAGTTTTCAAATTTACCCGTGTTTTTTGAATATCTAGTATATCCTGCGATAGTGAATAAAATTGAACCTTTTGTATTATAGAAAAATGATGGAGGATTATCATATAAACAATGACCTGTCCATAAACATCTTGTAACGGTGTTTGTACAATTGCCCTTTTCCTTCAACATTGAATTGAGTAAGTTAAGGTCAACTATACAAGCATCTGAAGAATGTCCTTGAGTTTTCGGGCACTCGGCATATAAATTGTTCCAATACACAGAACCGTATGTTTTAATTTTGCATTCATCCGCAAGAGAAGTGTACTCCTCGATATGTTGGCTTATTTTAAGCCCGAAAATTCTCATCATCACATCATTTAATACGGATGAGTAATCTCTGATTTTACCAAATCCCGAACCATATCTCTTCTCAAACCCTTGGTCAAAATAGTGATATTCTGTCATAAGATAATTGATTCCGGGAAAATCGCTTAAATGGACAAAGCCTTTAGTGTTGCCTGATGTAACATAAATCCATTTCATACCATTTTCAAGATCACCGTCTGCCGTCATGCTTGTTCCCTTCAAAATCGTCCCTGCTTTATCTCCTGTAACAGACGGAATTTCTCTGACAATAACATCTTTAGCCGCAACAGCAGTTTCAGGGTCCATCCATTGGCTCACAGAGTATACCAAACAGCTTATTTTCGTTATTCCGACCTTCGCAGTTATCATTGCCATACCAGGACTTTTGGCTGTGATTTTTCCGGTGTCCTTGTTAAAAGAAACTATATTCTTATCTGAAACAATCCAGTCAACATTTCCTTTATAGTCCGTTGTCAGTGGACGACCACTTGACTCTCCCTGCCTTAAAACAATTCTATCGTATGATATCTGACGGAATATCTCTTTTGACCCTACATTATTAGGCAAAAAGATAGACAACATTAAGCCATGGCAAAGTTCTCCTCCATCTTCATATTCCACATAGAAATATCCGTCATAATAGCCCAAAACTTTTACTTCTTTATAATAAATATAAGGGAGCATACCATTAAGAAGTTTGAAGCATATTCTAAATTTTTCTGCATCATAAAAAACAGGCGTTTTGTTAACCCAGAAAAACGGAAATTTTAAATTAACTGTTTCAGGTTCTTCAAATTTTTTTGCACAGTATACAGTAATACTATCTGAACCTTTTCCGTTTGTAACCTTAACCGTTATGGTTGCACTTCCTTTTATAAGTCCTTTTATTTTTCCGTCTTCCGTACAGGAAATCACATCAGGGTTGCTTGATGACCATTTAACAGAAACATAAGATGTTGTGCCAGGCGTTTCAAAATTCATCTGCATTTCTCTGCCTTGAAGAATTGCCTGAGGCGAAATAATATTAATCTCAATCGGTGTTCTTGAAAAATCCGGCTCATCTTTTGAAAAAGAATTAAAAGCATCATTAATGTCAAAGGCTGATGCCGTTGTTTCAAAAAACAATATAAAACTTATTAAGACCGAAAGAGCTATGATGGTTTTGCGTATTGTTTTTCTTTTCAAACCAAATTACCTCCTTAATTTTACCATCCAGAATTATTTGTGTCAAATTATACTTTATAAAACTAACTAACCCATGGGAATCTCCCTCTTTCTTTATTTTAAAATTGCTTACACATATATATGTCGAAAATCATAAAGTGTCACGCAAGATTTTTCAAAAATCCCAATTTTCTGCGTTTCGCATAAATCCGATACAGCATTTTTGTGCAGAAACACACAGCAAACAAAATCACTGTTCACAAAAAGTTCACAAATTTCTTGTAGGAATTATGAGATTTCTTTCGTATTAGTATATGAAGGGGTGAAAAAAGATGAAAACCATCAGAGAAACAGCTTGTGAAAGAGAAAAACAGACTTTATCTCCCAATGCGGCACTTGCGAGCGAAAGCAAAGGCAGACTGCGCCCCGAGGAAGAATGTCCCGTCAGAACGGCTTTTCAGCGTGACCGTGACAGAATAATCCATTGCAGCTCATTCCGCCGTCTTAAGCATAAAACGCAGGTTTTCCTCTCCCCCGAAGGCGATTACTACCGCACCCGTCTGACCCACACCCTCGAGGTTTCTCAGATTGCAAGAACAATCGCAGGCGCACTCAACCTCAACTGCGACCTCACCGAAGCAATTGCACTCGGTCACGACCTGGGTCATACTCCCTTCGGTCATGCAGGCGAAAGAGCTCTCAACGCCGTTTGTCCCACGGGCTTCAGGCATTATGAGCAGAGCCTTCGTGTTGTTGATGTTCTCGAAAAAGACGGCAAGGGTCTCAACCTCACCTATGAAGTGCGCAACGGCATCGAAAGACACACCAACGGCGAACAGGCGGCAACATTAGAGGGCAGAATAGTCCGTCTTGCCGATAAAATCGCCTATATAAATCATGATATCGATGATGCAACAATAGCCGGAATCATGAATGAGAACGATATTCCTCTTGCAATCCGCCATGAACTCGGAACATCAAAAAGCGCAAGAATAAACACGCTTGTTCTCAGCTGCATCGAAAACAGCGATAACGATATCCGCATGGAAAAGGGCATTCAGCAGGCATTCGACGAGCTTCACAGCTTCATGTTTGCAAAGGTCTACACAAATCCTGCCTGCAAGAGCGAGGAGAAAAAAGCGATGGACCTTATCCAGAAGCTCTATTTCCATTTTGCCAAAAAAGAAGAAAACCTTCCGGCACAGTTCCTTGAAATCGCCGAAAAAGACGGCATAGGCACAGCCGCCTGCGATTTTATTGCCGGAATGACGGACAGATACGCCGTAAGGATATTCAACGAGCTTTATATCCCCAAGGCATGGAGCGAAATCAATGATGCGTTCCTATAATAAAAAAACAGAGTGTGAACAGAGAAAATGAATATTAAGAAAACGGCAGTATCCCTGCTTTGCATTGTTCTGCTTTTTGTAAGCGGAACAGTCCCCGATGCGTTTGCCGATTGGTATGACGACATATACGGAGGAAACTATGTTGAAATCAGGGGTGAAAATTTCGTTGCCGATACCTTTTACGGAGTCAAGGCGTTATATAACGAAAAAGGTCCGACCCTTTACTGCAGCGACCTTGTTATCCGTTTCTATAAAGAAGCCTACGGTCTTGATATTTCCGCAGGCAGAAGCGGCATTTCGATGAAAACCGAGGGGTATAAATTTGTTACCCCCCAAAAAGCGAAACCCGGAGATGTTGTTTATGTCAGCGCAGAGATGCGCGGCACATCCGACCACTGGGCGATAGTCAAATATAATAAGGGCAGCTATCTTGTTCTTTTTGAGCAGAATGTTATTTATAACGGCTGTGCAGGCGTTGAAAGAAGGCTGAAATATCCGTCGGATTCATATAAGGTTTATACTCCCGTCAGCACGGGTAATAAACCCGACCCCGTTCTGAAGGGTTCATCGGGAACAACGACGGCAACAAAAACAACAACAGTCCCAACCACAACAAAGCCTGCCACGACTACAACGAAACCCACCACGACCACAACGAAACCCACTACGACCACAACGAAACCCACCACGACCACAACAAAGCCCACCACGACCACAACAAAACCCACTACGACCACAACGAAACCGACAACTGCAAGGGTAACAACAACGGCGGTAACCTCAACCATGCCGACAACCGTTACGGAAACATCGGCATTCACAACGGAAACAACAACCTTTGCCGTAACCTTTTTAAGTGTTGAAATAACGGAAAATTATCATTCGGTCATTCAGGAATATACAACGCAGGCGATTGAAGAAAAAGAATCGTCACCGACCGGAAAAATCGTTATCGGTTCGGTATGCGGTGCGCTTTTGGTCGGCATTTCGGCGCTTGTTGTACTCATAATCAAAAAGAAATAAATCCGTAAATACATAATGAAAGGGGGCAGACGGTGAGAATAAGCGAAAGATTCATTCAGGAATTGCAGGATAAAATCGATATCGAGCAGGTCATTTCATCACATATTTCTCTCAAGCGCAGAGGCAAAAATCTCGTCGGTCTCTGCCCGTTTCATAATGAAAAAACCCCGTCGTTCACCGTCTATCCCGAAAGCCGTTCATTCTATTGCTTCGGCTGCGGTGCGGGCGGAGATGTTATCAGCTTCGTGCGGCGAATGGACAACCTCGACTATGTTGAAGCTGTCAAATCCGTTGCGCAGATGGCGGGAATGTCTATGCCCGAAGACGGCTATGACGATACCCTCGCAAAACAAAGGCGGCGTCTGCTCGAAGCAAACCGTGAGGCGGCAAGATTCTATAACGCCTGCCTTATGGACCCGAAAAATAAGGATGCGCTTGATTATTTTCTCAGGAGAGGTCTTTCGATTAACACAATCCGCCGCTTCGGTCTCGGCTATGCGCCGGATGACTGGCGTGAGCTGATAAACCATCTCAAAAGCAAGGGCTTTACCGAGCATGAGCTTGTGCTTGCAAACCTTGCAAGAAGGTCGGATAAAAACGGCAGAGCGAATTTTTACGATAATTTCCGCAACCGGGTCATGTTTCCGATAATCGACCTTCGGGGAAATGTTATCGCCTTCGGCGGCAGAGTCATGGACGATTCAAAGCCGAAATACATAAACACCTCGGACACGATGGTTTATAAAAAGAGCAACGGCGTTTTCGGAATGAACCTTGCAAAAAACAACAATGATAACAAGTTCATTCTCGTTGAAGGATATATGGATGTTATCGCCCTTCATCAGGCAGGCTTTACCAATGCAATCGCCTGTCTGGGCACTGCATTCACCAATGAGCAGGCAAATCTGCTTTCACGCTACGCCGAAGAAATCATTATCTGCTACGATAACGATGAAGCGGGCAAAACGGCAACGCAAAGAGCTCTCGGAGTGCTCGGAAAAACGGGTCTGAAGCTGAGAGTTGTGAGCATGGAGGGCGGCAAGGATGCCGATGAAATCATAAGGAAACATGGCAAGGAAAGATTCGCCGACCTTCTCAGAGGAGCCTCCAACAAAACGGAATATAAGCTCCTTGAAGAAAGAAGCAAATATAATCTTGCAACCGATGACGGTAAGCTCCGTTTTCTTATGGCGGCAACCCAGATTCTTGCT
>JAZSAH010000074.1:0-2515 GCA_045601745.1 Acutalibacteraceae bacterium
ACCCGCAATTTTTCCGATATATTTTATATTCTTTTTTTCGTTTTGTTCACGGAGATAAAGCTCCGAGGGGGTGCCGTAATATTCGTTCAAAATAATCACCTTAAATATACAGAATTATTCGTTTTAAACATTATTTACAAATTTTTTTAATATTATATCCTAAATTTCTATCTGTTACAAGTATTTTGAATTAACTATCTGTAAAATATTTGTTGTAAAATTATCAATTTTAGTGTAAACTTATAGGGTATACTTTGTGTATAGCTTTTAGGAGGATGTAATCAGTATGAAAATCACAAAGAAACAGCTTGAGGAAATGATTTCCTCAAAGCTCTCCCACCTTTTCGGCGTTTCCCCCAAGGATGCAACGAATGACCAGTTTTACAGGGTGCTTTCAATAATCGCCCGTGACATGGTCAGGGATTCACGCCGTGAATTTGATAAAGTTTCAACAGAAAAGGGTCAGAAGAAGGTTTATTATCTCTGCATGGAATTCCTTATGGGCAGAACCCTCAAGAATACCCTCTATAACCTCAATCTCACCGAAACGGCAAAGGGTGCGCTTGCAACCTTCGGCGTTAAGCTCGACAAGCTCTATGACTGCGAACCGGATGCGGGTCTCGGTAACGGCGGTCTTGGCAGACTTGCAGCCTGCTATCTCGATGCTCTTGCAAATCAGGGCTACAGAGGCATGGGCTACTCAATTCTCTATGAATACGGCATTTTCAAGCAGAAAATCATCGACGGCTGGCAGACCGAGATGCCCGATTTCTGGCTTCCCGGCGGCGAAGTATGGCTCGTTCCCCGTGAAGACAAAACCGTTGAAGTCAAATTCGAGGGCGAAGTTGTTGACAACTGGGACGGTCCTTACCACTATGTTGAAATGGTCGGCTGCAGAACAGTCAAGGCTGTTCCCTACGATATGATGGTTGCTGCAAAAGACGGCAAGGGCGCTGCAGTTCTCCGTCTCTGGTCGGCAAAGGTTGACGGCATCGATATGGCGATGTTCAACCAGGGCGACTATATGAGAGCCATGGAAGAAAAGGCGATGGCAGAGGTTATCAGCAAGGTTCTTTATCCTGCCGATAACCATCAGGAGGGCAAGAGCCTGCGTCTGCGTCAGCAGTATTTCCTTGTTTCCGCATCAATTCAGGATATCGTTCAGCGTCATCTGAGAGATTACGGTTCTCTCGAAAACTTCGCTGAAAAGAATGCAATCCATATCAACGATACCCATCCCACCCTTGCAATTCCCGAGCTCATGAGAATCATGCTTGACGAATGCGGCTACGGCTGGGACGATGCATATGCAATCGTTGAACAGGTCTGCGCTTACACAAACCACACCGTTATGGCGGAAGCTCTCGAATGCTGGGGCGAGGATTTGTTCAAGCGTCTTCTTCCCAGAATTTATCAGATTGTCAAGGAAATCGACAACCGTTTCAGAAGCAAAATCTGGAGTCTTACGGGCGATGCAGGCAGAGTTGAAAGAATGGCTGTTATCTCAAACGGCGCAGTCAGAATGGCTAACCTCTGCGTTGCGGTATGCCACAAGGTCAACGGCGTTTCGGCTCTCCACAGCCAGATTCTCAAGGACACTATTTTCCGTGATTTCTACACTCTTGAGCCCGATAAATTCACAAACGTAACAAACGGTATCGCTCACCGCCGCTGGCTCTGTCAGGCTAACCCCGGACTCACAAAGTCACTCACGGGCATCATCGGCGACGGCTTTGTTTACGATGCAGGCGAGCTTTCAAAGCTCCGTGACTACGCCGACGATACTGCAGTTCTCGACGAGCTCCGCAAGATAAAGACCGCAAACAAGCAGAATTTTGCAAAGATTGTCAAGAACAAGACAGGCATCAGCCTCGACCCGAACTCAATCTTCGACGTTCAGGTAAAGCGTCTGCATGAATATAAGCGTCAGCATCTCAACGCTTTCAACATCCTTGCAAAATATCTTGAAATCAAGGCAAATCCCAACGGAAACTACACTCCCCACACCTATATTTTCGGCGCAAAGGCAGCCTCGGGCTACTACATGGCAAAGAAAATTATCGAATTCATCTGCGCTCTCGCAGACCTTATCAACAATGATCCCGACGTGAAAGATCTTCTCAAGGTTGTTTACATGGAGGATTATAACGTTACCATGGCAGAAGCTCTTATGCCCGCAGCGGATATCAGCGAACAGATTTCTCTTGCAGGTACTGAAGCAAGCGGCACGGGCAACATGAAGCTGATGATTAACGGCGCTGTTACTCTCGGCACAATGGACGGCGCAAACGTTGAGATTTATGATGCGGTAGGACCCGAAAACATCATAATCTTCGGCATGAGCACTCCCGAGGTTAACGAGCTTAAGAGAAGCGGCTATGTTCCCCAGAATTACTATAACAACAATGCAGAGCTTCATAACCTCATCGATTTCATCGGCAAGGGTATCAACGGAAAGATGTTCGGCGAAATCGGTAACACTGCAATTCACCATGACCCCTATATGGTGCTTGCC
>JAZSAH010000075.1:0-11763 GCA_045601745.1 Acutalibacteraceae bacterium
GGCTCGACCTCGCATGGGGTACAACAGAACCCAATAAATTCGGCACAAATGAATTCATGGCATGGTGCAGAAAGGCAAATGCCGAGTGCATGATGGCTGTCAATCTCGGCACAAGAGGACCTGATGAGGCAAGAAATCTTGTTGAATACTGCAACCATAAATCGGGTTCATACTGGTCGGATCTCAGAAGAAGCCACGGCGTTGAAGAACCTCACAACATAAAGCTCTGGTGTCTCGGAAACGAAATGGACGGTCCCTGGCAGATGGGTGCAAAAACAGCCTTTGAATACGGCAGAACGGCTCTTGAAGCATCAAAGCTCATGAAGTGGACATCTCCCGGCATCGAAACCGTTCTCTGCGGTTCATCGAGCAGAAACATGAGCACCTTCGGAAAATGGGAAGCTGAAAGCCTCGAAATCGCTTATGACAGCATCGATTATGTTTCGCTTCATCAGTATTACGGCAATCATGACGATGATGTTATGAATTTCCTTGCAAGAACGGTTGAGTTTGACGACTTCATTTATTCCGTTATCTGCATCTGCGACTATGTTAAGGCAAGAAAGCGTTCAAAGAAAACCATCAATCTTTCGTTTGACGAATGGAATGTGTGGTATCATTCAAATAATACTCCCTATGAAAAATGGAGCATTGCTCCTCCTCAGCTTGAGGATATCTATAATTTCGAAGATGCACTTCTCGTTGGTTCACTTCTCATAACCCTTCTCCGTCACTGCGACAGAGTCAAAATTGCCTGCCTCGCACAGCTTGTCAATGTTATCGCTCCCATTTTCACAAAAACGGGCGGCGGTGTTTTCGAACAGACAACATATTTCCCCTTCATGCATCTTTCAAACTACGGCAGAGGCTGCGCTCTTCTTCCGCTTGTTGACTGCCCGAAATATGACTGCAAGGACTTCACGGATGTTCCGTATCTCGAAACAATTGCAACCTATGACGAAGAAAACGAAGAAATGACTGTTTTCTGCGTCAACAAGAGCCTTGACGAAAGCGTTATTCTCGATGTCAACCTCATGGACTTTGACGGCTATAAGCCCGTTGAATTCATTTCAATGGACGGTTACGATAAAAAGGATGAAAATACATTCGACAACATAAAAGTCAAGCCTCACGGCAATCCCCTTCCTTCAATTGACGGAGCAAAGCTTGAAGCGGAACTCAAGCCCTTCAGCTGGAATGTTATTAGACTTAAAAAATAATATTGAATCACTCCCCGTTTTCCTGCTTTTCAGGATTTCGGGGATTTTTTAAAAAGCAAAAAATTTTTTCAAAAAGTATAGACCAAATTAAAAATGATTACGTCATATAGTTGAATGACCTCGGAAAGCATATTTTGACATTTCAGAAAAATTATTCTATTATTATACAGGAGGGTTCAACGATGAAAAATAACAGAGAAAGAATATCGGTTCTTGCACAGCAATTCAAAGACGGTAACAAAAAAGCTTTTGATGAACTTTATGCACTCACCAATCAGAAGGCGTATTTCGTTGCACTTCAGATTGTCAAAGATGAACATATTGCCCAGGATATCCTGCAGGAAAGCTACGTCAGAGCAATAGACAAAATTCAGTCGCTCGAAAACACCGACAGCTTTGTGCGCTGGTTTCATCAGATAGTCACAAACAAGAGCATGGATTATCTCAGAAAGAGAAATCCCGTTCTTTTTGAAGACGGCGAAGACGGTGCGTTTGAAGTCATTCCCGATGAAAAAGGTGATTTTTCACCCGAAAAAAATGTTGACCGCGAAGAACTGCGTTCAACCGTTATGGAAGCTATGGATGAACTGACCGATGAAAAAAGAGCCTGCGTGCTTATGATGTATTTCGAGGATATGAGCGTCAACGAAATTTCGGAAAGCCTCAATGTTCCCGTAAGCACTGTCAAAAACAGACTCTGGACCGCACGAAAAGAGCTCAAGGCAAAGTTTGAAAGCATCGGACTTACCTCGGCTTACAGCGTTGCTCCCATGGGTGTTGTTGCATGGGCACTCGGTAAAACTGCGGAAGCTGTTTCAGACACATTTGTCGGAAATCCCGAAGCAATCAAAATCATTTCTGGAATATCCGTTGCAGGAACGGCGGCTGCCGCTTCATCGGCTGCAACATCCACTGCAGCAGCAGGAACAGGCTTTGCAGCAAAGGCTGCTGCACTCACAACCATTCAGAAAATTGCGGCAGGCATTGCAATCGCCGGCGTTGTTACGGGTTCAACGGTCGGTATTACAAATTTTGTTAAAAACAATAAAACCGAAGAACCCACAGCCTCATATTCAGAGCAGATATCCGAAACAACAACAGCTGTTCCCGTTTTCAAAGAAGAAGAACCTCCCGTTCAGATTGTTGAAAAGAATGAGGATGACTCCGGGCGTGAACCGCTTAATCTCAAATATGTTATGAACGGTCCCGTAACCAAGCTGAAATATATGGGTGAGGTCCGCGAAGGTGTTAACATTATTGAAGTCAAACAAGGCGAAGAAAACTCATTCTATTGCTATTTTAAAGCTGAAAAAACAGGCTATTATGCGTTAAGCTTCCAAAACGGAGAAAAACAAGAGCTTACTGCTCCCTGCGCTATCAACGCAGAGCTTCAGGAGAAAGGCGAAGACGGACGCTGTGAGTTTGTATGCACGGGCGGATACAACGATGACTACATGAATTGCAAGTCTGTTTCCCTTTGCTATCTTGAAAAAGGCGACTGGTTTATTCCTGTTTACAGCGAAGGCGCAAAACCGACTGCTGACTTCCTCATTGAATACTGCGGAAAGGAAATCAAGGATGTAGAATTCCTTGACAACGCACTCAATAACCGCATAATCGGCTACAATATGAATGCTCCATATACTACCACCTATGGAAATTACTATCAGAATCTTTTTGATATAATTATTGTTTTTGACACAGGAAAACGCTTGGAAATGGAGATGGCAAATCTGAGCTATGAACTTGAAGGCGAAGAACCCGTAATCGGAGAAAACAATGCAACCTTTGAATTCCCGCATAACGATGTTAAAAAGACGGTTGTTGTTCATCAGGCTACAGATTATGTCAGCAACATTGAAATTGATAATCTTGATGAATTCCTGAAATTTGAGATGAACGAAAACGGCTTTGATATAAACAAGCCCGATGATTACACCGTTACTGTCACTTATCCCGACGGTAGCAAGGAAACCTTCAAAGGCTCCGAATGGAACAACGAAATCATTCTTGAAGACGGAACTGTTCTTACCGTTGAATTCACGCAGCCCGATCTTATCGACAGAGAAGCTGTTCAGTTTATCGTTGTTATCGGTGAACAGGAATATATCAGAGAATACTGTCAGCTTACGGGAATTGACCCCATAGGTTTCGGAAAACGAGTTACTGTTTTCCTCAAAGACCGATATGATTCCTATGCATATATCAGAGATATGTGCGCAGATAATCTTTTCAATAAAACCGAAAGCTTCGAAGAATTCATCGAATTTTCAAACGATCTCTGTTATGCGCTCGTAGTTGGAAAATTAGGAAATCTCAAAGGCACTCTCGGCTACGGTCTTGACTTTTTCCTCACCTTAACCGAAATTCTTGAACATAATATTATCGTATAACATAAAAAATCACCGCAGACTCATCAAGGGTCTGCGGTTTCCTTTTGCGGTGTTTCTTCTATCTGCATGGGATGCTCTTCTCCGATATTTTCAAGACAGGTGAATTTGCCTGAAAATCCGCCTTTGCCGTTTGCTTTTATCTCCGATTCTTCAACCCTGAGATATCGGAATTCTTCAATACACATATCTGTAAATCTCAGAAAACCGAGCAAGTTTTTCCTTTCATCTGAAAACTTTATTTCTTTTTCTTCAAAATCGGTTTCTGTATACAAAGTTATTCCCAACGGTAGGGTTACTCCGTTTATTACAATCTCTTTTTTCTCACGGTAGGAATTCTCCCTGTTTATTATTCCGAGAGGTATATCAAATGAGAGAAAATTTATTTCACAGCGTCTTTTTGCCGTCAGAGGTTTTCTGACGGTTATTCTTTCCTGCTGACTGAAGCTCATTTCTCTCTTTGTTCTTGCAACAACATATCCCCGTGCTTTACAGAATGAAACGGTAAGGTCACGGTTTTCTTCAATTCCGCTTATCAGCAAATCACCTTTGACAACGGCGTTGCCGATTGTTTGCTCCGCCGTGCCGTTGAAGGGTCGGATAATCGTTATTATTCCGTCTCTTGAAGCAACAAGGTCTGTGGGAGTGTTATCGTTTTCGTCGATTTCGGGGGATTCCACAGCCTCTCTCACTTCAATGAGTGCCTTGCTTCCCGAAATATTGATGTTGAGCCACGAAAGCTCTCCGAGTTTTTCAAGCGCTGCCATTTCTGTTGTTTTTATATCGATTTTTGAAGAAGAACCTTTTCGGACCCCTAATTCTTCAAAAACGCCGATTATTTTTTCGGAAGGCACCCTTATGTTGCCGACAACATCGATGCTCCAGATTCTTGTTGAAAGAATGAGCAGCAACGCTCCTCCGATTAGCATTCCGGCGATTATTCCGACTCTCCTTTTATGAGTATCAAGAAAAATCGGGAGACCGTATTTCTTTTTTATTCTGACTTTCATTCCCGATTTGCGTGCAACGGAGCGTATTCTTTTATAGCTTGCAAAATCCGTGCAGGCAGATATGACACCCCCGTTATTTTTCAGCTCCCAAAGTATTATTTTGTTCAGTCGGCAGAGGTTGAGAAATCTTTCGGCAAAGCCTCCCCTTGCCGTGAATCCGACATAGCCCGATATGAATCTCAGAAATTTGATTAACAGCATAACTACTCCTAATTGCAGAATTCAACGCAGGTTATCACGCCTTTGATTATTGCCTGACTGCCCTGCATTGAGATTATCGTCATGTCACAACCGCAGAGCTTTACGGTCAGCTTTCCCGTGTTGAGAGCGATTGTTTTCTCGCTGTATTCAAGCACACCGACGCACCCTTCAACGATAACCTCACGGTTTCCCGACATTTCGATATGTGCATAACCCGAAACCGTATCCTGCGGCAAATCAAAATTCCTGCTTATTGAGTTGATTATCCTTTCTCCCCTGCCTTCACGGCAATTTCTTTTGCGCATAGATATTCCTCTCTGTTTCATATATTTAAACTATAATAACTATATGACTTTTCGGGGTCAAAAAGAACGGAGAATGATTGATATGATTAAAACCGGGAGATATACAGTTGTTTTTTCGGGGATAGCAATGTTTATTTTTCTGCTTCTTTTTACGGAGGAATTCAAAGCAGGCTTTTCCGACGGACTCAGAAAATGCTCCGAGATAGTTATCCCCTCGCTGTTTCCGTTTCTGATTGCGGCTTCGCTTGCGGGAAGCGGTGAATTGCCGCCGAAAATAAGCCGTTTTGTTTCACCGATAACAAATTTTTTCTTCGGACTCCCTGCTGAAAGCATTTTTGCGGTCATGCTCGGTCAGCTCGGAGGTTATCCGTCCGGGGCAAAATCGGCACAGTCGCTCTGTTCAAACGGAAGAATTTCACAAAGCCAGGCGGAAAAGCTGATGTTTTTCTGCATAAACCCGGGAATCGGATTTTCAATCAATGCTGTCGGAAGCATCATGCTTTCATCAAGAAATTCGGGAAGATTTATCTTTGCATCAATCTGCATTTCGGGGATAATCTGCGGTGTGATAAGTCGGTTTCTGCCGTGCAAACCGTACTTCGCAAAGAAATCGGACACTTCTTTTCCGTCATTCTCCGAGACGGTCGTCGGGAGCGTATCCTCAGGCACTTTTTCGCTTCTTACCGCCTGCGCATTCATCTGCCTTTTTTCGGGCGTTGTTTCCGTTATCGAAAAATATGTTTCAAGCGAAAGCATAAAGCTTGCCTGCATTTGCCTGCTTGAAATAACCAACGGCTGTTTTTATGCATCCGATGAATTATCGCTTCCTTTTCTCTCGGCAATCTGCGCCTTCGGAGGTCTTTGCGTGCATATGCAGATTTTTGCCGTTGCGGATAATTTCAAAATACGACTTCCTCTTTTTTATTTGTTCCGAATTCTTCATTCCGTTCTTGCATTTTTTATCTGCGGATTACTGCTCCGAATGTTTCCGTCGGCTGTTCAGACGATGGTCAATATTACTCCCGAAGCTGAATTATGGTCATTTTCCGCACCTGCCTCAATTTCCATGTTGTTTTTATCGGCTTTATTGATATTTGACCTTGATAATAAACAGGAAATATGATAGAATTTATCGGAAAGGGTGTTGAATTCATGAAAAGCAAACTTCTTGATAAGAAAAAATATCCCGCCGCCTGCGAATATTGCAAACACGGCCGTTTATCGCCCGATGAAAAATCCGTGCTTTGCGTAAAAAAAGGCATTGTTGAGCTTGACGGCAAATGCAGAAAATATGCATATGACCCTCTTAAACGCAGGCCGAAAAAACCCCTTCTTATACAAAGAGCCGACCCCTCGGATTTTGAACTTTAAAAATGAACGGAGTCTGAAAATGAAAATAACAAAAGAATTTATCTGCAATCCCCTGCCGACACCGAATTGCCATGCTTCAACCGTTTTGCCGCTTCCCGACGGCACGGTTATTTCCACATGGTTCGGCGGAACAAAAGAAGGCACGGGCGATGTCAATATATGGTATTCACGCCGAGATGAAAACGGATGGAGCAAGCCCGAATCCGTCAGCTACAGCAAAAACCTTCCGCATTGGAATCCCGTACTTTTTCTCAAAGAAAACGGCGATATCGTTCTTTTCTTCAAGGTAGGAAAACAGATTTATTCGTGGAGAACCTTTTTCAGCATTTCAACAGACGGCGGAAAAACCTTCTCTGAACCGAAAGAACTTGTAAAGGGTGACAGAAGCGACGGCAGAGGACCTGTCAAAAACAAATGCATCCGCCTCTCAAACGGCAGAGTTCTTGCCCCTGCATCCTTTGAAAACAAAGGCTGGAACTGCTTTGTTGACATTTCAGACGATGACGGTACAACATGGAGAAGAACTCCGAAAATCAGAACCGAACAAGCTGTTCCAATCTTCAACAGACAAAACAGCTACACCTCAAACCTTATCCCCATGATTCAGCCCACACTCTGGGAATCCGCACCCGGAAAAGTGCATATGCTCACAAGAACGTCTGTCGGCAGAGCATACAGAAGCGATTCGGAGGACTACGGCGAAACATGGTGCGAGGCTTACCGCACGGATTTATTGAATAACAACAGCGGTCTTGACGTTGTGAAAACACCCGACGGCGCTCTCTACCTGATTTCAAATCCCGTTGAAGAAAACTGGGGCGAGCGTTCACCGCTTACTTTGCAGAAATCAACGGATAACGGTGCAACCTGGGAAACCGTTCTTGTTCTCGAAGAAGAAAAGAAAGACAGCGAATTTTCATATCCTGCAATAGATTATCTTGACAATTCGCTGTATATAACTTATACTTATGAGCGTTTGAATGTTGCGTTCGTAAAAATCGATTTATGATTTTTCGTTCACACAAAATTAAAACAAAAAACATACGGTATCAATAAACCTCCGATATATTTATCAAGGTTTAAATAATCAAAAATATCAAATACTAAAGGAGCCACAAAATGAAAAAAATTCTTTGCCTCGTCCTTGCTTTTGCAATGGCACTCTCACTTGCTGCCTGCGGCGGTAACACAGAACCCGAAGCACCTGCTTTTGAACTTACAGGTACACTTGAAGAAATCGTTGACAAAATCTATGCCAACGAAACAGCCACAGATGAAATCGCATCTCTTGCCACAAACGAAGTCCTTCTTGACGATGTTGACAATCTCACATATAACCTCGGCGTTGCATCAGCTGATGCAATCGAAAGAGCCGTTGTTTCAGAGCCCATGATGTCTTCAATCGCTTATTCACTTGCTCTTGTCAAGGCTAAAGAAGGCGCTGATATCGAAGCTCTCAAGAACGAAATCCTTGAAGGCGTTAACTACAGAAAATGGTTCTGCGTTGCAGCAGAAAAAATCGCTGTTGCAAACTGCGGCGACATCATCATGATGGTTATGTCAAGTGAAGAAAACGTTGACGCCATTCTTGCAGCATTCTCAACAGTATGTGAAGGCAACGAAAGCGAAGTTCTCACAAAAGCAGGCGAAGTTCAGGAAGATATTCCCTTCGGCGAACCCATTCCCGAAGATATGCCTGCAGCAATGCCTGAAGATGAAATGCATCTCGGCGACCCCATTACACTCGAATAATTTTTACGGAATCAAATCAGGCGGGCTTGTTCCCGCCTTTTTTTATGAAAGGATTTCGCTATGCTTTTTTCAAGCCTGACCTTTTTATTTATCTTTTTGCCGACGGTAATCGGCGTATATTATCTCCTGCCGATGAAGCTGAAAAACATCTGGCTTCTTCTTTCGAGCCTGTTTTTCTATTTCTACGGTGAACCGAAATATCTCATTCTCATGGTTGCCGTTATTTCCGTCAGCTATGTTTTCGGTCTGCTGACCGACCGTGCAGAGGGTAAAGCACGCCTTGCGATAACAGTTGCTTCGGTTGCGGTCAATCTTTCGGCTCTTATTTATTTCAAATATACTGATTTCTTTATTTCAACAATAAATTCGGTTTTCAATTCCGATATCGGTCTTCTGAAGCTTGCGCTTCCCATAGGCATCAGCTTTTTCACATTCCAGTCAATAAGCTATAATATTGATGTTTACCGCAAGGATACTCCCGCACAGAAAAACCCTCTGAGCCTTGCACTTTATATTTCACTTTTCCCCCAGCTTGTTGCAGGTCCCATAGTCCGATATACGGATGTTATGCACGACCTTAAACACAGAACGCATTCTCTTGACAAACTCTCCCTAGGAATAAGAAGATTTGCAGTTGGTCTTGGCAAAAAAGTCATCATGGCAAACTCTCTCGGAACGGTATGCGAAACCTTCCGTGCTGCCGACGAAAAATCAACTCTGTTTTTCTGGATTTACGCTGTTGCATTCGCTCTGCAGATTTATTTCGATTTTTCGGGCTACAGCGATATGGCAATCGGTCTGGGTCATATGCTCGGATTCAGGTTCATGGAAAACTTCAATTATCCGTTCATCTCCTCAACAGTTACCGAATTCTGGAGAAGATGGCACATCTCACTCGGAAGCTGGTTCCGTGATTATATCTATATCCCCATGGGCGGCAACAGAGTGGGCAAACTCCGTTTTCTTTTTAATATTCTGACAGTCTGGTTCCTTACGGGATTCTGGCACGGTGCAGACTGGACCTTCATTCTCTGGGGACTTTATTTTGCTGCACTTCTGCTCTGCGAAAAGTTCATTCCGAAGAAAATCAAGGACAGAGTTCCGAAAATCATCAGCCATATCTATCTTATTTTTGTTGTTCTCATCGGCTTTGTCATTTTCAATGCAAACGGGATTTCGGGTGCGGCGGAAGACCTCAGGGGTATGTTCACATCTGCTTATCCCCTCTCAAACGGCATAACTCTTTATTATCTTCGCAGTTATGCAGTGCTGATTATCGCTGCCGTAATCGGTTCAACACCGCTTCTCAAAACAATTTGCAGCAAGATAAAGGAGAACAAAACCGGCAATAACATTCTCAGAATTGCAGAACCCGTTTTTGTTGCGGCTGTTCTTATTATTGTTACCGCATATCTCATTGACGGAACCTATAACCCGTTCCTTTATTTCAGATTTTAAGGAGGCAATGACATGAAAAAAACAAGAAATATTTTAAGCATTGCCTTTTTCCTTGCTTTTCTGTTTGTTGTTGCAGGTTCGTTTATCGTCAGAGAACCGATTTCCGTTCTTGCTTCCGAAAGAAGAAAAGCGGCGCAGTTTCCCGAGTTTTCGGTTGAAAAGGTTATCGACAAATCATTTTTTGACGGCGTTGAGGATTATCTGACCGACCAGTTTCCTCTGCGCGATAAATTCAGAGCGATAAAAGCCTTTGTCCAGCTGAAGATTTTCAATCAGAAGGATAACAACGGCACTTATTTTGTTGACGGTCATATTTCGGAAATTGACGAAGCTCTGAGCGAAACTTCAGTTGAAAATGCGGCAAAAAAGATGAATGCTATCCACGATAAGTATCTCAAAGATAAAAACAACCGTGTTTTTTATTCGATAATTCCCGATAAGAATTATTTCCTCGCAGAGAAAAACGGCTACCCCTCATATGACTATCAGAAAATGACGGAAATTATGAAGAATAATATCAACGGCATGGAATATATCGATATTTTTGACTGTCTTAACGTTGACAATTATTACAAAACCGATTCTCATTGGAAACAGGAAGAAATTTTTCCCGTTGTTGAAAAACTCGGCGAAAAAATGGGTTTTGACGCCGTTGATATGAGCGAATACATTTCCGAAAATCTCGGTGACTTCAACGGAGTTTATTCTTCAAGGCTCTCTTTTGGAATTGAACCCGACAAGCTCTTCTGCATGAGGAATGAAGCAACGGATTCGGCAATTGTTTATAATGTTGAAACACAGAAAGAACACATCGGAGTTTATGACACCGAAAAAATGAAAAAGAACGATAAATACGATGTCTTTTTCTCGGGCGCCGTTCCAATCATCACGGCGGAAAATCCTCTCAATCCCGACGGAAAGGAGCTTGTTATCTTCCGTGATTCATTCGGTTCATCGCTCGCCCCTTTACTTCTCGGAAGCTACGGAAAGATAACGCTCGTTGACACACGATATATTTCCTCGCAGATTCTCGGAGAATATGTTGATTTTGAAAACTGCGATGTTTTATTTATCTACAACACGCAGCTACTAAATCAGAGTTCGACTCTTAAATAATTATTGACATCAACTTCAAAAAGAGATAAAATATTATGGTAAAATATTTACCGAACGGAGTGTTAAAAATGGCAGTTAAAAAGCTTAAGTATTTTGCAGGCGGCAAGTGGCTTGATTCTTCCTGCGAAAAATACATGGATGTTTATAACCCCAGCACAGGTGAAGTTATCGCACAGACTCCCTGCTGCACAAAAGACGAAGTTAACAAAGCTATTGCTTGCGCAAAGGAAGCGTTCAAGAGCTGGTCAAACGTACCCGTTATGAAAAGAGTTCAGATTGTTTTCAAATTCCGTGAACTTCTTGAAGAGCATATGGATGAGCTTACAGAAATCTGCGCAAGAGAACACGGCAAGGTATGGAGCGAAGCAAAGGGCGATATCCTCAAGGTTAAGGAACCCGTTGAGCTTGCCTGCTCGGCTCCCTCACTTCTCATGGGCGAAAGCATGAGAGATACTTCATCAGGCTATGACACAACACTTTACAGAGAACCCGTCGGCGTTTTCGCAGGCATCGTTCCCTTCAACTTCCCCGGCATGATTCCCATGGGTTGGATGTCACCCCTCTGCATTGTCTGCGGTAACACAATCGTTCTCAAGGCTGCATCCATGACTCCCATGACCTGCATGAGACTTGCAGAGCTCTGGCAGGAAGCAGGTCTTCCCGACGGCGTTATCAACATCGTTACCTGCTCGAGAAACGAAGCTGAAATATTTATGGACCACCCTGATGTCAAGGGTATCACCTTCGTCGGTTCAACAAGCGTTGGTCTTCACATTTATTCAAGAGCTGCCGCAAACGGCAAGAGAGTTCAGGCTCTCTGCGAAGCAAAGAACCACGGTCTTGTTCTTGAAGATGCCGCACTTGAAAGAAGCGCAAGAGGTATCATCAATTCATCATTCGGCTGCGCAGGTGAACGCTGCATGGCTCTCCCCGTTATCGT
>JAZSAH010000076.1:0-8949 GCA_045601745.1 Acutalibacteraceae bacterium
TTCAAACGGTGCCATTTCATCAATAAAATCATAGATGTTTTTAACTGTCGGTCTGCATTTCATTGATGGTTTCCTCCAATTCGAGAGTGACTTTTTCAAGATATTCCGCAGTATCGGTAGAGCCGTGAATGCGTTCAGCGTCAAGCTTCTTTTTCAGCCTTGAATTAATGTTTTCAAGAAACATTCTTGCTTCTTTTTTGCGGCATTTTGAAAGTTCGCCCGAATATATGTAAGATACGGGTTTTTCGCTTTTTATGCCCGTGTATTCGGCTGTCATTGCACAGTAAAGCTTACCGCTGTCAACGCAGGCATCCTCAAAGAGAATTTCAAACCCGTTTTCGACAAAGAATCTTCTTATATCCTCTGCGTGTGACTGCGGCTGAACGATTATTCTTTTTCTTTCATCCTTGAGCCAGTATGTGCGTGAAACAAGCTGCTCCATAAGAGTTCCGCCCATTCCGCACATTATAAAATCATCTGCTTCGTATGGCTCGATTTCATCGAATCCGTCAGATAAACGCAGGGTTATTTTTTCTGATATTCCGTATTGTTCAACCGTTTTGGCGGCATTATTAAGCGGACCCTTGCGTACATCGCACGCAAGAGCCTTCGGTGAAATGCCGTTTAAAACAAGATAGGCGGGGAGATAGGCGTGGTCCGTGCCGATATCGGCAACGGTGTTTCCCCGACGCACCATTCTCGCCGCCATGAGCATTCTTTCTGAAAGATTATGCATTCTGTGCAAGGAAAGCGTTGATTTTTGCAATAAGCTCGTCAGCGTTTACGCCGTGAACCATGCAAGCCTGTGCAACGGATTCATTTCTTGCAGAGGGGCAGCCGAGGCAGTGCATTCCCATTTCAAGGAAGAAAGGAGCAACCTCACGGTTTGCATCAAGGATTTCGCCGATTTTCATGTCTTTATTGATTTCTGTCATAGTAAATACATCCTTTCGATTATTGTTTATGTTGTTATTTTATCATAAATAATTTTGAATATCAATAGTATTTGACATTCTTCTTATAACATTGTAAAATATATAGTCAGATATTTGTTCAGAGGGGGGCATGAAAATGAAAAGCTACGATATGATAGTTGTCGGCGGTTGCTCGTCGGGAATTGTTGCGGCAATAAATGCAAAGCGTACAAATCCCGATATGAAAATCGCAATTCTTGAAAAACTGCCCAGAATAGGGAAAAAACTTCTTGCAACAGGCAACGGTAAATGCAACCTCACAAACGAAAATGCTGTTATGCATGATTATGTCGGGAAAGAATTTGCTTCATACGCTTTTGAAAAATACAGCCCCGAAAAAATAAAGGAATTCTTTGCTTCTCTCGGTTTGCTTTGTTATACCGATTCCTGCGGCAGAGTTTATCCCGAAAGCAACACTGCTTCTTCCGTTGTTGATGCTCTGCGTTTTGAGCTTGAAAGACTGAAAATTGATGTTTTCTGCGAAACTCCCGTAACGGAAATAAAGCATAAATCGGATTTTTTGATAAACGGTGAATTTAACTGCAAAAAACTGATAATTGCCGCAGGCGGAAAATCATCTCCGTCGCAAGGCTCTGACGGAAGCGGATATGCCCTTGCGAAATTTCTCGGTCACAGCATAACAAAGCTTTATCCTGCGCTTGTGCCGTTATGCGCTTCGCCCGGAATAACGAAGCCTTTGAAGGGCGTCAGGGTCAGAAATGTTACTCTTACTCTTAAAGGTGATAAAAAAATTGCACAGACAAGCGGAGAAATCCTTTTTACGGATTACGGTCTTTCGGGAATTGCTGCAATGGAGCTTGCCGCATCGGCACAGAAATATATCGATACCGTAAAGCAAGACCCCTTTACACATATAGACTTTATGCCTGATATGAGTTATGATGAACTTGCAGACTATCTTGCGAACCTCAATAAAATCAAGGGATTTACCAATGTTGATAATCTTCTGACGGGATTTCTTCCGAAAGCAGTCGGAATTGCAATTTGTAAAGCTGCAAAACTTTACAAAGCTGATAAGCTTATCAATGAACTCGGCGAAAAGGATATACGGAAAATTGCTGAAAAAATCAAGAATTTTTCGCTTGAGGTTACCGGCGCAAGGGATTTTAAGGATGCTCAGGTCACAAGCGGAGGAATAAAAACAAGCGAAATTGACCCCGAAACAATGCAATCAAAAATTTGCAGGAATTTATATTTCGCAGGCGAGATAATCGATGTTGACGGCGGCTGCGGAGGTTTCAATCTCCAATGGGCATGGGCATCGGGTATGCTTGCAGGCGAGCTTAACTGATGAGGAATTATTATGATAAAGATAAATGAAATCAAATTGCCGCTTGACAGTAATGAGTCGGCACTCCGCACGGCTGCCGCAAAGGCACTCAGATGCAAAGAAGAAAAAATCAAATCCCTGCAGATAACCAAAAAGGCTGTTGACTGCAGAAAAAAAGATAATATTTTCTTTGTTTATAATGTTGCCGTTGAAGTGGATTCGGATGAAAAATCCGTTGCTGCCCATGCGAAAAATTCAAAGGTTGAAATCGGTGTTCCATATAAATATGAAATGCCCGAAATCCGCAGAACAAGCACGCTCCGACCCGTAATTGCAGGCTTCGGACCTGCCGGTTTTTATGCGGCGCTTATCCTTGCAAGAGCAGGACTCAAGCCTCTTGTTATCGAAAGAGGTGCAGATGTTGATACCAGAACAAGCGATGTAAATAAATTCTGGACAACGAAAAAACTCAACACCGAAAGCAATGTTCAGTTCGGCGAGGGCGGTGCAGGTACTTTTTCCGACGGCAAACTGACAACGGGAATAAAAGACCCTCTTTGCAGAAAGGTTGTTGACGAGCTGGTTGCCCACGGTGCTCCCGAAGAAATTGCATATTCCTCAACTCCTCATATCGGTACGGACAGACTCGGCGCAGTTGTCAAAGCGTTCCGTGAAGAAATCATTTCACTCGGCGGTGAAGTCCGTTTCGGTTGGAAACTGACGGATCTGATTATTGCAAACGGCGTTATTCAGGGAATTACCTGCAGAAATCCCGACGGAGGATTTGAAGATATAGAAACAGATACTCTTCTTCTCTGCATAGGACATTCGGCTCGTGATACCGTTGAAATGCTTTATAAAAAAGGAATAAAAATTATTCAGAAGCCTTTCTCCGTGGGTGTCAGAATCGAGCATCCCAGAGAGATGATTGATAAAGCGCAGTATGGCTCATTTGCAGGTCATCCTGCACTCGGCGCAGCAAACTACAAGCTTGCCTGCCATCCCGAACACGGCAGGGGTGCATATACTTTCTGTATGTGTCCCGGCGGAACGGTTGTTGCGGCAGCATCGGAAGAAGGCCATGTTGTTGTTAACGGAATGAGCGAATATGCCCGTGACGGCGAAAATTCAAATGCAGCGCTGCTTGTCGGAATTGAACCCGAGCATTTCGGAAGCGACCATCCTCTTGCAGGAATTGAGCTTCAGAGAAAAATCGAAAAAACCGCATTTGAACTTGGCGGTGGTGACTACAGCGCACCTTGCCAGACCATCGGCGATTTTCTGAATAACACACCGTCAAAGAGGCTTTCTTATGTAAAACCGACCTGTGCTACGGGTGTTACTCCCGGCGATATCCGAAAGGTCTTACCGCAGAAGGTGACGGATATAATGGCTCAGGCTGTTGTTAAAATGGATAAGAGCCTTAACGGTTTTGCACTTCCCGACGGCATTCTCACAGCACCCGAAACCCGTTCTTCCGCACCTGTCAGAATTCTTCGAGATGACCTTTATCAGTCAAATATCAGAGGTCTTTATCCCTGCGGTGAAGGTGCGGGATATGCAGGCGGAATTGTTTCGGCGGCGGTTGACGGTATAAGATGCGCTCATGCCGTTCTGATTGATGAAAGCGATGAATGGTGAGAATATGGAAACAAGACTTGAAAAACTCACCGATGAACAGCTTGCAAAGAGAATGTCGAAATATATTGCAACTTTGCAGAGCATAACCGTCAGAGCCGAATACTATTCCATGGGACAGTGTCCCGAAAAAGAGCGAAAAGAGCTTGATGCTGACTATATCAAAGTGAGGGATAGTATCCGTGAGGATTTGAACTATCTCAACTATAATAAAGATAAAAAAGGCAGCAAGCTTTTGTGGGATAAATATTATCCGTCGGTAAATGAAGCGGCAGCGTGGGGACTTTATGCAGACCCCGAGGGCGATTTTGATGATGAATATTTCAAAAGCATTGCCGTTGCAGAGGAAAAACTGACAAAATATTATTCTTATGATTACTGGAGAATAATTGCGGAGGAATAACATGAAAAAGATACGAATCGCATCACTCGTTTTGTTGCTCATATCTGTTTTTGTTTCAGTAGATTTAGGACTCAATTTTTTCTTTAATCTTTTATCTGAATATCACGACGGTTTACAAATCAACAGTCTGTTACACTTCTTTTTTGGAATTTTCGGTGACAGCTTGTGGTCAATGGAAAGATTTTTCAATGCATTTGAAACCTCTTTGTGGATTTCATTTGTTGTTTTAGCAGAAAATGTTGTGCTGGCAATAGTTGATTATTCAAGAAAAAAGTAAATTTGATAGCAAGGTGCTTAACGGTGCCTTGCTTTTTGTTTTATCATAATCTTTAAAACTGTTTCATATAATTAACCAAAACTTTTTCGGGGGAATTATAATGGACTACGATTTTCAGACACCGCAGAGAGAAGAACGTGATGAATACAGAAACCGCTTCAGATTTACCGATGAGGATGCACAGCCTCGTAAGAAAGTAAAAGAAAAAACAAAAACCGATTATCTCATAAGACTTATTCTCATTCAGAGCTTTCTGAGCTTTCTTATTGTTTCGGGAGTTTTTGCTGCATCAAAAATTGCTCCCAATCTTTTTGCGGAAATGAAAGAGGATTACGCCCGGATTATGCAGACGGATATGTCGGCAGGGGATATAGCGGGTCAGCTTAAAGAGGCGGCGGAATTTGTGCTGAAACCGGTAAATTCAAAAAATGAAACCGAAACCGTGATGTCCGATAATATAATGACAACATATGAAGTAACGAGTGATGAAACGGGTGAAAAAATTGCCGTAGGTGAAATCATAGATGGGTCGGGCGGTAACGATATTGAATCGGCAAAAGGAACTTCTTTTGCGGAATATTTTGTGAATGCAACCCCGGTTATGCCGGTCAGCGGCGCAAGAATAACCTCCCGTTTCGGTTACAGAACGCATCCGATAACGGGCAAAAAGGGCTTTCACACCGGTCTTGACCTTGCGACAGCTGAAGGAACACCGATATCGGCTGTCTATTTCGGAAAAGTTACAAAAACGGGCGAGGATGATTCCTGGGGCAAATATGTTCTTGTTGAGCATTCCGACGGATTTGAAACGTTCTATTGCCATCTTTCGGAGATTTATGCCGAAAAGGGTTCGGTTATGAGACAGGGGGAAACCGTCGGCCTTGTGGGTTCAACGGGAATGTCAACGGGTCCGCATCTTCATTTTGAAGTCAGAATAAACGGAATAAGAGTTGACCCTGAGTTGCTTATAAATGCCGATGAAGCTTGATTTCGGAAAAACCGAGCTGAAAATCAACTTTTCTTTTGCTGTTGCCGTGACTCTGACATTGATTATCGATGAAAGCGGTGTTGGTGCAACAGCGCTTCTTTGCTGTATTATTCATGAAATGGGGCATATAATATGCCTGCTTATTCTCGGAGAAAAGCCCAAAAGAATCGAGCTGTCTTTTTACGGAATAAAACTTGAACGCTATCCCATGTCGGCGCAAAAAACGGCAGGTGAGATTGCCGTTTTTGTTTCGGGACCTTCGGCGAATCTGTTTTTTTCGGCGATATTGTTCCTTATGAGCAACATAATCAATTCTTTGCGTGATGCGGCAATAATAAGCCTTTGCATCGGAGCTTTTAATCTCATACCCTGCAAGCCTCTTGACGGCGGAAATATTCTTTATGCCGTCCTTTGCGGAAATACAAAAGAAAAAATGGCAGATGCAATATGTCTTGCAGTTTCAGTTGTTATTATTGCACCGCTGATTGTTTCGGGGATTTGTTTTCTGAGGATAAATCATAACATAACACTTCTTGCTGTTGCGGTTTATGTTGCGTTGGCAAACATCTTCGATATGAAAGAAAATCTGTTGTAGATTTTTCTGAAAATATATGCTATTATATATAAGTTAAAATAATTTTCAGGAGAATTTGTATGTATCCCAAAGAACTTGAAAAATTTTTGCTTAAGGTTCAGAAGCCCGGAAGATATACGGGCGGCGAGCTTAACAGCGTTGTGAAAGACAAATCGAAAATTGATATCCGTTATGCGTTCTGTTTTCCCGATACCTATGAAATCGGTATGTCGCATCTCGGAATGAAAATCCTCTATTCTCTCGTCAATGCAAGAGAGGATGCATGGTGCGAAAGAGTTTTTGCGCCGTGGGTTGATATGGAGGAGGTTATGCGTGAAAACAGCATTCCTCTTTATGCCCTCGAAAGCGGCGATGCAATAAAGGACTTTGATATTATCGGCTTTACCATGCAGTATGAGCTGAGCTATACCAACGTTCTCAATATGCTTGACCTTGCCGGTCTGCCTGTGAGGTCAAAGGACAGAACAGCTCTCACTCCCATAGTTATCGCAGGCGGAACCTGTGTCTGCAATTCCGAACCGATGGCTGAATTCTTTGATATAACTCTGCCCGGTGACGGCGAGGAGGTAACAAACGAGCTTATTGATTTGCTTAAGGAATATAAGGCAAAAGGTGCAACGAAGCAGGAATTTCTTGTTGCAGCCGCACAGATTAAGGGCGTTTATGTTCCTTCGCTTTATGAGGTTGAATATAACGAAGATAACACCGTTAAATCCGTAACACCCACAAACGGCGCACCCGAAAAAGTGGTCAAAAGAAATGTTGCAAATCTTGACGAAATGTTTTCACCGTCGGAATTTGTTGTTCCCTTCCTTGAGGTTGTTCATGACAGAACAACGGTTGAAATTTTCCGAGGCTGTATAAGAGGATGCCGTTTTTGTCAGGCGGGATTCCTCAACAGACCCCTCAGGAGTAAGTCTCCCGAGGTTGTTGAAGCGCAGTGTAAAGCAATCTGTGACAGCACGGGTTATGACGAAATTTCTCTTTGTTCACTGAGCACAAGTGACTACAGAGGTCTTGAAACTCTGATAAAGAATATGCTTCCGTGGACAATCGATGAAAAGATAAATATCGCTCTCCCGTCGCTGCGTGCGGATAATTTTCCGAAAGAGCTCATGGAAAAGCTCAATGCCGTCAGAAGAAGCGGTCTTACCTTTGCCCCCGAAGCAGGTACCCAGCGCCTTCGTGATGTTATCAATAAAAATATTACCGAAGAAGAAGTTTTGCGTACTGCCGCACAGGCATTTTCGGGCGGATGGACTGCTGTGAAGCTCTATTTCATGATAGGTTTACCCACCGAAACCGAAGAAGATATCAGAGGCATTGCAAATCTTGCTCAGGCAGTTGTTGACGAATTCTATAAGAATCCCGACAAACCCAAGGGTAAGAGCGTAAGCGTCAGCATCAGTCTTGCTTCGCTTGTTCCCAAACCCTTCACTCCTTTCCAGTGGGAGCCTCAGGATAAACCCGATACCCTTATCGAAAAGCAGGATTTCCTTATTAACTGCGTAACAACAAGAAAGGTCAATGTTTCAAGACACGTTCCCTGGACAAGCTTCCTTGAAGGTGTTTTTGCAAGAGGTGACAGACGCCTTGCCGATGTTATCGAAACGGCATGGCGCAAGGGCTGCAGGCTCGACGGTTGGTCTGAACACCTTAAAAAGGATGCATGGGAAGAAAGTTTTGCGGAAAACGGTATCGACCCGTTCTTCTATACCGCAAGACGCCGTGATTATGAAGAAGTTCTTCCGTGGGAACATATGGACTACGGCGTAACCAAGAAATTCCTTATCAGTGAAAGCAAAAAAGCTCATGAGGGTGTAACAACCGCTTGCTGCCGTGAAAAATGTGCAGGCTGCGGTGCAAATAAGCTTAACGGAGGTGCGTGCGATGAAATCGGTAAGACTGTGGTTTAAAAAAGACGGACTTGCCGTCTATATCTCTCACCTTGATATGAACCGCTGCATGACAAGAGCCGTGCGCCGTGCAAATATACCGCTTTGGTATACCGAGGGCTTCAATCCTCATCCCTATATGACCTTCCTCATGCCCCTCCCTCTCGGACAGTCGGGTATGCGTGAGCCTCTTGATATAAGGATAGAAGAAGAACTTTCATTCAAGGAAATAAAGAACAGACTCAACAGCGTTATGCCCGAAGGAATTGAAATTACAGATGTTGCAAAACCGGTCTGCAAACCAAATGAAATTGCGGCAGGCGAATATGAAATCGATGTTGAATTTCCGACCGAAGGCGAAGCGGAGGGCTTTGTTTCGGGTGCAGCTTCCGTTATGGAAAGCGGTGTTCTCAATGCCGAAAAGAGAAGCAAGAGGGGAATAAAAACCGTCAATCTCTGTGAGCTTATCCGTTCTTTTGAAATAAAGCACAACGGAAATTCCGTTAAAATAAAAACAGTTCTCGCGGCGGGAAATTCCGTAAATCTCAATGCGGAGCTTCTGATGAATGCCCTTTACGGAGAGTTTTCGGCATCACCCGAGAAAACGGAGATAATCAGAACAAAGCTTCTGAGGGAAGATTTGAGCATATTTGAATAATAACGGACATATAAAACAATAAAAACCCGTCAAAATGTTTAAATTCACAAATTTTTGCGGATTTAACAAAAAAGTGCTTGCATTCTTTAAAAACATATGATATTATATTACTCGCATTTGTGCCGTCAGTTGCGGCTTCGGCTCTCAAAGACGGGGTTTAATGCCAATAACATTAAAGCGGATGTTCCTCTTTCTGTGTAACAGTTATGAACACCTGAAAAAATCGGAGG
>JAZSAH010000077.1:0-3199 GCA_045601745.1 Acutalibacteraceae bacterium
CAAGCTTCTTTGCAACTGTCTGACGGAGTGCGCCGAGAACGGAAAGAACGGTGGAATTCTTGCCGTCACCGATGATGAGGATAACGTCGCCTGCCTTTGCGTCAGCCTTTTCGCAGATGGCGTTCATTTCTTCTTCGGTCATGAACTTTGCAAAGGAAGAAGCAACCGTTCCGTCTTCGGCAATTCTTGCCCATGCAAGACCCTTTGCGCCGATGCCTCTCACCATTTCTGTGAGCTTATCGATTTCTTTTCTTGTGAGAATATTGAAAGCGTTCTTTGCTGTTATACCTCTTACGCTGCCGCCTGCTTCAAGTGCGCCCGTGAAAACGCCGAAGCCGCAGTTTTTGACGGTTTCGCTCAGGTCATAGATTTCCATGCCGTAGCGTGTGTCGGGCTTATCGCTTCCGTATCTTTCCATAGCTTCCTTGAAGGTAAGACGGGGAAGGGGAAGCTTGATTTCTGCACCGATTGCTTCACGGAAAACTCTTTCGATATAGCCTTCGCCGATTGCAAGAACATCTTCCATGTCAACGAAAGACATTTCAAGGTCAATCTGGGTGAATTCGGGCTGACGGTCTGCACGGAGGTCTTCGTCACGGAAGCAGCGTGCAATCTGCATATATCTGTCAAAGCCTGCAACCATCGAAAGCTGCTTATAAAGCTGAGGTGACTGGGGGAGAGCATAGAATTTGCCCTTGTGGATACGGCTGGGAACAAGATAGTCTCTTGCACCTTCGGGAGTTGACTTGATGAGAATAGGAGTTTCGATTTCGATGAAGCCGTTTTCATCAAAATAGTCACGGGTAATCTTTGTTATCTTATGACGGAGAAGAATATTCTTCTGGAGGTCGGGTCTGCGAAGGTCAAGATAACGGTATTTGAGTCTTGTAAGTTCTGCTGTCTGGCAGTCTTCGATGATTTCAAACGGGGGAGTTTCGCTCTTTGCAAGCACACGAAGGTCTGTGACCTCGATTTCAATCTCGCCCGTGGGAATTTCGGTGTTCTTTGCGGAACGTTCTCTTACAACGCCCTGCGCCATGAGAACATATTCGCTTCTTGCCGAAGCTGCTTTTTCAAAAACATCCTTTGCGGTTGATTCGTCAAAGGCAAGCTGAACAATGCCCTCTCTGTCTCTTAAATCAATGAAAATAAGTGCGCCGAGGTCTCTCTGGCGCTGTACCCAGCCTGCAACGGTAACTGTTTTTCCTGCATCGGAAAGACGCAGGTCGCCGCAGTAGTGGGTTCTTTTAAGACCGGTCATAAAATCCATAATGTTTTACCTCGTTTTTATGATTGATAACTGTAGGGAACAGCCTCTGCGCTGTCCCTACGGGATATTTAAAAACTAATCAATCCCGAAAGGTCAACGCCTTCAAGGTTGAGGCTTTCGCCCAGAGCAGATGTTGCTTCACGGACAAGGAATTCCATGAAGTTTTCGCCGAGGTCGGCAAGCTCCGCTTCCGAGGCTTCGCCCGTGTTCATATTCTTGATTTTTGCCTTGCCCTCTGCGATTTCGTTATCGCCGAGAACCATTGTGTATTTTGCGCCGATTTTGTCGGCATATTTCATCTGTGCCTTGAGTGAACGGCCTACAACATCGGTCTGAGCCGAAACGCCGTTTGCACGAAGGTCGGAAACGATTCGCATTGCTTCAAGCGAAGCTGCATCGCCCATGGGTGCGATATAGAGGTCACAGCCCGAGGGTTCGGGGATTTCGATGTTCTGCGCTTTAAGGAGAAGAAGGAGTCTTTCGATACCCATACCGAAGCCGAGAGCAGGGGTGTGGGGTCCGCCGAGTTCTTCAACAAGACCGTCGTATCTTCCGCCTCCGCAGACAGTGCCCTGAGCACCGATTTCGGTTGAAACAAATTCGAAAACGGTTCTTGAATAATAGTCAAGACCTCTCACGATACGGGGATTAACGGTATATTCAATGTTCATGACATCGAGATATTTCTTAACGCTTTCAAAGTGAGCCTTGCATTCATCGCAGATATAGTCGAGAATAACGGGCGCATCATTTGCTATTTCGGAGCAGACGGGACTCTTGCAGTCAAGAATTCTCATGGGATTTTTTTCGAGTCTTTCAAGGCAGGTTCCGCAGAGGTTTTCTTTTTTTGACTCAAAATATTCCTTGAGAGCATTATGATAATTCTTTCTGCATTCGGGGCAGCCGATTGAGTTGATTTCGAGCTGAAGGTTCTGAACGCCGAGGAATGCGAAAATCTCGTTGGCAACGGAGATTACCTCTGCATCTGCGGCGGGTGCGCCTGCACCGAAAACCTCAACGCCGAACTGGTGGAATTCACGAAGTCTGCCTGCCTGAGGCTTCTCGTAGCGGTAGCACGATGTGAGATAGCACATCTTTGAGGGGAGAGCCTCGTTGAAAAGACCGTGTTCAAGGAAGGCTCTTACTGCGCCTGCAGTGCCTTCGGGGCGGAGAGTTATTGAACGCTCGCCCTTGTCGTTGAAGGTATACATTTCCTTCTGAACAACGTCGGTTGTTTCGCCGACGCCTCTCTGGAAAAGCTCGGTATGTTCAAAAACGGGAGTTCTGACTTCTCTGAAGCCGAACTTTGAAGCGATATCGAGCATTGTTGATTCAATGAACTGATTTTTATAGCTGTCTGCAGGGAGCAAATCCTGAGTGCCTTTGACAGCCTTTGTAACTAAAGCCATAGTTATTCTTCCTTTTTTGACTTATAATTTAACTGGTGAAAAAGGAGCCGCCGTTATAAGCGACTCCTTAAAAAATCACAGATGTGCCCGAAGGAGTGCATTTCAGAAGATTAAATTATCTTCTTGGGATTGACGATTTCGCGCCAATCCAGGTCTCCTCTGGCAAGTGAATGAATCAGAGCTTCCGCCGTTGCGATATTTGTTGCAACGGGGACATTGTGGACATCGCACAGCCTGAGAAGCGTTGCTTCGTTAGGCTCGTGAGGCTTTGCGGTCAAAGGGTCACGGAAAAGAAGAAGAACGTCGATTTCGTTGCAGGCGATTCTTGAAGCAATCTGCTCATCGCCGCCCTGAATACCGCTTAAAAAACGGGTAATCTCAAGACCTGTTGCCTCTGCAACAATCTTGCCTGTTGTTCCTGTTGCATAGAGATTGTGACGGCTTAATATTCCGCAATAGGCTATGCAGAATTCTGCCATGAGTTCTTTTTTTGCGTCGTGTGCAATCAAAGCGATATTCA
>JAZSAH010000078.1:0-3313 GCA_045601745.1 Acutalibacteraceae bacterium
AAAATCATCGCCGAAAAGTTTGTTAAACTCGTTTTTGAAATCATCCTTCATACCGTCTTTCACAAAAAAACTCAAGGCTCTTGCTTCGATTGACGGAGGACGCTTCAACGTTGCGGAAAGCTCTGGATAATCCTCAAGATATTCATTCACACCGTCGCACAGTCCGTGGTCAGCGGTGATAATAACAAGCGAGTTTTTAATGCTTTTGCAAAGCTTTTCAACTTCGCTGTTAATCAGCAAAATCTGTTCGTGTGCCTGCTCGCTTTTAACACCGTATCTGTGCATTGCCGTGTCGGGCTGATGCCAATAGGTGTATATGTATTTTGCTTTTCTTTTCCTCAAAAGCCTTTTTACGGTTTTGCAGATATGAGGCATGCTTTTTATACGGTGCTTTGAAAACGGCGATATGTAAATGGCAGAGACTTTGCCGTTTACTTCCTCAATGCGCTCAAATATTCTTTTGTAAGGGATATATTTCCATGCAACGTTAAAGTTTGCTGCAGGCTCACCGTTTTTCTGTAAAGCATTGCGGAATACCGCAACATTTTCGCCTATTTCATCAAAGTATAAATCCCATCCAAGCCAACCTGTTTCAGCGGGTGAATATCCGCTTTCTATTGATGTTGTAGCAGCAACGGTTGTTGATGGGAATACAGACGAAATCGGACAGACAAAATGTTTTCGCAAAAAGTAATTTTCGTTCAGATGTTCATTGATTGCCGAAACACCCAAGCCGTCAAAAAGCATAACTATAACGTTTTTATAATCCTTACTCAGAAGTTCATCAAATTCCGGCAAGGTTTTATGTTGGCAATCTTTAACACCGAAGTGATTTAAAACAGACGAAGCGATTGATAAAATGCTTCTGTCATAATTCGGGTATGTAATCATATTTTTACTCCTTTCTGAGCATGTCAAGCGTGTGGTGCGATAAACCGATTAAATCCTGCCTTTCGCAGGTTTTGAAATGGTATTTAAGATACAGTTCGTAGGTTTCGATATCCATTTTGTCTATAACTTCACGCATATGGCAGGCATAACCGTCGGTTGCGATAAAGTGAAGTCTTTCCGCATTGAGTTCATCCGTCAGCTCAAAAATTTCATCTCTTGTGTAGAGCTTGAAAATACCGTGCGGAGGAAAGAATGTTTCAAAGGTTTCGGTGTCAATCAGTCCGTCTTCAATGCTTTGCTGTACCTTGTTGTTTTTGAAAATTCCCGTTAAAACAGAAGGGTCAACCATACAGTATGAAACAAAAACATAACCACCGCTTTTGGTGATTCGCATTGCTTCCGACAAAGCTTTCTTCTGTTCTTCAACCGTATAGAGGTGATACATCGGACCGAGTAAAAGCGTTATGTCATAGCTTTCATCAGGATATTCAGACAGATTGATTGCGTTGCCTTGTCTGATGCTGATTTTTTCATTCGGCTGTGTTTTTGATTTGAAAACCTCAATGTTATGCTCAATGAGTTCAACGGCATCAACTTCAAAACCTTTTTGAGCAAAGTAATGCGAGTATCTGCCCGTAGCTGCACCGATTTCCATAATCTTCATTCCGTCTTTCAAATATTTCTCAATATACTTTGTGGTTGTAAGGAATTCAATTCTTCCGTGTTTGGATAAAAGGCGGAAATCTTCATCGATACGGTTATAGAAATCTACAAGATGATCACCTGTTTTCACAGGTTGCTTTTTGAAAAGTTTCTTTTTGATTAATTTAAATAGTTTCATAAAAAATCTCCTTTGAGTATAAAAAATAAACGGTGTAAGTATCTGCAGCTACTTACACCGTTATAAACATATGGAAATAAAAGTTTATCTATCCCAAAATGAATATAGAGGTATAAGCCTGCAAGCTGACTGATAATCATGCTGTGCAAGCCAATTCATATCCATATCAAGTTTTGAGAAATGATATGTGTTCATGAAATTTACCTCGTTTGGTTTTTTGTCACTATAACACCGTAAAAGAAATTTGTCAAGGACTTTTTTAAAAAATAACTGCATCATTAATCTAATGATGCAGTTGAAATATCATTTATGCATTATTTGCCTTTGTTTCACAGTAAAGGCAACGGTAAACCTGCTTCTCTTTATCGGTAAGATTAAAAATCTGCGGCAACTCCTGCTCAACAGAAGAAATACATCTCGGATTTTTACATTTAATTACGTTGATAAGTTTTTCAGGTAGCTCAAGCTTTTTTTTATCAACAATCACTTCATCCTTGATAATGTTTACTGTTGCATTAGGGTCAACAAAGCCGAGAATATCGGTATCAATAACAATATCATCGTCAATTTTGATAATATCTTTCTTGCCCATTTTGTTACTGGGAACATTAGTAATCAGAGCAACGCGGCAATCAAGATTACCGAGACCGAGCAGATTATAAATCTTCATTGCGTTACCCGCAGTAATATGGTCAATAACAAAGCCGTTTTTGATAGAATCTATTTTCATAATTATTCTACCTCCAGAAGCTTAAGAATAAGTGCCATTCGTATAAACTTGCCGTTCAGCACCTGCTTAAAGTAACAAGCACGCGGGTCATCATCAATGGCAACACTTATCTCATTTACACGGGGCAGCGGATGAAGAATTGAAAGATCAGACTTAGCATTATTAAGTCTTTCAGGGTAAAGAATATAGCTGTCCTTAAGTCTGAGATAATCTTCTTCGTTAAAGAATCTTTCACGCTGAACACGTGTCATATAGAGAATATCAAGCTCAGGCATTACCGAATCAAGATCGGTCGTCTGCACATATTCAAGATTGTTTTTCTTGAGCACATCCTTAACATAACTCGGAAGCTTAAGCTCTTCGGGAGAAACAAGAATGAACTTGATATTCTTATATCTTGAAAGTGCAGAAATAAGCGAATGTACTGTTCTGCCGAATTTTAGGTCACCGCAGAAACCTACTGTAAGATTGTCAAGCCTACCCTTCTCTCTGTAGATTGTGAGAAGGTCGGTAAGCGTCTGCGTCGGGTGATTATGTCCACCGTCACCTGCATTGATAACCGGTACGCTTGCATTCATCGCAGCAACAAGCGGTGCACCCTCTTTAGGGTGACGCATAGCGATGATATCCGCATAACACGATGTTGTTTTTGCGGTATCCGCTACACTCTCACCTTTTGCTGCAGATGAATTCTGTGCAGCAGAAAAACCGAGAACATTACCGCCAAGCTCATACATAGCAGCTTCAAAACTGAGTCTTGTTCTTGTTGAAGGCTCAAAGAAAAGCGTAGCAAGCTTCTTACCGCGGCATTTCTCGCTGTATTTTGCAGGGTTAGCAATAATATCGTTAGC
>JAZSAH010000079.1:0-7155 GCA_045601745.1 Acutalibacteraceae bacterium
CTATAACCGCCCTGAAAGCCGCATTCTGACCGATGAGCAGCTTGACTGGCTTGAAGCACAGTTTGAAACCTATAAAGATACAACGGTTTATCTTTTCTTCCACACCTTCCTCAATAACCCGATTGAAGGAGAAAATCCCCATATGGGCGAAGGAAATATTGAGAACAATGTCGGCAGACATTATGACCTTGCATTCACAAGCGGATGTCCCGATGAAGTCCGTTTCAGAGAAATGATGGATAAATACGAAAATGTTGTTTATTTCAACGGACATTCTCATTGGGCATATGATATGCAGAAGTTCAATCCCAATCTTAACATTGCGGATTATAACGGCGAATATGCAACAATGGTTCATGTTTCAAGCGTTTCCTCACCCAGAAGAACAACCGCAAATGTTGATGATTCCTCCGAACACTATATGCGTTCATCCGAGGGCATGATAGTGACTGTTTATGAGGATAAGATTGTGTTCAATGCCGTTGATTTCCTCAGAGGCGAAATGCTTGCTTATGCAACATATGTTGTTGAAAAATAATACAAAAGGCGGTCATCTGACCGCCTTTTTTCATGCTTTGTTGTTGTCTTTTATTCTTTTGATAGCACCTTTCTCAAGCCTTGAAACCTGCGCCTGAGAAATACCTATTTCATCAGCAACCTCCATCTGTGTTTTGCCGAGCATAAAGCGCAGATGAAGGATTTTTTTCTCTCTGTCGCTTAAGGATTTTATTGCCTGCTTCAAAAGGATTTCTTCAAGCCAGCTTTCGTCTGTTTCAGTGTCGCCTATCTGGTCCATAACATATATCGTGTCGCCTCCGTCGGAATAAACGGGTTCATTGAGCGAAACGGGTTCAACTATTGCATCAAGTGCAATCACAACGCTTTCTTTGTCAATCCCGAGTTCTTTTGCGATTTCCTCGGGAGTGGGGTCGCGTTCAAGCTCGTTGATAAGCCTTTCCCTGACCTGCATTGCATGATATGCAGTATCCCTGACTGAACGGCTGACCCTTATCGGATTGTTGTCACGCAGATGCCGCCTTACCTCGCCGATTATCATCGGGCAGGCATAGGTGCTGAACCTGACATCAAGACTTAAATCAAAATTATCAATCGCTTTGATAAGACCTATGCATCCTACCTGAAAAAGATCATCGGGATTTTCTCCTCTGTTTGAAAATCTCTGTATAACGCTCAGAACGAGCCTCAGATTTCCCGTGACAAGCTCATCTCTCGCTTTTTTATCGCCCGTTCTCGCCTTTTTCAGAAGCTCAATTTTTTCGCTTTCCTTAAGGACTTTCAGCTTTGCTGTGTTGATTCCGCATATTTCAACCTTGTTGAACTGCAAATAACCACCCCGATAAATTTTTCTTGACAGTTAAAGTATTGCCTGAAAACGGGATAATTTACCGCAGAATTTCAAAAAAAATATTAAAATAAAAAAGCGAGTAAAACAGAGCAAAACAGAGCATTTAAGAGCAAATCAAAGAAAAATATTTGTAAGCTTCAAACGGCAACGGATTTATCGTGAATTTCTCAAAAAAATTGTTGACATTTGCGGATTTTTGCACTATATTTTATATTAATATATAATTGATATTATTAGCCGCTTCGCCGTTATATCCGGCAAAGGCAGAGAGGGGCTGCATAATTGAAAAAAAATGCGATAATTGACTTAAAAAATATTTCCGTAACCTTCGGAAATAATCAGGTGCTTAAAAATCTCAACCTCTACATTCGTGACAAGGAGTTTATAACATTTCTCGGTCCTTCGGGCTGCGGTAAAACCACAACGCTCAGGATAATTGCGGGATTTATTGAACCCGACGAAGGTGAGGTTATTTTTGAGGGCAAAAAGATTAATGGTGTTCCTCCTCACAAAAGGCAGGTTAACACTATTTTTCAGCGTTATGCGCTTTTTCCCCACCTTAATGTTTATGAAAACGTTGCTTTCGGATTGAGAATAAAGAAAGTTCCCGAAAAGCAGATTAAAGAAACCGTTGAAGAAATGCTCGCTCTGGTCAATCTGACGGGCTTTAATAAACGCAATATAAATTCGCTTTCAGGCGGTCAGCAGCAGAGAGTTGCAATTGCAAGAGCTCTTGCGGTTAAACCCAGAGTTCTTCTTCTTGATGAACCTCTCGGCGCTCTTGACCTCAAGCTTCGCAAGGATATGCAGGTTGAACTGAAAAACATTCAGCAGCGACTCGGCATAACCTTCATTTATGTTACCCATGACCAGGAGGAAGCCCTTTCCATGTCCGACACAATCGTTGTTATGGACGGCGGCGTTATCCAGCAGATAGGAACTCCTCTTGATATATATAATGAGCCCAAGAATGCTTTTGTTGCCGACTTTATCGGCGAAAGCAATATTCTTGACGGCGTTATGATTGATGACTGTCTTGTTGATTTCTCGGGTCACCGCTTTGAATGCCTTGATAAAGGCTTCGGCAAGAATGAGGCAGTTGACGTTGTTGTGCGTCCCGAAGATGTTGATGTTGTTGAACCCGAAAAAGGAATGCTCTGCGGTGTTGTCACTTCCGTGACATTCAAGGGTGTCCATTTTGAAATCATCGTTGATATCGGCGGCTTCAAATGGATGATTCAGACAACGGATTATCAGCCCGAGGGTGCAAAAATCGGACTCTTTATTGAGCCCGATGCAATACATATCATGAAAAAATCCGAATATTCGGGTATTTACGGAGATTACAGTTCATTCAGCGAGGAGTTTGATGAGCTCTCCAATGCCGAGGAGGAGGTGGAGGAATGAACAGCCGTTCTTCTCTCGGAACAAAGCTTATTGCTTCTCCTTATATTGTCTGGTCAGTTCTTTTTATAGTTGCTCCGCTGATTTTCGTTGTTTATTATTCGTTCACCGATGCGTCGGGTGCATTCACTTTTGAGAATATCGAAGCGCTCGGAAAATATATTCCAACCTTTCTTCGTTCAATATGGTTCGGCATTGTGGCAACAATAATCTGTCTTATCATAGCTTTTCCGCTTGCCTATATCATTTCGCAGAAAACCGAAAAAGTTCAGCGCACCCTTGTTATGCTTGTTATGCTTCCGATGTGGATGAGCTTTCTTATCAGAACATATTCATGGATGGCTCTTCTCCAGGATACGGGCATTATCAACAGCTTTCTCGGAAAGCTCGGAATTGACCCGATACATATGATTAACACCGAGGGCGCAGTTATATTGGGTATGGTCTATAACTTCCTGCCTTATATGATTATGCCGATTTATTCCGTCATGGCAAAGCTCGACTACAGCATGGTTGAAGCCTGCCAGGACCTCGGCGGCAACAGACTCACGGTTATCAGAAAATGCATTATTCCCATGAGTATGCCCGGTATCGTTTCGGGCATCACAATGGTTTTCGTTCCTTCCGTCAGCACCTTCTATATTTCCCAGAAGCTCGGCGGCGGTTCATTTGACCTTATCGGCGATGTTATCGAAAGACAGTTCCAGCAGTCATATAACTATAACCTCGGAGCATCTCTTTCCCTTGTTCTCATGGTGCTTATTCTTATCTGCATGGCGGTTATGAACCGCTTTTCAGGTGATGAGGAGGGCGTTGTTATATGAAAATCGCATCAAAGGCTTATGCCGCCCTCGTGTTCATATTCCTCTATGCTCCGATTATCGTAATGATTGTTTTTTCATTCAACTCATCGAGCAGTACGAGCGTTCTTTCTGGCTTTTCGCTTGATTGGTACAGAGTCCTTTTTGAGGATGAAGCAACCCTCAGAGCGCTTTATAATACCCTCATCCTTGCAGTCAGCTCATCGGTTATCGCAACTGTGCTCGGAACTGCGGCGGCAGTGGGTATTGATAAATTCAAAAAAGGCATTCCTCGTTCAGGCATTATGGCAGTGACCAATATCCCCATGATGAACCCCGAAATCGTAACGGGTATCTCGATGATGCTTCTTTTTGTTTTTGTCGGCAGACTTGTCAATATTGATGCGGTGCTCGGCTTCGGAACGCTGCTTATTGCTCATGTCACCTTCAATCTGCCCTATGTTATCCTCACCGTTCTCCCAAAGCTACGCCAGACCGACAGAAACCTCGCTGAAGCTGCTCAGGACCTCGGCTGCAAGCCTGCATCGGCATTTTTCAAGGTGGTTCTTCCGTCAATCATGCCCGGAATCATAACAGGTATGATTATGGCGTTCACTCTTTCGCTGGATGATTTCATTATCAGTTACTTCACCGGCGGTCCGGGTTTCCAGACTCTCCCGATTGCGATTTTCTCAATGACCAAGAAAAGAGTCAAGCCCGATATGTATGCACTTTCCGCTTTGATATTCGTCAGCATTCTTCTGCTTCTTATTCTTTATAATATTGCACAGCAGAAAAGCGATGAAAGGTCAAAGAAAAAATAGGTATTGCTCAAAGGAGTGATAAATTTGAAAAACAGAATAGTTTCGGCGCTTCTTGCGCTGATTATCGCTTTTGTTCCGTGTGCATTCGCTTTTGCGGCGGAACAAAGCGACATAGACGCCCTCAGAGGCACAACTCTTTATGTCTATAACTGGGGCGAATATATTTCCGACGGCGTTGACGATTCACTCGATGTAAATGCTGCATTTGAAGAAAAATACGGTATCGATGTTGTTTATGAAACCTATGATAACAACGAAGTCATGTATTCAAAGCTCAAGGGCGGCGGAGTTTCCTATGATATCGTTATTCCTTCGGACTACATGATTCAGAGAATGATTGCAGAGGATATGCTTCAGCCTCTTGATTATTCCAATATTCCGAACTATAAATATATACCCGAAAAGTATAAAAATCTTGCTCATGACCCCGAAAACAAATATTCCGTACCCTATACGGTCGGTATGGTAGGGCTTATTTATAACACGGCAATGGTTGAAGAAGCTCCCGTAAGCTGGACTTCGCTCTGGGATAAGAATTATTCCAACAGCATTCTGATGTTCAACAATCCCCGAGATGCCTTTGCAATTGCACAGAGCATTCTCGGAATGGACTATAACAACGAATCTCCCGCTTCATGGAGAATTGCTGCAGAGCTTCTCAAAGAGCAGAAAAATATTTCTCCGGCATATGTAAATGATGAAATTTTCCTTAAAATGGAATCCGGCGAAGCAGCACTTGCTCCCTATTATGCAGGCGACTTCCTTTCAATGCAGGAGAATAACCCCGACCTCGCTTTCGTATATCCCGAGGAGGGCGTGAATTTCTTTGTTGACGGTGCCTGCATTCTCAAGGATTCAAAGAATAAGCTTGCAGCAGAGCTTTACATCAACTTCCTTCTTGAACCCGAGGTTGCTCTTGCAAATGCCGAATATATCTGCTATGCAAGTCCTCACACGGAAGTTTACACAAACCCCGATTATTCATTCTATGAGGATGAAATTCTCTATCCCGAAGACGGAAAGTTCAAAACACAGCTTTTCCTCAACCTTAACCCCGAAATACTTGCTCTTATGAGTACGCTCTGGGACGATGTCAAAAACCATGTTCCTTCGGGAACGGGCAATTTGTCGCTTTTCTTCGGCGGTGACGAAACATCAATCGATGACGGCGAAGAAATGACGCCTGAGGCGCAGAAATATGCGCTCTATATCGGAATTTTTGCATTAATCTGCATTGCATATATTATTTTCAGATATGCACGCAAAAAATACCGTGAAAATGTATAAGACATGAAAAATCCCCCGTATATTTTTGAAGTCCAAAAATATACGGGGGATTGATTTTTAGAACGGATTGATAAGTCTTTCGAGGGTTATGGGATTATAACCGAGAGCGAAATATTTGAATATCCAGATAATAGGATTGAGTCTGAAGAATGCAACGTCAACAACGGTAACAAGACCTCTGAGGAAGGTGGAAATGTCATGGGTTTCGGGGATTTCAACCTTTTCAAATTCTTCGCCTTCAACGTTGAGAACAAGAGGCTGTGAATAGCAGATGCCGTTGTCGCCCGAAAGATAGAATCTTACATACATATAAGGCTCTGCAAGGAATTCGTCGTTGTGGAGATCGAGAGTTGCGCTGCCGTCTTTGATGCTTTCTCTCTTGATAACCTCACCGTTTGAAACCCAGGTGATAATGTTGGCGTTGATGCCTTCAACGGTTATCGTATCTGCATCCTGGTCAATCTTCATTCTCTTGACCTGAGGAGTGTTGTCAAGCCAATAAGCTTTTGTGTCATAAACATTCTGCTCAATAAAGCCGGGCATTTCTTCCATGCCGTTGAGTTCAACACCGTTTGAGAAATGCGAAATCGAGAAGAACTGACCTTTTTCAAGGCATTTGCGGAATGCATCGAGAGAAAGCTCAGGCATCCAGCTCATTGTGTAAGCATCGTTTATTGATGTTTCACTGTGTGAATCAGCGAAAGTGTTACCCCAGGGAACAACGCCGTAGGGGATGGTTTTCTGAAGAATCTGGTCATAAAGGATTCTGTCACAGCGTGTGTGTGCGTCTGTTGCGCTGTTGATACCTGTGCCGAGTGATGAACCTGCATTATCGATGAAAATCTTTGCAAACTTGTTGACATAGTATTCATCAATCTTCTTTCCGACATGATCTGCCGAGTCTTTATCGGTATAAACATATTCGCCTACATGGGAAAGGAAGGAAATACCGCCTGCATCCTTAACACCCTTTGAGGGAGTTTCGTAATCGCCGAAAACGCCTGCAAGACCCTGACCGTATTCAGCCCAGTAGCCTGTGAGGTGGCAGTCTGCAATAGGAGTTGCCATGTTGAGCTCAATTCCGAGAGGAACATCAAGCATTCCGTTTTTGGTTGTTCTGGTGAGAGTGTCGCCTGCAGAGGTGACAAAAGATCTGTTGGGATTTGTTCCGTTGATATATGACTGGTATTCGTCTTCGGGAATGGGAATTATATCAGCCATTTTTGTGCGTTCCTTCTTGATAAGACGCATAAGAGGAACTGTTTCGGGAACAACATTCCAGCCTCTGTTGAGAGTGCCGTGGTCCGTAAGAGCAACGATTTCAAAATCGAGAGCATAGTGCATTTTGCAGAATTCATCGATGGTGAGGAAGCCGTCGCTTGCGGTTGTGTGGCAATGAAGCTGGGTTTTGTAATCATCCCACTTATCCCAGTCGATATCATCGTAGGGACTTTCTATGATATAGTTTTTTGCT
>JAZSAH010000080.1:0-4454 GCA_045601745.1 Acutalibacteraceae bacterium
ATACAGTTTTAAAATTATTTTTCAATATATTATTGTTTTGTTTCAAATTACATGGTAGAATAATTCAAACAATAAAAAGAGGGAAAACCATGCAATATTTCATTCTGTTTCTTGAAGGAATCATAACATTCATTTCTCCGTGTCTTCTTCCCATGCTGCCTGTTTATGTTTCATATTTTGCAGGCGGCGAAAAAGAAAACAAAAAAGGCAAAACTCTCACAAACTCACTCGGATTTGTGGCAGGGTTTACCGTTGTTTTTATGCTCATGGGAGCACTTGCGGGTACTGTGGGAAGCTTTCTGAAAGAATATCAGACCGCAGTCAACATCATATCCGGTCTTATCGTTGTTTTCTTCGGTCTTAACTATCTCGGACTGTTTAAACTGAACATTTTTAAAGGCATATCAAAAAATCCGCTTGCCGGAAAACAGCTCGGATTTTTCTCATCCATACTTTTCGGAGCAATTTTCTCAATCGGCTGGACGCCTTGCGTGGGAACATTTCTCGGTTCCGCACTTATGCTTGCATCGCAGCAGGGACAATCACTCACAGGGCTGCTTATGCTGCTTTGCTATTCACTCGGTCTGGGAATTCCGTTTGTTGCAAGCGCAATCCTTATCGACAAGCTGAAAAGTGCTTTCAATTTTATTAAGAAGAATTATAAGGTCATAAACATAATCTGCGGAATACTTCTGATTGCCGTCGGAATTTTTATGATGACAGGGCTTCTCGGAAGATTTTTAACTATACTCAGCTGAGGTGAATTATGAACAATAAAATCAAACTCATAACCGGAATTCTTGTTTTTGCGCTTCTCATTGCAGGTGCATATATTGCATATGATAATCTGAGCAAAGGCTACGGTCCGGACAACACTCTTGCCACAAATGCGCCTGCAATAACCAACTCTCAGACTCCGCGTCCCGCCCAAACAACCGTTTCTGCCGAAAATGATGAAAACACGCTTCAGAAAGCACCTGATTTCACGGTGTATGATGCTGACGGAAACCCCGTTAAGCTTTCGGATTATCTCGGCAAGCCCGTTATTCTCAACTTCTGGGCAAGCTGGTGTCCTCCGTGCAAAATGGAAATGCCCGATTTCGATGCGGTATGCAAGGAAACGGGCAATGAATATCAGTTTATGATGGTGAATCTCACCGACGGCGGCAGAGAAACCGTTGAAACAGCACAAAGCTTCATTGAAGAACAAGGCTACGGATTCCCTGTTTTCTTTGATACGGATATTGATGCGGCAATGAAATACAACACATATTCAATCCCCGCAACCTACTTCATCGATGCCGACGGATATCTCACCGCATATGCGCAGGGCGCAATCGATGCCCAGACACTCAGAAACGGCATGGATATGATAAAATAGCTCCCAGAGCTTCGGGAGTGTCGGCAAGATAATCCGCACCGTTTCCGATAAGAACTTCTTTATCACGGAATCCCCATGTCACGCCGATACATGGGATTCCTGCGTTTTTTGCCGTTATGCAGTCTACTTCGGAATCGCCGACGTAGACTGCTTTTTCTTTTGAAACTCCGAGTTTTTCAAGCACATGATAAATTCCGTCGGGCTGAGGCTTCTGTGCAACGCCGTCGACCTGACCGAGCGTTACATCTATCATATTTCCAAAGAAAATACGAACTATCTCCTCCGCCGCTTCATGCATTTTGTTTGTCACAACAGCGGTTTTTATTCCTTGCTTTTTCAGAGTTTCGAGCATGGGAATTATCCCGTCATAAGGCTTTGTTTCAACGAGGGAATGATTTTTATAGTATTCCTTGAAAACGGAAAGGCATCTCTCCGCCGTTTCTTCATCCGTATTTTCGGGAACGCTCAGATAAATCAGTTTTCTTACGCCGTTGCCGACAAAGCTTCTGACTTCGTCAAGCGTTCTTTCGGGAAAACCAAATTCACGCAAAGCAAAATTCACGCTGTTTTTCAAATCGCCGAGAGTGTCGGTCAGTGTTCCGTCAAGGTCAAATAAAATTGCTTCGTATTTCATAACAACCTCAAAAACGCCGTGCCAATCCGACACGGCGTTTTAAATTATTTTTTATTCTTGAATTTGTCAAAGAAGCCTTCCTTACCGCTTCCGACGGGTGAGCCTCTCTGAACGCCGAGTTCTTTTTCAAACTCCATAAGGATTTCTTTCTGTCTGTGGCTGAGTGACTTGGGAACATCAACTATGACACGCACAAGCTGGTCGCCCTTGCCTCTGCCGTTGAGAACCTGAATACCCTTACCCTTAAGGCTGAACACCGTTCCCGACTGTGTTCCTGCCGGGATATCAAATCTGACATCGCCGTCAAGAGTGGGAATGCGGATGTTATCGCCGAGAGCAGCCTGGGTATAGCTTATTCTCTGTTCAAGCCACACGTTATATCCGTCACGCTCAAAATGAGAATGGGGTCTTACGAAAACGGCAACTTCAAGGTCGCCCTTGGGACCGCCGTTAACGCCTGCGTTGCCTGCACCGCTGACGGTGAAAATCTGTCTGTCGTCAATACCTGCAGGTATGTTGACCTCAACCGAGGTTTTGGTTGACACTCTGCCCGTTCCTCTGCACTTTATGCACGGGTCATCGATAACTCTGCCCTTGCCCGAGCATTTCGGACATGATTTCTGAGTTGAAATAACTCCGAATGCCGTTCTCTGCTGAACATTGACAAAGCCTCTGCCGCCGCAATCGGGGCAGGTTTTGGGCGATGAGCCTGCTTTTGCACCCGAGCCGTGGCATTCGGTGCAGGTATCAACACGGCTGATATCAATTGACCTCTTGCAGCCTTTTGCAGCTTCTTCAAACGAGATTGTGACTCTCGCCTGAACATCCTCGCCTCTGCGCGGAGCATTGGGATTCGACTGTCTTCCGCCGCCGAATCCTCCGCCGAAAAACGAGCCGAAGATGTCGCCGAGGTCAAATTCCATGCCGTCTCCGCCGAATCCTCCGAAACCGCCTCCGAAGGGATTTCCGCCGCCTGCTCCGTAATTGGGGTCTACGCCTGCATGACCGAACTGGTCGTAACGGGCTTTTTTCTGGCTGTCGGAAAGCACTTCATATGCCTCATTGGCTTCTTTGAATTTAGCTTCCGCCTCTGCATCACCCGGATGAAGGTCCGGGTGAAACTCTTTGGCTTTTTTTCTGTATGCTTTTTTTATTTCGTCATCGCTTGCACCTTTCGATACACCGAGGACTTCATAATAATCTCGTTTATCTGCCAAGGGGATTAACTCCTTTAGTTGTTATCGTCAACGTCTGTATAGTTTGCTTCTGTGTAGCCTTCGCCGCCGGGTGCTGCACCGCCCTGCTGAGCCTGAGCTGCTTCCTGAGCTGCCTTATAGAGCTTTTCGGAAACTTCATAGAACTTCTGGGTAAGCTCTTCCTGCTTTGACTTGATGAGGTTGATGTCTTCGCCCTTGAGAGCTTCCTTGAGAGCATCAATCTTTTCGTTGAGAGCAGCCTTTTCGTCGTCGCTGAACTTATCGCCTTCTTCGCTGAGAAGCTTTTCGCACTGGTAAACCATCTGGTCTGCACCGTTGCGTGTGTCAACTTCTTCTCTGCGCTGCTTATCTTCCTGAGCAAATCTTTCGGCATCCGCAACAGCCTTTTCGATATCTTCCTTGGACATATTTGTTGAGGAAGTGATTGAAATCGACTGCTCCTTCTGAGTGCCGAGGTCCTTTGCGGAAACATGAACGATGCCGTTTGCATCTATATCAAAAGTAACTTCAATCTGAGGAACGCCTCTTCTTGCGGGCATAATGCCGTCAAGGTGGAATACGCCGAGAGTCTTGTTATCTCTTGCAAATTCTCTTTCACCCTGAAGAACGTGAACTTCAACAGAGGGCTGATTATCAGCAGCAGTTGAGAAAATCTGGCTCTTCTTTACGGGAATTGTTGTGTTTCTGTCGATAATCTTTGTGTTGATACCGCCCATTGTTTCGATACCGAGTGAAAGCGGAGTAACGACAAGGAGAAGAAGACCCTGAACTTCGCCGCCGAGAACGCCTGCCTGAAGGGCTGCACCTACTGCAACGCATTCATCGGGATTGATGCCCTTGAAGGGTTCTGTTCCCATGAATTTCTTGACAGCTTCCTGAACAGCGGGAATTCTTGAAGAACCGCCGACCATGAGAACCTTGTTGATTTCGCTTGTCTTGAGACCTGAGTCGCTCATTGCCTGGCGAACGGGACCCATTGTTGCTTCAACGAGGTCTGCTCTGAGCTCATTGAACTTTGCTCTTGTGAGAGTTGTTTCAAGGTGCTTGGGACCTGTTGCATCAGCTGTGATGAAGGGAAGAGAAATGTTTGAGGTTGTTACGCCTGAAAGCTCAATCTTTGCCTTTTCTGCAGCTTCCTTAAGACGCTGCATAGCCATCTTGTCACCTCTGAGGTCAATGCCCTGTTCAGCCTTGAACTGATCTGCAAGCCAGTTGATAACTC
>JAZSAH010000081.1:0-2817 GCA_045601745.1 Acutalibacteraceae bacterium
TCTCCAGAGCAAAGGTTTCGATGCCCGGCGGCTGTTATCTCGGTCCCCGACCCATTGACCAGCACATCAAGGGCTTTGAGCTTCTCGGCGCAACCGTTTCCGTTGAAGACAACGCAATCGTTGATGCAAAAGCTGATAAACTCGTCGGAAGTCCGATTTATCTCGATATGGTTTCCGTCGGCGCAACGGTAAACATTCTTCTTGCCGCAGTAAAGGCAGAGGGTCTCACCGTTATTGAAAACGCCGCAAAAGAACCTCATATCGTTGACCTTGCAAACTTCCTCAACTCCATGGGTGCAGATATCAGAGGCGCAGGCACAGACGTTATCAAAGTCAGAGGTGTTGACCGTCTCCACGGCTGCACATATTCAATCATTCCCGACCAGATTGAAGCAGGCACATATATGGTTGCCGCAGCGGCAACAAAGGGCGACGTTCTTATCAAAAATGTCATTCCCAAGCATCTTGAGTCAATCTCGAAGAAGCTCATCGAATGCGGTGCCGTTGTTGAAGAATTTGACGATGCCGTCAGAGTTTCTCTTGATATCCGTCCCGGAAAATGCAACATCAAAACCATGGCACATCCCGGTTTCCCCACAGATATGCAGCCTCAGTTTGCAGTTCTTCTTGCTATTGCGGAAGGAACAAGTATCATCTCCGAGGGCATCTGGTCGAACCGTTTCAAATATACGGAACAGCTCAACCGCATGGGCGCAAACATCAAGGCTGACGGTCAGCTTGCCGTTGTTCAGGGCGTTGAACAGCTTAAGGGCGCACCTGTCAGGGCAGACGACCTTCGTGCAGGCGCAGCGATGATAATCGCAGGTCTTGCCGCAAGCGGCACAACCGAGGTTGAGGATATTCTTCATATCGACAGAGGCTATGAGGATGTTGTTGAGAAATTCAGAGGTCTCGGCGCAGATATAAAGAGAGTTTTCTGTCCCGAACCCGATGCACTCACAAGCGCAGGTTAATTTCCATATATAATGTATATAATAATGACCGCCGTAACCCTCATGGATTATGGCGGTTTGTTTTGGAGTTTCTTATGGCAAAATTTTGGTCATTATATTCATCAAGCAGCGGTAACTGCACATACATAGGCTCATCGCAGGGCGGCATTCTTATCGATATCGGCGTCAGCGCAAAAAGAACGGCTGAGGCACTTTGTGAAATCGGTGTTGACCCCTCATCAATCGGCGGAATTTTTATCACTCATGAGCATTGGGACCATATAAACGGCGTAAGAGTTTTTGCACAGCGCCACGGTGTTAGGGTTTATGCATCGGAAGGTACTCTTGCGGGCATGGAGGAGCTCGGTGCACTGACAGAAAAAATGACTGCCGAAGCAATCCCTTATGAAGGAATTGAAGTCTGCGGAATGCACATCAGACCTTTCAGAACCCCTCATGACACAAAGGAAAGCACGGGCTTTTCGGTTGTGACACCCGATAACAAACGCCTTGCCGTTGCAACGGATATCGGCATTGTTAACGATTCCGTCATGAACGCAATTTACGGCTGTGACCTTGTTCTTCTTGAATCAAATCACGATGTCGGAATGCTCAGAAACGGACCCTATCCCTATTTCCTCAAAGAGAGAATTCTCTCCGACAGAGGACATCTTTCCAATGAAAACTGCGCAAAAACGGCGGTAAAGCTTATGGAATCGGGAACAACCCGTTTCGTGCTCGGACATCTGAGCAAGGAAAACAACCTCCCCTGCCTTGCATTTGAAACAACCCATGCCGCTTTGACAATGGCAGGCGCAAAAGAAAACATCGACTATATTTTAACCGTTGCAGGCGACAGAAATCCCGTTATTGCTCTGTAAGGAGTGTGTAAAAATGATAAATATCAACATAATATGCGTCGGAAAGCTCAAGGAAGATTATCTTCGCATGGCTTGCGCCGAATACGAAAAAAGACTCGGTGCATTCTGTAAATTGAAAATAACCGAGCTCACCCCTGCAAGACTTCCCGAAAACCCCAACGATGCGCAGATTGAAGCGGCTCTTAACGATGAAAGCGACAGAATCCTTTCAAAAATTTCTTCAAATGAAGCAGTTTTTGCTCTCTGTATCGAAGGCAAAGAATTATCGTCGGAAGGTCTTTCGAAAGAAATAGAAAAATGCGCCGTTTCGGGCTTCGGCTCGCTCTGCTTCATCATCGGCGGCTCTCACGGCCTTTCTCCCGCTGTCAAAAGCAGGGCAAAATTCCGTCTTTCAATGAGTCCCATGACCTTCCCCCACCAGCTCGCAAGAGTCATGCTCCTTGAACAGATTTACCGTTCATTCATGATTTCAAGCGGCGGAAAATACCATAAATAAAATCAAAGTGCATAAAAATACACCTGTTTCTTTGTTAGTTTTGCACCGTTTTTTTCGCTGATTTTTGTAATTTTGTTCAATTAACCAAAAGTTTGGAAAAACACGAAATTTAATTAAAAAACTGTTGCATATTTGATAAAAAATGTATAAAATATATCTTGTCAAAAAATGAAATTATTTTTGGAGGTAATTCACTATGGCAGTTAAAGTTGCAATCAATGGCTTCGGTCGTATCGGCCGTCTCGCATTCCGTCAGATGTTCGGCGCTGAAGGCTACGAAATCGTTGCTATCAACGACCTTACAAATCCCGCTATGCTCGTTCACCTTCTCAAGTACGACACAGCACAGGGCAGATATGCTCTTGCTGACACAGTAGTTGCAGGCGAAGACAGCATCACAGTTGACGGCAAAGAAATCAAAATCTATGCTAAGGCTAACGCTGCAGAACTTCCCTGGGGCGAAATCGGTGTTGACGTTGTTCTCGAA
>JAZSAH010000082.1:0-13399 GCA_045601745.1 Acutalibacteraceae bacterium
GGGTGCAAAAAATTCATCGTTGATATACATATCAACTATATCGCCCTCGAGAAGTTTGGTCGAAATATCGCCTCTTTTTGAATTGATTTTAATTCTTTTTGTGCGTATGTATTTATACATAAGCGATTTCGGAAGTGCGGGTACGGCTTTTGAGATGAACTTATCGAGTCTCTGACCCGAATCGTTTCTGGAAATAGTAAATGATTTCAAAGAAAATCACTCCGGATTTGATAATTATTTAAAAATGTCTTTTCAAAACTGAATAAATAATGTATAATACATTGCGAATATCATGTAGGAGAGTCTGAATTGAGCGAAAATAACAAAAACAACAATCCGCATAAGAATCACAGGTCAAGACTGAGAGAAACCTTCAGAAAAGCAGGCGCAGACGGAATGCCTGACCACAACATTCTGGAGCTTCTTCTGTTTTATTCCATACCCCGTAAGGATACCAATGAGCTTGCTCATAAGCTTATTGCGGAATTCGGTTCGCTGAACAGGGTTTTTGATGCAACATATGAACAGCTTCTCGATGTTGACGGAATGGGTGAAAGCTCTGCACTTCTTATTTCATCTATTCCGGGAATATGCAGACGCTATATTGAAGGGCAGACAAAAGGAAAGATTAATCTTTCAGACCCGCAGGATGCCCAAAATTATCTGAAAGATAAGTTCTACGGCTGCAAAACCGAGGTGTTTTATATTCTCTGCCTTGATTCATACGGAAATCTCATCAACTGCTGCAAGCTCAGCGAAGGAACTTCGGGAACCGTGCTTGTTGACAAAAGAGATGTTATGCAGGCGGCAATCAGAAACGATGCCGAAAAGGTTATCCTCGCGCATAACCATCCCAAAGGAATTGCCGCACCGTCACGAGAAGATCTTGAGCTGACAAGCGATTTTTGCGTACTTCTCAGACAGGTCGGTATAAAGGTTGTTGACCATATTATCGTTGCAGGCGGAGATACACTTTCGCTCGCATCGGTTGATAAATTCAGAATATTATTCAGATAAGGCTGCCTTTTCAGGCAGCCTTCCTTTTTATTTAAAAGCGACTGTAACTTTGTTTTTGCCGGTATTGCCTTTGATTTTAAGAATTGCGGCGCCGTTTTCTCCGACGGGTTTAAGAGTATATTCACCGCCGCAATCAATGCTCTTTGCTTTTTTGTGAACAAAAATTTCTGTGGGTACGCCGTATTCCTTGTCCTGAGTATATTCAAGGGTGAATACTTCTTTTTCTCTGTCAAAAGAGTATTTATCGATTTTGCCGCAGACTGCAACGGGAGATGTTCTGATAAGGCAGGTCATAATCGGATTCTCAAGAAGTCCGTCATAGTAAGCCCAATAGGTATGACCCCATTGATTACCGTCAAACTTATCAAGCAGATATTCGATGTGGTAAAGCCAGTCTGTACCTTCCGACTGACCGCCCCATTCACCAACGATAACCGGAACATTCAGTCTGTCCTGCGACCTCTTATGTTCATCAAAAATTGAGCCGACTCTCGAGTTGCTTGCATATTTATATGCAGGAGTATCAACCATAAGGTCATATGCATGAGGTGCAAAGCAGAGATTCTTTTCACGCTTGCCGTCATAATTCACGGCAGGGCATGAGTAGGGAATACCGAGGTTAGAATAATAGCTGTTTTCCATAATGATAATGCCGTTATCGGTAACCTCACGGATAGCCTTTGCGGTTCTGTTGATGAATTCGGAATATACACCCGTGTCAAATTTGCGAATCAAATCATCAGCTGCAGAGGTGACCTTTCTGAAAAGAGAGGGGTCGTTGAAGGGTTCGAGAACTTTTATTGCGTTACCCGAAACAAGCTGTTTTATCATCCAAAGCTTCTTACATCTTTTATCGGTTAAAACATTCTTTGCAACGCTCATAATAAGCTTTCTGAAAACTTTTCCGCCGTCTGAACCGGGGAAGGGCTCATTGAGAACATCAAAACCGAAAAGAGCAGGATGATCCTTGAATTTTTCCGCAACGTGCTTCCACATATTGCAGTAATAAGTCTGGATGGGAACTCCGTTGATTTTGTCGTTTGCCCAGAAATGGTCAAAAGCTCTGTGAACAGCTTTGCCCCAGAAATATCCTTCTGCCCAAACGAGCTTTGTTTTGGTGAATTTTGCACCGTCTGTTATACAAGCCCAGGGAGGAGCTCCGTCGCCTGCGGTTTCCGGTGCACCGCTGTAAAGATCCTGATGCATATCAAGATAGAAATAAATACCGTATTTTGCGCATAAATCAGCGATTGCATAAACTCTGTCAAGGTATTCTTCATTATATTTGTTCGGTTCGGGTTCAACCGCATCCCATGTAAGACCGAGTCTGACAAGGTTGAAGCCATATTCGCTGAGCTGCTTAATGAGCTTTTCGTCAAAATCAAGAAGGTATGTTCTTCTTTCGGCGCCGTCTTTATGGTATCCCTTATCGCAAAGATTGACACCGTTGAAAATTCTCTGTCTGCCTTCGGAATCGATAAAAATTTTTTCAAAAGTGCTGATTTTAAGCATAACAAACTCCTTTCGGAAAATTATACATTAAAATTATACCATTTATAAATAATAATTGCAAGAATAATGTTTACGCGGAATTATCAAATAATGGTTGAAGTTTAAATTGATATATGATATAATCATAATGTATAAAATTATTGAATTGAGGTAATACAAATGGCAGCATCAAAACTTTTCAAAATGTATTGCAGAGCTTACCAGGGTATTTTCCGCGTTGCGGTTAATTTCCTTGACTGGACAGAGCCTCAGCTTCTCAAAGGCGCTGGAAGCGTTAAAAAGCTTCCCGAGGTTGTCAAGAAAAACGGACACGACAGCGTTCTCGTTGTAACCGATAAGGGACTTATGGGTCTTCATCTTCTTGACGGAATGTTTGAAGGACTCGAAAAGTCAAATGTAAAATATGCCGTTTATGACGGCACACAGCCCAATCCCACAATCAATAACATCGAAGATGCAAGACAGATGTATGCGGATAACAAATGCTCGGCAGTAATCGCTTTCGGCGGCGGTTCACCCATGGACTGTGCAAAGGTTGCAGCTGCAAGAATTGCACGCCCCAACAAGAGCGTTCAGAAGATGAGAGGAACTCTTAAAATCCTCAAGAAGCTTCCCACCATCTATGCTGTTCCCACAACTGCAGGCACAGGCTCCGAAACAACAATTGCAGCCGTTGTTTCCGACCCCACAACTCACGAAAAATATGCTCTTCAGGATCCCGTGCTTCGTCCGAAGTATGCAGTTCTTGATCCCGAGCTTACCCTCGGTCTGCCTCCCCACATAACTTCAACAACAGGTATGGATGCTCTTACCCACGCTGTTGAAGCATATATCGGCGGAAGCAACACCAAGGATACAATCGCAGCTGCCGAAAAGGCAACAAAAATGATTTTTGAAAATATTCTGAAGGTTTATGAAAACGGCAAGGATGTTGAGGCAAGAGAAAATATGCTTGAAGCATCTTATCTTGCAGGTATCGCATTCACAAGAGCATATGTAGGCTATGTTCATGCAATCGCTCATAATTTCGGCGGTATGTACGGAACACCCCACGGTCTTGCAAATGCTGTTATTCTTCCTTATGTTCTTGAAGCATTCGGTGAAACCGCATATAAGCCCCTTGCTAAGCTTGCAGATGTTGCAGGTCTTGAAACTGCGGGCATGAACGAAGCTCAGAAAGCAAACCTCTTTATCGCAAAGATTAAGGAGCTCAACAAGCTTCTTAACATTCCCGAGCATCTTGAAGTTCAGGAAAAGGATGTTGAAACAATCGCAAAGAGAGCAAACAAGGAAGGCAATCCCCTTTATCCCGTTCCGAAGATTATGGATGTTGAGGAGCTTTCTGCGATTATCAGAAAGGTCGGCAATCTTAACTGATTTGAAAAAAACGGACAATTGCGCCCAATTGTCCGTTTTTATTATTAAAAAATTAATGAAACTTAAACATTTATATTGTATAATGTGGAAAAAGGAGTGATAATATGAAATTTCGTCGTATAATCAGCTTGCTTCTTGCTGCTGCGATTATAACGGGTATTTTTACCGGTTCAGCTTATGCCGCAGAAGATTCATGGAAACCGAAAAATGAAGAACCGTTTATATTTGTTCACGGTCTCAACGGATGGGGCGGTGCAGAGGGTATCAACGGAATTATTCCCTATTGGGGAGCAACAACGGGCGACCTTATGAGCTATCTCCAGAGCGAAGGCTATGAGTGTTATTCCGCATCGGTAGGACCCATGAGCAGTGCATGGGACAGAGCGTGTGAGCTTTATGCGCAGCTTGTCGGTTCAACGGTAGACTACGGTATAGCCCATTCAAAAGAACATAACCATGACCGCTACGGAAGAACATATTATCAGGCTCTTGTTCCGAATTGGGGTGAGCTTGACAGAAACGGAAAAATTCAGCAGATTCATCTCATCGGCCACAGCTTCGGAGGCACAACCATCAGAATGCTCATCCAGCTTCTTGATGAGGGTTCTCCCGAAGAAATTGCAGTAACGGATTCCGATGATATTTCGGGGCTGTTCACGGGCGGTAAGGGTGACTGGATAAAAAGTGTAACAACCGTCTGCACACCTCATAACAGCTCCTCAATTTATTATCCTCTTAAGGCGCTCGGTCTTTACGAGATAGTTCAGAATGTCAGCTTCCTATATGCAGGCATTCTCGGAAGAAGCTTTTTAAACGGAAGACTTGTTGATTTTCACCTTGAACAGTTTGGTCTGACCGATGTTTTCAACGGAGAAAAGGCTGACGGTCTTATCGAATCAATGGCAAGGGTTCAGCAGAATCTTGATGATACCTGCGTTTATGACCTCACACCCGAGGGCACGGCAAAGATTAACGGCGAATGCTCAATAAACGAGAATATTTATTATTTTTCATATCCGTTTTCAACAACCGTGAAAACAGGACTTTTCGGAACGGAAATCCCCGGTATAAGAACAAATCCCGTTATTTTCCTGACTGCATTGGTTATGGGCATCATGCCTGAATTTACAGACCCGTATACCGGCGTTGTTTATGATGAAAGCTGGCGTGCAAATGATGCTCTTGTCAACACGGAAAGTGCAAAATATCCTGTCGGAGAGCCTCATAAGGATTATGATGAAAACGATGTTGATAAAGGCATCTGGAATGTTATGCCCGTGCAGAAAGGTGACCACGGCGGTGCAATAGGTCTGTTTTCGGATAAAGAACAGATAAAGTCATTCTATCTCAATCTTTGTGATATGCTTAATGAATTACCCTGATAATTAATAATATTTGCCCTGAAAAGTTCAACAAACTTTTCGGGGCATTTTTTTGTTTATCCGACATACTTTGTTCAAAAACGACAAAAATCATATGCGATAATATACAAAATAGACAAAACAATTTTGCTTTGTCGTTTAATTATGTAAATCCTGAATAGTTTATTTGTTGCTCGAATTTGTGGAAGATGCACAAAACGTAAACTAAAAATTTGTGCAAAATCACTTGACTTTTCTGCAAATTAGTGTATAATGAAGACACAACAGAAAGAAAGGATGAATGTTATGAACTTCTACGAAATTTCCACTTACCCCGCAGAGAAAAAGCTCATCGAAGATATCGCAAAGGAAAAGAAATTCCTTACATTCAAAAAGCTTTTCAAAATCTTTGAGCTCGACGCTTTGCTTACAAAGTAAGAAAAGCCAAGGATTGAGCTTTTGCTCTCCGCACAAAACAACCCTTTCGGGTTTTTATATATCTGGGCTGAGAAACAATCTCTGTTCAGAGCTTTGGAAATCAACACAGACCGCACAAAGGATTATCCCTTTGACGGTCTGTTTTTTCATTTTTAATCTGTTTTTATCATATATGATAGGGGAGGTATGATATGAATTGCTGTATAACCGAATTAAGATGCAAAGAAGTTATTGACAAATCCAACGGTTGCCGTCTTGGTCTTATCAGCGATGTTGAGGTTGATTCCTGCTGCGGCAGGGTTGTTGCGCTGATTATCTACGGCAGACCGAAATATTGGGGAATATGCGGAAAGAGGGAGAGAATAAGAATATGCTGGGAGGATATTGAGGTTATCGGAAACGATACGGTTCTCGTTTCAAAATCCCAGAGGTGCAATGAACATCGAAGAAGAAACAAGTGAAAAAGGCTTGCAGAGTTTTCTCTGCAAGCCATATTTTATGAATTAAAGACCTGTTTTTTCGCTGATATATTTTCTTGCCATGCAAGCATATTCATAGGGATTTGCCTTAGCGGGATCCTGTTCAGCTTCAACAACAACCCAACCTTCGTAGTCCGCATCGGAAAGAATGTCGAAAACAGGTGTGAAATCGAAATCTCCGTCACCGGGAACGGTGAATGCGCCTGCTCTTACGCAGTCAAGGAAGCTCCAGCCTTTTTCTTTGCCTTCGTTGATAACATCCTGACGGATGCTCTTGAGATGAACGTGCTTGACTCTGTTAACATACTTCTTGAGAACTCCGATTGCATCTTCACCCGAGAATGAAAGATGACCTGTATCGTAAAGAAGATAAACAAGGTCGGGGTCTGTGATTTCCATGAGCTTATCAATTTCTTCTTCGGTCTGAACACCTGTGCCCATATGATGGTGAACGGTGAAATACATACCCTTTTCTTTTGCGAGTCTGCCCATTTCGTTGAATCCCTTTGCAATGAGAGCCCACTGCTCGTCTGTATAAACAGGCTTGTCACCGAAAATGCTCAGAGCTTTGCCCTGGATTGAGTTACCCTGTTCTGATGCGCCGATAACCTTTGCACCGAGAGCATGGAGAAAATCTCTGTGCTTTATAAACGCTTCAATGGTTGCTTCGTAGCCTTCGGAAAGAAGAAGCGATGAGAACCATGCATTGCAGATGCGAAGACCTCTCACATCAAGCTTATGCTTGAGAGTTTCAACATCCTTGGGATATTTGTTGCCGATTTCGCTGCCCTTGAAACCGCTGAGTGCCATTTCGCTGACACACTGCTCGAATGTGTTTTCCGCACCGAGGTCGGGAAGGTCATCATTAGTCCATGCGATAGGAGCTATCGCGAGGCTTACTTTATCTTTGTTAAGCATTTTATTTTTCCTCCGTATATTAATAAAGTCTTGCTTTTGCAATGTTTTCCTGCATTTCTTCGTATGCTGCCTGAACCGTTTCGCTTGTTGAAACCTCAGCAACGCCGACTCTCCACCATGCATCATATCCGTCGCTCATGCTGCCGTGAACAACCTTGATGTCGAAAAGACAGGGAACTTTTTGTTCTTTTGAGTCTTTGAGAGCGTCACGAAGCTCAGCAACATTTGTTACGGTATATGCCTTGCAGCCGTAACCTTCGGCAATCTTTGCAAAGTCAATGGGAACAATTGCGCCGTCGAGCATACCCGTAAGGGGATTTCTTGCCTGGAAACGGGTACCGAATGTGTCTGTACCCTGATTATTCTGAAGGTTTTCTATGCAGCCCCAACCTGAGTTGTCAAAGAGCATAACATTAATCTTTGCGCCTTCCATAACAGCTGTATAAAGCTCACTGTGGAGCATAAGGAAGCTGCCGTCGCCGACCATTGTATAAACTTCTTTGTCGGGTTCTGCAAGTTTAACGCCGAGAGCACCGCAGATTTCGTAGCCCATGCAGGAGAAGCCGTATTCCATGTGATATGTATTGGGAACGGATGATCTCCAGAGCCTCTGCATACATCCGGGAAGACTGCCCGAAGAACCGATTGCAACCGATTTCTTATCGATGAGCTTATTGATTTCACCGAGAGCTCTCGTCTGTGAAAGACCTTCCTTGAGATAGATGCTGTACATACGGTCTACTTCAGCGTTATAATCTTCTTTGATCTGTGCAAGCTCAGCGCTGTCCCATGTTGAATAGTATTCTCTGACGGTAAGACCGCCCATGATATCAAGCAGGGCTGTTTTTGCATCTGCGATAACTGCCGTTGAATCCATTTTGAATGCATCAAACGGGCAGATATTTATTGAAAGAATTCTGCAGTTGGGATTTTGAAAGCCCCATTTTGATGCGGTTGTGAAGTCTGTGAGGCGTGTGCCGACTGCAATAACAAGGTCAGCTTCTTTTGCAACGGCATTTGCTGCAGGACCGCCTGTTACGCCGATGCCGCCCATGTTGAGGGGTAAATCCCAACGGATATTGCCCTTGCCCGCCTGAGTTTCACAGATGGGGATATTGAATTTTTCTGCAAAGAACCTTGCGGTTTCCCATGCTTCGGAATATTTAACACCGCCGCCCACAATGAGAATGGGTTTTTCGCTGCGCATGATTGCCTTGACGGCAGCTTCGATTTCGCGGTGAGTTGGTGAACGTCTGTCAAGATACCATACTCTCTTTTTAAGGAAATAATCGGGATAATCAAACGCTTCGCCTTCAACATCCTGAGGCATTGCAAGGCAGACTGCGCCCGTTTCTGCAGGGTCGGTAAGAACTCGCATTGCATTGATGCAGGCAGTCATAAGCTGTTCGGGTCTTTCGATTCTGTCCCAGTATTTGCAGACAGCCTTGAAAGAATCGTTTGCCGTTATTGCGCAGCTTGTGGGCTGTTCAATCTGCTGAAGAACGGGGTCGGGCTGACGGCAGGCGAAGGTATCACCGGGAAGAAGAAGAAGGGGAATACGGTTTGCCGTTGCAGTTCCTGCGGCAGTTACCATGTTGAGCGCACCGGGACCGATTGATGATGTGCAGGCGATAATCTGACGGCGGTTCTTCTGCTTTGCAAAGGCAATAGCCGCATGAGCCATGCCCTGCTCGTTGTGACCCTGATAGAATCTGAGGTTGTGTCCGCCCTGCTCAAGAGCCTGACCGATACCGACAACGCATCCGTGACCGAAAATGCCGAATATGCCGTCTACAAATTTAGTTTCAACTCCGTCAAAGCTGATATACTGGTTATCAAGGAATTTGACAAGAGCCTGTGCCATTGTAAGTTTCATAACGGAACTCCTTTACCCGATATTTTATAAAACGGTATTTTATGCTTTTTAAAGATAGATAAGCGCAAAAAACCAATATACAAATTAATTATATACCATATATAGTGTTATTTCAAGTTAAAATAATTAATTTGCATTAATAAAATAATAAAAAATTTGTTAAAAAGTCTTGACAATCGGGAATAAATAATATATTATATTGAAGCGCTTGAAAAACAGCGCAGCAATTTAACAGTTGATCCATTAGCTCAGACGGTAGAGCACTTGACTTTTAATCAAGGTGTCCGGAGTTCGAATCTCCGATGGATCACCAAACAATTGATATCCGAACTAAGCTGTGAAAATGGTTTAGTGCGGATATCTTTTTTTATTGACAAAAATCGGAATATTTTGCCTTATTGCTATCTCATATATAAATGATTATAATAAAAATGAAATAATTTCAAAAATTTCCGTTACATTTTAATTTTTTGTTGACTACATAATGAAGGCAGATGAAAGGAGTGAAGATAATGGGCGAAAAGAAGCGCGCAAATGCATTGCTGCAGGAATGCTATAACGAATACCGCATCAAGCTTTTCAATTATTGTCTTTCACGCCTTGATGGCTCACGGGAGGCTGCAGACGACTGTGTTCAGGAAGCCTTTATTGTTTTTTATAACAAACTTCTCGGAGGAGAAGAATTTGAAAATCCGAGAGCGTTTCTCTATCGTACGGCGGATATTTTTGTGAAACGGCAAAAACAGAAAAATGCTTCCGATTTACGGCATCATGTTCCGCTTGAAGAAGCGGAGAATGTCGGAGTTACGGATGATGAATACCTTGAAAAACTCGCATTGATAGACTTCGACGAATGCGCAAAAATTCTTCTGAAACTTCTGACGAATGAAGAACAGTTGATTTATGATTTGCGCTATGTTCAGAAAATGCCCGTTGAAAACATAGCCGAAAAGCTCGGAATTTCACGACCTGCCGCATCGATGCGGCTCATCCGATTGAGAAACAAGATTAAAGACATGGTTTATTCTTTTGATATTGAAAAGAAAGGAGGCTGACGAAATGATGAAAATAAGCAGAGAAATTCTCATGCACCCCGATTTTATGAAGAATCTCGCCGATGACCTTTGCAATATGCTTGAAGCACTTATTGATGAGGAGTTTGATAAAGGCGATGAAACCGATTTTGATTTCATCGATGAATGTGCAGAGGCGATAAATGCAATCCGTTCAGGCGATGATGCGCAGATTCTTCCCCTTATTTCACGCAAGGATTTCCTTAAGAAGGTCGGAATAAAGAGCGAGAACAAATTCAGGATTCTTGTTGCTGCTTGTGCGGCGATTGCGATTCTTATCACTGCGGCAACACAGATTGAAATTCAGGAAAATATAACTGTAGCTCAGGCACTTTCGGGCATCGTTTCGGATTTCTTCACAAACGAAAAGCATATTGAAGCAACAACTCAGCCTGCAACAACAACTGAAAAGGCGGTTGTTACAACAACGGAAAAAACGCCGGATTTAATCGGAATCAGCGTTGACACTACACCCGATTTCAGAACGGAATACTATGTCGGCGAAAAATTCAGCGACAAAGGACTCAGAGTTTTCGGAGAATACGACAACGGCGAAAGACGGCTTGTGCGTATTGATGACTACACCGTTGAGGTTTCCGGCTCTTTCGGCACGAAGCCCGGATATGAAACCGTTAAAATTTCCGTCGGAGATTTTGGTCAGACACTTGAAGTGAGGATTATCGAAAGCGTCGAAACAAAGAAGCTGACTTCAATTTATGCGATATTCCCCGATGAATTTGATTTTACGGCAAATGATCTTAACAACATCGACCTTTCCGGAATGCAGGTTTATGCAGTTTACAGCAACGGCGATGAAACAGAGCTTACTTCGGATAAATACACGGTTGAAACGGAAATCGAAAAGAACCTGTTCAAGGAAGAAGCATTTGTAACTGTTTCTTATGAAGGATGCTCATGCTCGTTTATGGTTTATAAGGAGTAGAACGGTTGTTTTTACGGTAAACCGCCTCCCTCCTGAGGGAGGTGCAGAGCAAAGTGAGGCGGAGGGAGTAAAACTTACTTATAATCCCTCCACCGCAAGCGGTCCCCCTCCCTTGAAAGGGAGGCTGATAAACCTTAAACAGGAGGTAATATTATGAAAAAATTTATATATAAACTATTGATTCTAACCGTTATTACGGCGATGATTGTTACGGCTATGCCGCTGACAGGAATTGACATTTCAGATGTTTTTACATTAAATATATCAGCCGCAGAAGAAAACGAAACCTTTATTTGGGACGATTATGAATGTAAAATCATAAATGAAAATGAGGTTGAAATAGTCGCCTATATGGGTGCAGATACTGAAATTGTCATACCTTCTGAAATAAACGGAATGGCGGTTACTGTTATCGGAAGAGAAAGTTTTAGTGGTATGTTTCATACAGACAACTGTGAAAACAATAGGTTGATTAAGGCAGTATTTATTCCATCATCAGTAAAAACAATTGAAAATCGTGCATTCGAATGTGTTGAATCTTTAGAAAAGGTTACTTTAAATGAAGGATTAACAGCAATAAAAATTAATGCTTTCAACAGATGTTCATTGCTAACCGAAATCAAATTACCTGATACCCTCACATCATTTGAAGGTACTGCTTTCATGAATACTGGCGTTGAAGAATTGGTTTTCGGTCCAAACTTTGAAAAATTGGATTTTCATTCTTTTGGTGCATTTAATGAACAATCTTCGAATGTAAAAAAAATTATAATGACTGCCAAAAATAATTATATTTCGTTTGATGGTGTGCAACGCGACACTTATTTTCTTACTGAAATCGTTTGCAACGGAAAGCTACATTTCAGAAACGATAATGCACCGTATTCAAATCTTCAAAAAATTGTTTGTAACGGTAGTGTTGAATATAAACAGCATAATCTTCTTGAGAAGTATTATTATTCAGTAATAAACGAGACCAACGGAACAATAACCTATTCGAAAAGAAAAATCCAGAATTCAATCGAAAAAGAAACAAATGGATTTAAATATTATCTTAATGATAAAAATGAAGCTGTTATTTCGAAATATACTGGAACAGATAGCAACGTAATTATTCCGGAATTGTTAGACGGATATACTGTAACGTCAATTGCAGCATTTGCTTTTGGATCGGTTAATGAGTCTGATTACAAATATTATGATGATTATATTCCCAAAACACTTATTAAATCTGTAACACTTCCCGACACTATAGATCACATTGGCAATTTTGCTTTCGTTGGAAACGAAGCTCTTGAAAATATAAACATTCCTAAATCAATAACCGAAATATCTGACGAGGTATTCAGAAACTGTTTATCGCTAAAAAATATTTATATCCCTGAAAGTGTAAATAAAATCGGGAATTCATCATTCTTATGCTGCGCATCTCTTGAAAGTATTGTAATAAGCGGTGTTTCTGAAATTGGTGCATATGCTTTCGAGAACTGCACATCTCTTAAAAATATTGAGTTTTCTGAAAACCTTAAAACAATCGGAGAATACGGATTTGCGTATTGCTCATCAATTGAATTTGTTGATTTATCTGATGTTGAATTTGTGGGTTCAGGTGCATTTTATGTTTGCAAAAATTTGAAAAAAGCAGTTTTAAACGATAAAATCGAAAAACTTGAAGAAGGTGTTTTTTGTTGGTGCTATTCTCTTAATGAAGTTAATCTTCCTAAAAATCTAAAAATAATCGGTGGTTGGTGTTTTGACTCAACAGCGATAACAGAACTGTTTTTTCCTGAGGGATTAAAAACCATAGAAGAGTCTGCGTTTTATGATTGCAAATTATTAAAAACGATTAGATTGCCTGAAAGCATCGAGTCCATATGGTGTTTTGCATTTACTGAAACAGCAATTGATACACTGACAATTCCTAAAAATCTCAAAAATCTTGGCTATAGAGCGTTTTGGAGATGTCATAACCTCACAACACTCTATTTCTATGCAAAGGATTGTAGAGTTACAGACCACGGCGTGGAATATATTCCGAGTGATTGGATGTGTGCTTCACCTTTTGATGAATGCAACATAAAGAATATTTATCTTGGATTAGATGTAACTGCATTAAGTTGGGAATCAATGCAATATGGTACATTTGAAAACTGTACTGTACTTGAAACTGTTACAATTCCCGATTCCGTCGAGTTAATCGGTACTGCTGCATTCAAAAACTGCACAAATCTTGAAACTGCAGTTATTCCCGACAGCGTTGAAGAAATTGCAGACGATGCATTTGACGGATGTGAAAACCTTACTATATACTGTTCGGAGGAATCCTATGCATATGCCTATGCATCAGCAAGAGGTATATCTGTCAGCACATTTGTTATTTCAGCAATATCAAATCAGGTATATAC
>JAZSAH010000083.1:0-5587 GCA_045601745.1 Acutalibacteraceae bacterium
ATGACCAATGTTCTCCGTGACGACAAACGCGAACAGCCGTTTGAACGCAAGGATCTTCTTGCAGGCGCTCCGCAGAGCACGGAAGACAGCTGGCAGGTTCCCAGACTTGTAAAGTGAGGTGCTGAAAATGAGTTATTATATCAATGAAATAAACAAAGCGGGAAATATCGCAGTTGACGATACAATTCTCGTTAAAGATGTTCCTGCAACCGCAGGTTCAAAAATGCTTGAGAATTTCAAGCCTCTTTTCAGCGCAGAAGCCGTTGAAAGACTTGAAAAGGCAGGCTATGCAATTTCGGGTAAAACAAATGTCGGTGAATTCGGTCTTGACCTTCTCGGTGAATTCTCAAACTACGGTGCAGTAACCGAAAACGGCAATCTTGCAGGCGCGGCAGCTTCTCTTGCTGCAAAGGGCGAAATCAAGGCAGCCCTCAATGTTGACCTTAACGGTGCACCCCGCCGTGCAGCTGCGGTTTCAGGTGCCGACTTCATAAAGCCGACCTACGGCACGGTTTCACGCTACGGCATCATTGCTTGTGCCTGCTCGGGTGAGCAGATCGGCGTTACAGCTTCAAATGCTGCAGATATGAAGGAAATTCTTTCCGTTATCGCAGGTCATGACGATAAGGACGGCACAAGCCTTCCTGCAGAAAAATATGAATATTCGCTTGATGAAAATGTTCCGGCAATGAAAATCTGCATTGTAAAAGAGCTTTACGATGCCGCAAGTGTCGAAGTAAAAGCAAATATTGATGCATATGCAAAGAAGCTTGAAACAACAGGCGCAAAGGTTGAAACCGTTTCTCTTGATATCGTTTCCGATGTTCAGACAGCATGGCAGATTCTCATGAGTGCCGAAACAACAAACAACCTTTCGAGATTTGACGGCGTAAAATACGGCTACAGAACTCCCGAATATAAAAATATCGACGAGCTCTATGTCAAGAGCAGAAGCGAAAGCATGAATTTCCTCACAAAGGCAACAATTATCTACGGTTCGGATGTTCTTTCAAAGGGCAGATATGAAAACTGCTATGATAAGGCACTGCGCATCAGAAGAATTGCCTGCGACAAGGTGAGAGAAATCCTCGCTTCATATGATGCAATCCTCACACCTGCCTGCTCAAAGATGAGCTATCAGGCTTATGATATCCTTGAGGCATTCGGCAAGGTGTTTGAAGAAACCCTTTATACCGCAATTCCGAGCATCACAGGTATGCCTGCAGTTGTAACAAAGGGTGTTCAGCTTATCGCTGATTCATATAAAGAGAGCGTGCTTCTGAGTATTGCTCATACCGTTGAAGGAATGGAGGCATAAAAGATGAAATACGAACTTGTTATCGGTCTTGAAACTCATGTTGAGCTTTCAACTGACTCAAAGCTTTTCTGCTCCTGCGGCGGTCATTCAAGCCCCAAAGAGCCCAACGACTGCGTATGCCCTGCCTGCAGCGGTATGCCCGGTATGCTCCCCGTAACCAATAAACACGCAATCGAGCTTGCAGTCAAAGCAGGCTTCATGCTCAACTGCAAAATCAATCAGTATACAACCTTTGATAAAAAGAGCTATTATTATCCCGACCTTCCCTGCGCTTATCAGATAACGCAGTGGTTCCATCCCGTTTGCGTTGAAGGAAGCGTTGATATCGGCGGCAGACAGATTGGTATCAAGCAGATTCACGTTGAAGAAGACGCAGGTAAGCTCGTTCACGATGAAGCAACAAACACCTCATTTGTTGACTATAACCGCACAAGCGTTCCTCTTATCGAAATCGTAAGCAAGCCCGACTTCCGTTCATCCGATGAAGTTATTGCTTATCTCAAGAAGCTTAAGTCAAGCCTTCAGTTTGCCGGAATTTCCGAATGCGAAGAAGGCGCAATGAGGTGCGACGTTAATATTTCTGTCCGTCCCGAAGGTTCGGATGAACTCGGTGTCCGTTCAGAAATCAAGAACATGAGCTCACTTTCCGAAATCAAGGATGCAATCGAATTTGAGAAGGTGCGCCATGTTGATGCAATTGAACGCCATACCGAAATGCTCGTTCAGGAAACACGCCGTTGGGATGATGTCAAGAGACGCACATTCCCCATGAGAAACAAGGAAACTGCGGCTGATTACCGTTATTTCCCCGACCCCAACCTCATGCCCATCATTATTGATGACGAATGGCTCGAAAAAATCAGAGCAAGTATGCCTGCCACCTCGGAAGAAAAAACAAGGTATTATGAGGAAATGGGCATCGCAACCAAGGAAGCAAGCGTTCTTTCATCCGACAGAAAGCTCTCCGATACCTTTGATAAGGTTGTTGCAATGGGCAGAAGTCCCAAGGCCGTTGCAAGCTGGATTCTCACCGAATGCATGGGTCAGATGAAGCGCCTTGAACTTGATTCTCTCGATATCAGCCCCGAAAAGCTTGCAAGAATCATTGAGCTTGCAGAAAGCGGCGAAATCACCCGTGCGGCAGGCAAGAAGATTCTTTCCGCAGTATTCGAAAACGATGTTGATGTTGATAAATTCTGCGAAGAAAACGCTCTCAATGCAAAGGTTGACGAGTCATTTATTTCCGACACCGTTGACCGTGTTATCGCTGCAAACGAAAAGGCTGTTGCCGATTATAAGAGTGGCAAGACCAAGGCTGCTCAGGCACTTTTCGGAAGCGTTATGAAGGAACTCAAGGGCACGGGCGACCCTGCGGTTATCAGAACTCTCCTCGAAGAAAAGCTTAAGAGGCTTTAATAATGATTTCAAGGAACGTCGTTCTCGGCGTTCCTTTTTTGTCGATATTTTTACTACAAAAAGCTTCAAAATCGGAGTGAAGTTGTAACAATTTCCGAAAATGAAAAACAGAGTTGAAAACCCTTGAAAATAAAAGGTAAAAGCGTATAATACAATGCGTAATTAATATTTTTAACGGAGAATTGTTATGAATATCTTTCAACCGAAATTATTTTCATCATTGAAAAATTACAGCAAAAAACAGCTTGCAAATGACCTTGTTGCAGGTGTTATCGTTGCGATTATCGCCCTGCCTCTTTCAATCGCTCTTGCAATTGCTTCGGGAGTTTCACCCGAAAAGGGTATCTACACAGCTATTGTTGCAGGCTTTGTTATTGCGTTCCTCGGAGGAAGTAACGTCAATATTTCAGGTCCCACAGCTGCTTTTGCAACGATAGTTGCAGGCATTGTTGCCGATTTCGGAACAAGCGGTCTTGTTATCGCAACCCTCATGGCAGGTCTTATACTCATCCTCATGGGTGTGTTCCGTTTCGGTTCACTTATCAAATATATTCCTCATACCATAACAACGGGTTTCACATCGGGTATCGCACTGACGATAGTTATCGGTCAGATAAAGGATTTTCTCGGTCTTACCTTCCCCGAGGGTATGCCGACGGTTGAAACCGCAGAAAAGGTTGAAGCAATAGCTCATTCAATCACAACGGTCAACTGGCAGGCGCTTCTTATGGGCGTTATTGCGCTCGCAATTCTTATTGTATGGCCGAAAATCAGCAAGAAAATTCCCGGTTCGCTCATTGCCGTTGTTGTCGGAGTGGTTGTTGTAAAAGTGTTTGACATGAATGTCAACACAGTCGGAGACCTTTATACAATTTCCCGTGATTTGCCGAAATTTGCACTTCCCGAATTCAGCTTCGGCACAATAAAACAGCTCATTCCGAGCGCATTCACCATTGCGATTCTCGCAGGTATAGAGTCGCTTCTTTCATGCGTTGTTTCCGACGGAATGATAAACGATAAGCATAATTCAAACACCGAGCTTATTGCCCAGGGTGTGGGTAATATCTGTTCGGGTCTTTTCGGAGGTATTCCCGCAACGGGTGCAATTGCAAGAACAGCCGCAAATGTCAAAAACGGAGGCAGAACTCCCGTTGCAGGCATTGTTCATGCTGCCGTGCTTCTGCTTGTTCTTGTTGTTCTTATGCCCTATGCCGCATGGATTCCCATGCCCGTAATCGCCGCAATCCTCTTTATGGTTGCATATAATATGTGTGAGTGGCGTCAGTTTGTCAAAATCTGCAAAACTGCACCCAAGAGTGACATCATCGCCCTTGTCGTTACTTTTGTTCTGACCGTTGTTTTCGACCTTGTTGTTGCAATAGCCGTCGGCATGATTATAGCTGTTGTTCTCTTTATGAAAAGAATGGCGGATGTTGCAAACATCAGAACATGGACAAAAGGCGGAGAAAATGCTCCCGACAGCGAAAGACTCAAGGAAATTCCCGAACACACAACCGTTATTGAATTTGAAGGTCCCATGTTTTTTGCATCATCCGAAAAATTCAATTCAATCACTTTTGAGGAGGGCGTAAAAACGGTTATTCTCCGCATGAGAAACGTTCCTGCGCTTGATTCAACAGCAATGCGTGTTCTCAATGAAATTTATTCAACCTGCAGAAGATCGGGGCTTAACCTTATCCTTTCCCATACAAACGAACAGCCTCTTTCTGTTATGAAAAAAGCAGGCTTCTATGATGAACTCGGCGAAGAAAATTTTCTTCCGAACATCGACGAAGCGCTTGCTTATGCTGAGAGAATCAATAAATAATTCAAAAGACCTGTGCAACCGAAATGCACAGGTCTTTGTTCTTATTCTGCGATATAATGCAAATCTGTTCCGATATATCCGACCTCTTTGAAATCCTCGGGATTATGACGGATAACATAGTCGATATATGCCGCAACCATATGCGCCGTGAGAACATATCCCATGGGGTTCATGTGACCGCCCATAAAGAACTTTTTGCGGAAATCCTCATTGTATTCGGGACCGTAAGTGAAGAAATCGAGAACATAGGTGTTGTCAAAATAATCGGCAAGTTCAAAAAGCGCTTTTCTGTGAAGCTCCGTTTTTTCGCGGATGCGGTGATTGCCGCTTTCCCTCATCATCGTCATGAGAAAAAATTTTGCTCTCGGCTGAATTTTTTTGACACGCTGAATAATCTGCGCATAATAACCCATGAAGGTTTTGCCGTTCTTTGTGTAATCATCGGGATTAATATCATCAACAGAGCCGATTTCCTGATTCATATTCTGGATATCATTGACACCGAGCGCAATTATATAGCATTGGCAAGCGTACTGAGGGTCCCAGAAACGCATATTATCGGCAAAGCTTTCGCAATATTCTTTTGCAGTCATTCCGCCTCTTGAAAAATTGAAGCAGGTGCTTCCGCAGAGCCTTGCAAGATTCTGACCCCAGGAATATTCAAAATAATCGTGATAACCCTTGTTGCCGTCTTTGTCAAGGCTTTCGAATTCGCCTGAAGAAAGGCTGTCGCCGACAACACCGATTTTTCTGAAAATCGCAGTATAACCGCCGTTTTCGGGTAACTTTTCAAGCGGTTTTTCATCGTTTATAAAAATCATATCATTCAGGTTCATGTTTTTCACCTCAACGGGATTTTAACATGATTTTTTGTTACTATCAATAGTTTTTGCGGTTATTACTCTTTTTTTATAAAAAATCCAAATAAACACTTGTAAAATTTTTGTGAATATGAGATAATAATATATCTTTTTATTTGATTTGCAAAATTCTTTCAGGAGGTTCATTATGAGCGAAAAAAGAAG
>JAZSAH010000084.1:0-4640 GCA_045601745.1 Acutalibacteraceae bacterium
GTCAAGACTGTTTATGCTGAGTATTTCGAGAAACCCGGCAGCCATAAGGCTCACGAGGTTCTTCATACTCACTATGTTCCTCGCTCAAAGTACAGCAAATAATTAAACAATAAAAATTGCCGCAGGAGTAAAATCCTGCGGCTTTTTGTTATTATATTGTTGTAACGTCTTCGAATTTTGCGCCGACATAATCTGCGAGGGCGGAGGGTTCAATGCCGAGCATTGCGCCCCTCACTCCTGCGCTGACAAAAATTTTATCAAAAAGAGTTGCCGTTTCGTCGATAACCGTCGGGAACGGTTTTTTCATGCCGACGGGTGAGCATCCGCCCCGTATATAACCCGTTGTTCTGAGCAAATCCTTGACGGGAATCATCTCGACCTTTTTTTCGCCGAAGGCTTTCGCAACCTTTTTGAGGTCGAGCTCATCGCAGGCGGGTATACAGCAGACACCGTGACCGTTCTTTTCTCCGAAAAAAACGAGGGTTTTGAAAACCTGCGTGGGGTCTTTGCCGGTTTTTCTTGCGATGCTTTCACCCGAAAGGTCGTTTTCGTCAACGGGATATTCCATCAGCTCAAACGGTATTTTTGCGGCTTCGAGCAGCCTCATTGCATTTGTTTTGGTCATGGTATCACTTCGTTCTGTAAATGAATTGTGCCGGTGCACATGATAGGATGAATTGCACATCCGGTGCATGAATTGTTGCAAGCAACATTGTAGGGGCGATTCACGAATCGCCCGCATATAAACAGCGTCGCAGACCCTTAATGCACACAAGTGCAAATCATGGAGAGGAACGAGAATTCATGACGAAGTCATTTCATGCCGCAAGGCAATTTATTTCTTCGAAATTCTGAATGTGAACTCAATCTTCTTATGGCTGTTGAGGCGGTATTCCTTATGAAGATGTGCGCAGCCGGGCATATCGCCGCCGACGCCTCTCATCGCCGCATCAAGGCAGAGAGTGATTGAATTATCCTTCACAAGCTCATAGAGATGCTTCGCCTTATCGAGCTTTTCGGGGTTATAGTAGCCGAGATTGAAGCCGAAGGGAATATCCATAGCATCAATCTTTATTCCGAAGCCCGAATCGTCGTTGACTGAAAGAGTTCTGACATCGGTTCTGTGTCCGTTTTCCTGGGGACGCATATATCTGTGTTCAAGCTCAGCAACGGTCATTGCGTGCTTTGCAATCTTGCCGCCCGTTTTTCTGTCGAGATAGGTTTCGTGAGGACCTCTGCCGTACCATTCAACATTTTCGAGGGTGCTCTTGATACCCATTCTCATGCCGACCTTGAGCATCGGAAGAAGCAGACCCATTGCGCTGTGTTTAACGGTTACTTCGCCTGCAGGCGAGAAAAGATAGGTTGTTTCAACTCCTGCAACGAAGGGGGCAAGCCAGTTGACCTTTACCTCAACGCCCGAGGGAGTTGACTGCGCCCTGACGGAGCGTGCAACGGTCTGGGCTGTTGTGCGTTTCCACTGATAAAGAGGATGAATTCCTGCTATCGGTGCGGCAAAGTTGAGATATTCTCTGTCGTTATCGGTAAGCGCTCTGAAGAAATCGGGGCGCAGAGGTGAGTTTTCTTCGATAACTTCTTCTTCGCCGTATTTCAGCGATGCAAGTGCGCCGTTTTTGATTTTTGCGGTGAAATTATCGCCGATGATATTGACATTCTTGCCCTTCAGCGAAAATCTGAGGTCGCCTCTTGCGGGATTTCTCTTTGAGGCAGGCTGTTCACGCAGAATAATCTGGCAGAAGTTATGCTCAAAGCCTTCCTTTGCCCATGCCTTATCCTTATTGAGAATGAACGACACGGTGATAATTACCTCGCCGTCGGGATAATCCGCAATATTGACGGGCAGAGCAAATTCCTTTTCGGTGAGAGGTGCGATAACTTCATTGATATCGCCGTTTTTAACTTCATTTCCGTCAACGGTAAGACTCCAGTGAATTCTGTAATCTTCGGTTGAAATAAAGAGATTCTTGTTTTTGATTATGATTTTGCCGTTTCTGCAATCGCTGTCGGCTGCTTCAAGGTTTGAATAAACCTTCTTGACTTCAAAATATGAGGGCTGGGGCTTTCTGTCGGCGGTGATAATTCCGTTGGCGCAGAAATAATAGCTTGTTGCACCTTCATTGAAGTCGCCGCCGTAGAGCCATTTTTCCTGACCGTTTTCTACCTTGCGGATGGACTGGTCAACATAGTCCCAGATAAATCCGCCGCACATATGGTCGTATTTTTCAAAATCGTCAACATATTCCTTGAAATTGCCGAGGCTGTTTTCCATGGCGTGGGCATATTCGCAATACATGACGGGATGGGTTTTGTATGTTTCTTCGGGAATGGGCTTGTTGTCGGCGGCAAGAACGTTTGCAATGTTTTCGTAGGGACTGATTTTCAGCTCCTTCTTCTGACGCATTGCCTCAACAACATATTCAACGGGATACATTCTGCTGATGAAATCGCTCTTTGTGAAGTCGAAATCGCCTTCGTAGTGGATGGGTCTTGACTTGTCGAGAGCGAGAATTGCATTCTTTTCATGCATGAAGTTTTCGCCGTCACCCGCTTCATTGCCGAGCGACCAGAAGCAGACGCAGGCATGGCTTCTGTCACGCAGCACCATTCTTTCGGCTCTGTCCTCAACGGCTTCCTTGAATTCAAGGTTGTCACCGGGGCAGTTCTTGCGGCGTACACCGTGGCTTTCAACATCGGCTTCGTCCATAACATAGAAACCGAGTTCGTCGCACATATCATAGAAAATTTCTGCGTTGGGATAATGGCTTGTTCTGATGGCATTGATATTTGCCTGCTTCATCAGATGCAAATCCTGATAATATCTTTCAAGGGGAACGGCCCAGCCGTTGTCGGGGTCAAAATCGTGGCGGTTGACGCCCTTGATGATAACCCTCTTACCGTTCATATAGAGAACGCCTTCCTTGATTTCCATTCTCTTGAAGCCGATTTTTATGCACTTTACGGAAAGCACCTTCCTGCCTGAACGAAGGGCAAGAATAAGCTTATAAAGATTGGGTTCTTCCGCCGACCATGCACGCACGTTTTCTTCAACAAGGCTGTAGTTCAGAACGGTTTTGCCGTTTTCAACACGCATTTTTTCAACGGTAATCTTATGAGGCTTGTCGTCAACGATGAGAGCAGCCTCAAAGGTGCAGTTCTGAGCGTCTGCATTATAATTATTGAGCGTTACCTCAAGGTTGAGAACGCCGTTTTTATATGTATCGTCGAGAGATGCATCGGCAAAGAAATCCCTTATGCAGAGCTTTTCTTCGGCATAAACATAAACCTCTCTGTAGATACCGCTGAGAAACCACATATCCTGGTCCTCAAGATATGTTCCGTCGGTATAGCGGAAAACTTCAACGGTTATCTGATTTTCGCCGATTTTCACATAATCAGTTATTCTGAATTCGGCAGGAGTCATTGAACCCTGCGAATAACCGACCTGTCTGCCGTTGATATAAAGGAAAAAGCCTGCCTTGACGGCGCCGAAATGAATGAAAATCTCCTTGCCGTCAAAGGTTTCGGGAATGTCGAAGCTGCGGCGGTAAACGCCGATTTCATTGAGGTCATGATTGATTTTGGGGATTTCGCTCTTCACCGACGAAACAGCGGCGGGAAGTGAGCTGCAAAGATAAATGGGCTTGCCGTAGCCCTTGAGCTGCCAGAGAGAGGGCACGGGCATATCATCCCATGACGAATCGTCATAGTTATCGGCATAGTAATCAGTTCTTGCATTATCCGTGCCGAGCTGCCAGCAGAATTTCCAGCTGCCGTTGAGGGTAAAGCGCAGGGGAGCCTCCGCACCGTCGAGAGCTTCCTTAACGGAAGGTCTGGGCAGGGCTGTATTATGTCCGTCTTCTTTATTTTCTTTGATGATATAAGGATTTTCCCAATATTTGAGTTCTGTCATTTTTATCATCCTTTCGGCTGCACAATTATACATTATATATAATATCACAATATTTTTCGCTTGTCTACAATATAAAAACAAGGATTTTCGTCAATTTTCGGCTGTTTTCAAAAAAATTCAAAAAAATTTTAAAAAATGCTTGACAAACTGACTTTTTGGGTATATAATCATCAAGCATTCAAAAAACGCCGTTGCGTTTTTTAGTCGGTGTTGATGACGTTGAGGGTCCACCCGTTCCCATCCCGAACACGGTAGTTAAGCTCAACAGTGCCGAAAATACTTGGCTGGAAGCGGCCCGGGAAGATAGGTCGACGCCGACACTTTTCTTTTTAACCACCCAATAGGGTGGTTATTTTTTTCTGACAGCTTATAAACTCGAAAACATAAAAAGACGGTTTGGTGACCGTCTTTTTTATTTACTGCGTCACAGTCGCATTGACGTACATCAAGTACGCCTGAAAAGCGACTGTTCCTTGTATTTCGAACTTCTAATCTGCCGGAAACCGAAAAAGTAAACCTTCGGTCGGAGAAAATGACATCTGTCTTAAATTATTGATTGACATATTTTCAAAAAAATGGTTTAATATTCTTATCAAAAAAGGAGGCTTTCAAATGCTTAAGAAAATTCTTTGCGCAGTAATGAGCATCATGCTCGTTCTTTCCGTCGGAGTTATCGGTGCAAGTGCCGAAGGCGGAAACTATGTTATCG
>JAZSAH010000085.1:0-21948 GCA_045601745.1 Acutalibacteraceae bacterium
AGTATAAAGCATGGGACACAAAAGAAGAACGTCTTGTTGAAATTCAGGAATATTATCCCGAAGAAGTAGCGCTCAGAGGCGAAAACGGACTTGATGTGAATGTTATCACGGAAGAAAACTGCAATGTTTTCAGAAAGAACATAACATCAATTATGACGAGCGCAAAAAAGATGATGGAATTTTCTGATTCTCCGTATCTTGTCAATGTTTACAACTGCTTTGAATGCAATAAAACAGCTTATATTGTCAAGGAATATCTTGAGTGTACGCTTCTGAAAGATTTTATCGGTTCTTACGGCGGAAAGCTCGATGTTGAAACGGCGGTATCTGTTGTTGTTCCCGTTCTCGAGGGTCTTTCACAGCTTCATAAAGCAGGTCTTGTTCACCGTGCGATAAGTCCCGAAAGCATAATTGTTACCGTTGATAGCGATATCAAAACGGGCAATTTCCGTTTCCTCAAGGAGGCATCGCTCTATAAAGACGAAGACATGACGGTTCATTTTTCATCCGGATACACTCCTCCCGAGCAATACAGTGCAAAAAGTAAGCAGGGTGCTTTCTCGGATATATATTCAGTCGGTGCAGTATTATACAGAATGCTTTCAGGCAAAAGACCTGCCGATGCTCTTGAAAGAACAGGTCAGGATAAGCTCGTTCCTCCGAAAAACTTCAACAAGAGCATTCCCGATTATGTCAGCATTTCGATAATGAAGGCAATGAATATGACTCCGGAGCTTCGTTTCAAGACAGCTGCCGATTTCAAAAACGCTCTGCTCGGGAAAAAGGCTGTTGTGGATATTGACAGTGAGCTGAAAGCGGCAAAAGCCGAAAGCAAAAAACGGGCAGTAATTGCCGCAGCAGCAACGCTTGCCGCAGCGGCAGGTTTTGTTCTCTATATGTTGTTGTCATAAAATCCGTATTGTCCGACCGTTTCACCGACTGTGTGAGGCGGTCTCTTTTTTTCCTTATATGTTTACATTTTCCTTGCAGTGTGGTATAAAGTAATAAGAAATATCACGGAGGTCTGAATTATGTTTGAAAAAGCAAAAGAACATCTTGATAAATATGGAATGGGCGGACTTGTTTCGGAATTTGATGTTTCTTCGGCAACCGTCGGTGAAGCGGCAATTGCGGTCGGCGTCAGTGAAGGCGAAATTGCCAAAACGCTTTCATTCCTTGTTGATGAAAAACCGATTCTCATAGTTGTTGCAGGCGATGTTAAAATCGATAACGCGAAATATAAGGCAAGATTTCATGCAAAGGCAAAAATGATTCCTTTTGAAAGAGTTGAGGAATTAATCGGTCATGCTGTCGGCGGAGTTTGTCCCTTCGGCATCAATGAGGGCGTTGAGGTTTATCTTGATGAGTCACTCAAAAGATTCGGAATTGTTTATCCCGCCTGCGGAAGCTCCAACAGCGCCGTTAAAATGACTATCGCACAGCTTGAAGAAGCATCTGCGTTTAACCAATGGGTGGATGTTTGCAAGAACATATAAAAGAACAACCGTCTGTTTCCGAAGAAGCAGACGGTTGAGTTTTTTAAAGCTTTGAAAATCCGTGACAATTGATAAGTGCATCAAGCTTTTTGCCTTGCTTGCACAGCGGACATTCATGGGCAGGGCAGGTGAAATAGCCCTCAAGGTCGTTGGGATTGAAAACGGAATTGACGGGATAACCGTCGCATTCTTCTGCGGTTGCGAAAACAGAAGCAAGACCCACAACCTCGCCGCCGTAGTATTTGACAGCTTCAATGGCTGTTTTTGCCGTTGTGCCCGTTGCAACGGAAACGGCAAGAACAAGAACGTGCTTACCCTTAATCATGGGCACGATATTATCTCTGAAGAAAAGCTGACCGTTGGTCATTTCGGGAGTTACAACATAAATGGTCTGATGAGCATTTATGTTCATGAGATTATGCTTTGTGAGCTCATCGGCAAGGCAAGCGCCGATAACCTCTGTGCCGTCAAGGCAGAGGATTGTGTCAACAATTTTAACCTTATAGTTATGTGCGCAAAGCTCCTGAGCAACAGCTCTTGCCTCGGAAAGACGGGACTTCTGGGCAGCAACGTCGATATAGTAGTTGCTGTGAGAATGGCTTGTTGCGAAGTGACCCTGTGCAACACGAAGGAAAAGGTTATTTCTCTTTGTTTTGATTTTTGTTATGTTTGTTGTCGGCATAAAAACCCTCCTTGAATGGGATGTTATTATATTTTACAACACATTAATGCATTTTGCAATAATTTTTATTTAACTTCCGCTGTTTTATTCATTCCCTTGACAACGTTGAATCCGAATTTCACTTTGACCCTGAATTTGCCCTTATCTTCGGATTCGGGAATACCGGTGCGGATTTCGCCGTATTTAAAGGCTCTTTTCAGAATTTTTGAGGTTTCCTTGTTCTCGGTGAAATTCTTTGTTGCAAGAGGCTTTGACCATTTTTCGCCGATGGTTTCATAGCTGTCCGAATCAAGGTCGGCAGGGGAAATATTGCCATTCCAGATATAGGCAAAGGTGTCTCCGCAGCCTTTGAAATCTCCGTAAAACCATGATGCGCCCGTGTCGTTGAGTGCCGTCAGAGAATAATCGAGATTTTCCTCGGAACGGATTTTGCAGATAACAAACGGCACATTCCTGTTTTTCAATGAACGGATACCGCTGACAAGCGAATCAGTTTCAAAAGTTGTGCGGAAATGGGAATAAAGACCGTAGGCAATATTATCGGCGTGGAATTCGTTTTCGGGCGGCAGAGTATCGGGGTCAAAGGGTGCCTGCATGATAACGATATGATTATCGCCGACATTTCTTATCGCTTTATATATTCTTCTGTAGAATTTATGGAGAGTGTCGAGCTTTTTGTCCCAGTCTGCATTGAAATGCAGAGGACGGTTCAGCAGGTCGTATGCCGCAACTGCAGGTTCATCTTTATAGTGCACGGCAACCTGAGTCCAGAGTCTTATAACGGCGTTCCTTGCCTCAAATCCGTCTTTTCCCGAATTGAAAAGTATGCTTTCATCACCTGTGCCGCAGGATGAGCTTGCATTCTGAAATCCGGGGGCGGAATGAAGGTCGAATATAACATAAATTCCGAGTTTTTTGCATTTCTCAACAAGAAAATCAAGTTTTTCGAAGTCGATGTCACCCTTGCAGTTTTCCTTGCGGTAAAGATATCTGTATCGCAGAGGAATTCTCACACAGTTTGCACCGAGCTTTCTGATATATTTCAAATCGGCGAGGGTGATGAAGCCTTCGTTATATTTTTTTATAAGCTGTCTTGCGCCGTATCTGCCGAAACGGCTTTCAAGGGAAGCGAAAACATCGAGGTTTTTTGCGCTTTTATCGAGGTCATCCTTGGTGAAATAAAAGAGGTCATCGTTGAGATTCAGACCTCTGAGGACATGATGCGAACCGTTTTGAGAAACAAAACCGCCGTTTTCGGTGCGGAGAAAATCTTCCTCAGTCAGAGGCTTGGGAGCAGTTGCCCTGATATAGCCGTAAACGGTCGGCACAGCTGCTGCCGCAACTCCCGCAGTACAGCCTGCAATGAGAATTTTTTCGCTGTCTGTCATACCTGAGTCCTCCTTTTTATTTTTCTGAAAACGAATATAATTGCACTCAGAACGGCAATCCCCGCCATTGCACCTGCGGAGTCGGTTATAATATCCGTTATCTGGCACGCACGCCCCTCAACGAAAAGCTGATGGATTTCATCGGAAACGGCATAGACTGAACAGATAACAACCGAGAGAACGGGCTTTGCACAGCCGAGTGACTGATAAAGCGCATTGTAAACGAGCACGGAAAGTCCTGCATATTCAAGAAAGTGAGCGCAGCTTCTCACGAAATCACTGCTCAGCCGCAGTCCGAAAAATATTATCAAGCTGTCGCTGAGATTCTGTGAGTCATCGGCTTTCTGTGCGGATAAAATGAAGATAACCGCCATGCAAAGAAAAACCGCAATCCAGGAAAATATTGCTTTTTTATCGGTTTTCATCAGTCATACCTCTTTGCGCCGATGAATGAAACCGTGTTTTCCGAGCCGTTGATTGTTATTCCCTCAACATCCTCCGCCGTAACAAAGCGGCTTGAACGCGAACAGAGAGGATAACATATTCCCTGCTGAAGAATGAAGTTTTCGGCGGTGAAACAGCCTCCGAGAAGCTCGCTGTCTTCTTCAACCTGAAGCAGGCGGTCGATAATCATGCCGAAATCTTCGGATTTGAAGCGGAAAACTCCTCCGTTTCTGAGAGAAGCAAAAAAGTCAACGGCACTTTCATATTCGGATTCAATGCCGGAGAGGGCAATCTGGTATTCACCCTTTGAAACAGCTTCGGTTATTTCATCGGCTGTTGTGTTTTCAATGGTTATTGCGAGGCTGACGCCCATAACCTGCTGCCATATCTGGAGCTGACGGCGCACAGCGGAATCAAGCGTTTCGGGGCAGAGAACTGTTATGCTTACCGTATCTTTTCCGAGTTCGGAAAGACCTGCGTTCCAGAGAGCCGATGCCGATTTTTTATCGAAAGCAAGTTCGGGTGTCTGTGAACCGACAGCGGCACGGTAGTTGTGGCTGCCTGCAGAACAGCTTTTGGGCACAAATCCTGTCACGGGTGTGCCGTTTATGCTTTCAAACTCAAAAAGACTTCTGTCTACCGATGAACAGAGAGCTTTGCGGACCTTTGCGTTTTTAAGATTTGAATCCGAGCAGTTGAAGATAAAACCGTAAACAGAGTTTTCGTCTTCTTTGCTGATAACGGTATTTTCGGGAGTTTTGCAGTCGGGCGGAAGAAGTGCCGCGCCGAGAGCCTGCGCTTCAAGCTTGTTGACGATTGTTTTAAGGTCGGAAGTGAAGCTGAAAACAACCGATGAGGGGATAACATCGTCAACTCTCACATATTCGCTGTTTTTTCTTATGATGAGCTGTGAAGATGAATCCCATGCGGTGATATAGAAAGGTCCGTTGCAGAGAATATGCTTATATGTCAGACCGTATCTGCCGTTCATGGCTTCATAGAAATCTCTGTTGCAGGGCATGAAAACGCCTTCCGACAGTCTTTGAAGCATATCCGAGCATTTTTCACGAAGATTGATAACAAGGGTATAGTCATCGGGGGCGGAAACACCGAGAGATGACACATCGAGCTTTCCCGAATAGATTTCCGTTGCGTTGACTATTGCGAAAAGCCGGTGGGCAAGCGAAGAATTGATTTCGGGAGAAACAGCCCTCTGCATTGAAAAAACGAAGTCGTGCGCCGTTACGGGTGCAACATTGAATTTATTATAGAATTCTTCACCGAATTCCTTTTTAATGGCGTTGGGGCATTTCCATTTTGTGTCCTGTTTAAGCTTAAAGGTATAGGTCAGACCGTCGGGAGAAACCTCCCAGCTTTCAGCAATTCCGGGAACGATTTCGCCGTCTCCCGAAATGCGGACAAGACCCTCGAAAATGTTGTTGATAACAATCTGTGCGGATGTATCGCCTGCATACTGGGGGTCAAGGGTCGAAGGAGAATCGTCGAGGGCATAGGAAATTGACCCGCCCGCACCGTCATCGGAGCATGAGGCAAGTGAGAATATCATCATGATTGCCAACGCTAAAGAGAGAAAACGCTTCATTTGTTTTCCTCCATCCATTTTGCAAGCTGGTCTGCAAGAGGATTGCTTGCCGTTTTTTGTTTTGACTGCTGCTGCATATACTTTGCAACATCTCTTTTGCCTGCGCCCGAGCTTTCTTTTCTCTTTTCAAAGTCGGAAAGTCTTTCTCTGTAGCCGCAGACGCAGAAGAAGGTTTTTTTATCTCCTTCGCCTCTCATTTCGAGCTTTTTATGGCATTCGGGACATCTTGCATTCGTGACAACCGAAATGCTCTTGCGGTAGCCGCATTCTCTGTCCTGACAAACGAGCATTTTGCCCTTTTTGCCGTTGACCTCGAGAAGATATTTGCCGCATTCGGGGCAGACTTCACGGGTCATGTTGTCGTGTCTGTATTTTGAGTCGCTCGATTTGACGGAAGAAACAAGTGCCGATGCATATGAACGCATTTCTTCTATGAATTTCTTGTTGTCGGCATTCTCTTTTGCGATAAGTGAGAGCCTCTGCTCCCATCTTGCGGTAAGCTCTGCCGATTTGAGGTCGGGAGGAACGATTTCAATGAGCTGTTTGCCCTTTGAAGTCGGGAATATTTCTTTTCCTCTACGTTCAACACAGAATGAATCGAAGAGCTTTTCGATTATATCTGCTCTTGTTGCAGGTGTACCCAGACCGCCTGCGGTTTTGAGTGCGTCCCTGAGTGAGCCGTCGTCAACCTGACCCGTCGGATTTTCCATTGCAGAAAGAAGGGTTGCTTCTGTATATCTTGCAGGGGGAGTTGTTTTGCCTGCAACGATTCTGACGCCCTTCGGGAATACGGGCTGACCCTGCGAAAGAGCAGGCAGCTGCTGTGAAACAACATCATCGTCGCCGTCGTCATCTTCGGTAAGCGATGAATCATAGAGTGCTTTCCAGCCTGCCGATTTGACAGCCTGACCCTTGGTGTAGAATTTATGCCTGCCGATTGTGACGGTAACCTGCATCTCGTCATATTCAAAAGGCGAGCTCAGCACCGCAAGGAAACGGCGCACAACCAGGTCATAGATATGTCTTTCTTCACGGGTGAGCTTGTTGAGGTCAACATATTGCTCCGTGGGGATTATGGCGTGATGGTCGGTAACCTTTGCATCGTTGACGATGTATTTTGTCGGAACGGGTTTTGAACGCAGAACGGCGTTCGCAAAATCCTTATAGGGTCCGACGGCGATTGCACGCAGTCTTTCGGGCAGGGTTGCGGCAACATCCTTTGTTATATATCTCGAATCCGTTCTCGGATAGGTGAGAAGCTTGTGGTTTTCATAAAGACTCTGCATGAGTGAGAGAGTCTGTTTTGCGGAATAGCCGTATTTTTTGTTGGCATCCCTCTGAAGTTCGGTGAGGTCGTAAGCGGCAGGGGGTGCTTTGAATTTATAGGTCTTTTTAACCTCGGAAAGAGTGCCTCTCTGACCCTTGACCGCATCTGCAACGGCCTGCGCATCGGCGGCATCAAAGAATCTTGCCTGATTGCGAGAATCCTTATATATCGCCGAAAATCCGTCGAAATCAGCCTTGACGGTGAAATAATCCTTCGGTCGGAATCTGAGGATTTCTTCCTCACGCTTTACTATCATTGCAAGTGTCGGAGTCTGAACTCTGCCTGCGGAAAGTTGTGCGTTATGCTTGCAGGTGAGAGCACGGCTCACATTCAGACCGATGAGCCAGTCGGCTTCTGCTCTGCACTGCGCACTTCTGTAGAGATTGTCATACTGTGAAGCAGGTTTCAGTGCGGCAAAGCCTTCACGGATTGCCTTGTCGGTCTGCGACGAAATCCAGAGACGGAGCATGGGTTTTCTGCAATTTGCCTTTTTGATAATCCAGCGTGCAACCAATTCGCCCTCACGCCCCGCATCGGTTGCGATAACAACCTTGTCAACCTCGTTGCTTCCGAGAAGCGAGCTGACAGCCTTGAATTGCTTCGAGGTCTGCCCGATAACAACAAGCTTCATGTTATTTGGAAGCATGGGTAAATCCTCCATGCGCCAGGTTTTATATTTATTGTCGTAGGCTTCGGGGTCTGCGAGAGTGACGAGATGACCCAGAGCCCAGGTGATGATATATTTATCGCCGATGATACAGCCGTTGCCGTTTTTCTTGCATCCGAGCACTCGTGCAATATCCCGTGCAACAGACGGTTTTTCGGTTAAAACAAGAGTTTTTGCCAAAAAAATCTCTCCGTTTCTGTTTTTGATAAATTTATTGCCTTGCGGCATGAATTGACTTTGCATGAATTGCAATTGGAATTGCATGATTTGCACTTCCGTGCATTAAGGGGCTGCGCCGCAAATTTTATTGGTTATAGGCGGAGCCTATCCTTAATGTTGTAACGCAACAATTCATGCTGCGAAGGAGCAATTCATTTTATCATGTGCAGAGCACAAATCATGTTATAATTATACATCATAAATATATCATACTTTACACAAAAATTCATCCCTTTTTATTATAAATTTTTTAAAAAATATTTATATCAATTTCAAAAAAACTGTGTTATAATTGCAAATCATATGAATGTTATTCATAAGGAGTAGATAAAAATGAGTATTCGTATAGGAATTATGGGCTACGGAAATCTCGGAAGGGGCATTGAATGCGCCGTTAAGAAAAACAGCGACCTTGAGCTTGTTGCCGTTTTTTCACGCAGAAATCCCGAAACCGTTAAAATACTTACAGAAACCGCAAAGGTTTATCATGTTGATGAAGCTTTGAATTTTACCGATAAAATCGATGTTCTCATTCTCTGCGGCGGAAGCGCAACCGACCTTCCCGTGCAGACCCCTGAATATGCAAAGTATTTCACCGTTGTTGACAGCTTTGATACCCACGCAAAAATCCCCGAGCATTTTGCGGCGGTTGATGCGGCGGCGAAGGAAGGAAAGAACATCGCCGTTATCTCATGCGGATGGGACCCCGGTATGTTTTCGCTCAGCAGACTTTATGCAAACGCAATTCTTCCCGACGGAAAGGACTATACTTTCTGGGGCAAGGGCGTAAGTCAGGGTCATTCCGATGCAATCAGAAGAATTGACGGAGTTGCCGATGCAAAGCAGTACACAATTCCTGTTGATGCGGCGCTTGATGCAGTCAGAAGCGGCTCCAATCCCGAGCTTTCTGTTCGTGATAAGCACATCAGAGAATGCTTTGTTGTTGCCGAAGAAGGCGCAGATAAAGCGAGAATAGAGAGCGAAATCGTGAATATGCCCAACTATTTTGCGGATTATAACACGATTGTTCACTTCATTTCAAAGGAAGAGCTTCTCCGTGACCACAGCGGAATTCCCCACGGCGGATTTGTTATCAGAACGGGTAAAACGGGCTGGAATGATGAGCATAACCATGTTATCGAATACAGCCTCAAGCTTGATTCAAACCCCGAATTCACCGCAAGCGTTATCGCCGCTTCGGCAAGAGCAGCATACCGCATGAAGAACGAAGGCATGACGGGATGCAAAACAATGTTTGATATTCCGCCTGCATATCTTTCGTCGGAAAGTGCGGAAGACCTTCGTAAGAGATTATTATGATATGACAAAAGGCTTGTATGGATAAATCCGTACAAGCCTTGATTTTTATTCAAAAAGGGGAGTTGAGAAATATCTTTCCGCAGTATCGGGAAGAACGGTCACTACCGTTTTACCCTTGCCGAGCTTCTTTGCAAGCTTCATTGCCGCCGCAACGTTTGTTCCGCTGCTTATGCCGCACATGATGCCTTCCTTTGAAGCAAGGTCTTTGGAAGCCTGTAAAGCTTCATCGTCATTTATGATGCAGACATCGTTGAAAATCTCGAGATTGAGAATTGCGGGAATAATGCCGTCGCCGATTCCCATCTGAACATGAGTTCCGATTGAACCGCCCGAGAGAATTGCAGCATTTTCGGGTTCAACCGCCCAGATTGTGATGTCGGGATTTGCCTCTTTGAGCACCTCTCCGATGCCCGTGATTGTTCCGCCCGTACCGATTCCCGAGCAGAAGCCGTGGATGGGCTTGCCGACCTGTTCAAGGATTTCTCTGCCAGAACCGATGCGCTGTATTTCAAGGTTTGCGGGGTTTTCGAACTGCTGAGGAACGAAAACTCTCGGGTCTTCATTTTTCATCTTAAGAGCAAGCTCAAGGCATTTTTCAATGCAGAGACCGATATTGCCGTCGTCATGAATAAGGATAACCTCTGCGCCGTAATGCTCAACAAGCTTTCTGCGTTCTTCGCTCACGGAGTCAGGCATAATAATTTTGACCTTATATCCTTTTACGGCACCGACAAGGGCAAGACCGATGCCCTGATTACCGCTTGTGGGTTCAACGATAATCGAATCGGAATTGATTATTCCTTTTTCTTCCGCATCCTTTATCATATTCATGGCTGTTCGGGTTTTGATTGAACCGCCGACATTGAGACCTTCGAATTTAACAAGAACTTCCGCAGAGTCTTCATCAACCATATTGCGGAGTCGGATAATGGGGGTTTTGCCTATTGCGTCAAGAATTGTATTGCAAATCATATTATCTACCTGCCTGATAAGAGTTTGTTATTAGTATATGTGATATGCGATTATTTGGATTTTCTGTAGCGATAAAGAGCTATGAGCGAGGAGATTATTCCTGCAATCTGTGCGAAAACGGCTGTTGAACCGAGAATGGTGTGGTAAACAGTCCATGTTGCCATGTTGCCGAGAAGGAAAAGACGGATATGCTGTTCTTTCTTCTGAATCATTGCAAGCATATAGAGAACTGCGGCGATGATTGAGAGAACATCTATTCCTTTCTCAAAGCCGAGGAGTCCGCCTGCAACATAAAGCACAAGAAAAACAATCTTTTCCGCAAGCGTAACTTCTGTGCCTTTTTTCTCGTGCCAAAGCGAATCGATAATCTGCAAAACCGCAACAAGGCATATTATAACGCCCGAGCTGAATTTATCGAGAAGAAGAATGTTCAGAGCCGAAAGAACATTGACTATTGCGGAAACGATGAGCATCGGCTTTCTGTTTTTTATCTGCATTGTCAGGATTGCGCCGATTGTTACAACAACGCCGAGTGCCTGACCGATATAATATGTCATAAAATCACCAACAAGATGAAAATTCGCTGTATTATAGCATATTTATTATAAAAAGACAATATATAAATGCAACAAAAAGCAGCCCCGGAGGACTGCTTGATTTTATGCGTTTATGGTTTCTTTTTCTTCGCTTTCTTCCTCTTTGTCTTCGGGGAGAACAACCTTCTGCCTTGAAACAAGGAAGTTTGTTATTGACGACGCAAGGAAAAGTGCGCCGCTGACGAAAACTCCCCAGCTCGGAGCGCAGCTTACGGCATCTGCGAGGGTGCTTGCTTCCATCATGCCCGAAAGATTATTGAAGCAGAATGCGCTTGCAAACATCATTATGCTTGCAACAAGATTGGTTATGCAAAGACCGAGACTGTTGAATTTTTTGAAGTTGAGAAGAAGAAAAACGAGGCTCACGAGAAGGGAAAGTGCGCTGAGAACAACCAGCAGAAGCGAGAGCAGGAACATGAGAGCTCCGTCGCCGATAACTGCCGATGAAGGACCTTTTAAAATTCCTCCGATATCAAAATTGAGTATGTTCATAACGATTGTTATTGCGTTGAGCGTGAATTTCTCCTCAAAAAAAGGAATTGCAACGGAAAACGTTCCGAGGGGAAGAAGAAACGAGAAAAGGGGAAGAACACTGATGGGAATTCTTGCGATTCTCAGCTTTGTTCCCACGAAAGAATACTTGAATCTTTTCATTGTTTCACGGAGCTTTGCAAATGCAATTTCCGCTTCGATTGCATCCTGTTCAAGACGGTTTTCCCAGTCATAGTTTGCAATATTGACTCCGCAGTCGGGACATTCCGCTTTGATGTTCCATATATGAAGTTTACGGTTGCACTTCGGACACTTAGCCATATAAACACACCTTTTTAAATTTATATTTTTATTTTATACACAAAACATTGCCGTGTCAAGAAATTATTTCTGACCGTAATATGCACCTGCACCGTGCTTTCTGTAATAATGCTTTTTGCGGATATCCTCGCTTGCAGGCTTTGCTTCAAGGGTTCTGCTCAGATAAGCCATCTTTGCAACTTCTTCGAGAATTGCCGAATTCTTTGCGGCTTCCATGCCGTTTTTGCCCCATGTGAAAGGTCCGTGGGAATGAACGAGAACCGCAGGAACGGCGTTGCAGTCTATATTTCCGTTTTCGAATGTTTCAGCGATAACCTTGCCCGTGTTGAGCTCATATTCGCCCTCAATTTCTTCCTTTGTCAGATCCCTTGTGCAGGGAACTGCACCGAATGCAAAGTCCGCATGGGTCGTGCCGTAGCAGGGGATTTCGCTTGCCGCCTGTGCAAAAGAAACGGCAAAGGTTGAATGAGTGTGAGCAACGCCTCCGATATCGGGAAAACGGCGGTAAAGCTCGAGATGGGTCGGCGTGTCGGATGAGGGATTGAGTCTGCCTTCAACCTTTTCACCGTTGAGGTTCATAACAACCATATCGTCGGGGGTCATTTTGTCGTAGTCAACGCCTGAGGGCTTGATAACAACAAGACCTGTTTCTCTGTCAATTTGGGAAACATTTCCCCATGTGAAAAGAACGAGCTTATATTCTACAAGCTTAAGGTTTGCTTCGTATACTTTTTGTTTGAGATTTTCGAGCATAGTCTGACTCCTATATAAATAATGATGCGGCGATTGTGGAATAAACATGAGCAGGGTCTCTGAGGAAATTGCTCTTTAACTGTTCTGCCTGTTCAAGATCGGCAGCATAAACCGTCAGCTCCATAAGGGGCAAATCCTTATGCATAACCCTGAAGGTCACAAAATATCCGCTGTCGGTTTTTCTGATGTCAACCGTGTTTTCGCTTTCACGCTTTTCGAGAAGAATGAGCTTCATTGCATCCGCAAGAGCAGTTTCCTTGACGGTGTTGGGCAATTCTTCGGAAAGCTCGCCGAGCGAAACAACTCCCTTCGGCGTGATATACAGCATACCGTCTGCTTCGGAAAGATTTCCGTTTTCAATAAGGTCGTCAACAGCCTGAGTGACCTCAAAATAGTTTGCAAGACCGTGAACCTGCAGAGCCTCAATGATAACCGCGCTGTTTATCGGCTCTCTTATGTTTGCAACAAGATAGTTTACGAGAAGCTTTATCTGCGTTTTGCTTCTCAGACCGCCGGGTTCAACGCCCTGCGAAAAAGCATCAAATTCATTATGCATTGACATCGGTATTCTCCCTGCGTTCCTGAAGTTCTTTTATAATTTTATCTTTCTTTTTGCCTGTATAATCATTGAAAAACATCGGAATTGCACATAAAGCAAGGCTGATTGCGGGGATGATTGAAATCATTATGAACATACCCCTCAGAGTCTCGTCAGACTGAGCCTGTGCAAGCTCGATTGTTACGCCGAAATCATTTTTTGACTTGATAGGTTCAACGTAATTGTATGCATCAAGCACAAAGCTTGTTATAAGAGTTGAAATGCCTGCGGTAAGTTTGCTGATGAATGTCTGGGATGCAAAGCAGATGCCTTCGGAGCGTCTGCCTGTTTTCCATTCGAGATAATCAACGCTGTCACCAACCATTGCGTAGGTTATTACATTGAAAATTCCCAGAGGAAGACCTACGATTGCAAGCACAGCAAGAAGAGCATAGAAGTTATCGTAACCCATGAAATAGAGAACAACATGAAGAACGGCTCCGAAAAGAGCTGAACCTATATAGATTTGTTTCAATGAGAATTTTTTGCGGAGCAACGGCATAACAAGCATTGCTATCATCATGCCTGCGCCGATTGCAACTGTCATAACAACCTGAACCGAACCGTGGGGTATTATTCCCGAATCCTGAATAAGGTAGGTTGCAATATATGAACCCGATGTCTGCGCCATAAGCATTGCCGAGCCGAGGATGCTTGCGGCAATGAGAAGAAGCAGAGGCTTGTTTTGGGTATATGCGGAAACAACTTCTTTTACGGTAACCTTATCTTTGGGAGGCTGTTCAACCTTTTCTTTTGTGCCGAAAAAAGCAAGAAGCGAAATCATGGAGCCTGTAATTCCGAAGATAAGTCCGCCCACAAAGTAACCGTTTGTTATGCCGAGAGACGATGTGCGGAGCACGGGGATAAGAACGGTGGGGAGAATGCCGCCGATTGTGCTTCCTATTCTGGCAATTGAAAGGAACTTGTTGCGTTCATTTTCAAGAGGAGTAACAACGGCGCTGAGTCCCCAGAAGGGAACATCCTGAATGGTGAAGCAGATACCCCAGATTATGTAAGTTATTGCGGCATAAGCAAGCTTTGCACCGTAGCTCTGAAAATTCGGAACAGAAAAAAGTGCGATGGTTGATGCCATGATGAGAAACGGCGAAAAAAGAAGATAGGGACGGAGCTTTCCGAATTTGGTTTTTGTACGGTCGGCAATCATGCCCATTATGGGGTCGTTTGCCGCATCGAAAATTCTTGCGGCGAAGATAATCCATCCTGCATGAGTTGCCTGGATGCCTGCTGCATCCGTGTAGAAAATCAGCAGGAAGGTTGACATAAGGGTATATATCATGCTTCTGCCGAAAGCTGAGGCTGCAAATGAAGCTGTTTCGCTTGTTTTCAGATATTTCTTTTCCATTATTTGTTTCTCCTTCTGCCTTTGATATCTTTGCGGCTGCTTCTGTTGGGATACATGGGCTTTCCGTATTTGCCCCTGTTGATAAGCTCGGGAGTCAGGAAGCGTTCCTTGGTTGCCCACGCACCGCATTCGTTTGACCAGCCTTCGCAGTATGCTCTGTAATACGAAACGCCTTTTGTTTTACGCATTTTCACAAAATAAGGAACGTTGCACCAGATAACAGAGGGAATTGCGATAACAAAAAGCCAGAGAGGTCCGAGAATGAGCGACTGCACCGTATGACCGTATTCATGGATTTTTGTGTCGTGGAGAGCGTCGCCCTCTCTGTTTTTATTGATAAAAATGAACATTCCGAGGGAAACTCCGCCGAAATTTTTCTTGTCGATATATGTAATCAGCGCATTGTGATACCATTCGCTTTCTGCGCCCTTCGACTTATGAATTGCAAGCATGACAAGACCTATGAGATTCTGCACTATCGCATAAGTGAACTGCCACAGATAAAAAAGAACCGATTTGACAATTTTCATATAATCACCCACTTTAAACATATACAGTCATAATATCATAAATTTTATAACATTGCAAGGATATATATGTATATTAATTATAATCTTTATAAATGTTGACAAGGGATGAATGGTATGTTATACTTTTTCAGTATATAATCGGTTCGTGCGGTCATTTTTAACCGCATACGATTCCAAATAAATCGGAGGAATGAAGAATGTACGAAAAAGTTTCATCGAATTTCGATTTCGTCACCAGAGAAAAAGCCGTGCTTGATTTCTGGAAGGAAAACCGCATTTTCGAGAAAAGCATCGAAGAAAGAAAAGGCTGTCCGACCTATACTTTCTATGACGGTCCCCCCACCGCTAACGGAAAGCCTCATATCGGCCATGTTCTGACCCGTGTTATCAAGGATATGATTCCCAGATACCGCACAATGAAAGGCTATATGGTACCCAGAAAAGCAGGCTGGGATACCCACGGTCTTCCCGTTGAGCTTGAAATCGAAAAAGAGCTCGGCATCAACGGCAAGGAACAGATTGAAAGCTACGGTCTTGAACCCTTCATCGGAAGATGTAAGGAAAGCGTTTGGAAATATAAGGGTATGTGGGAAGATTTCTCGGGTACTGTCGGCTTCTGGGCAGACATGAATGACCCTTATGTTACTTATCACGACAGCTATATCGAATCAATCTGGTGGTCGCTCAAGGAAATCTGGAACAAGGGTCTCCTTTATAAAGGCTTCAAGATTGTTCCCTATTGCCCCCGCTGCGGAACTCCTCTTTCATCCCACGAAGTTGCACAGGGCTATAAGGCAGTCAAGGAACGCTCTGCGGTTGTAAGATTCAAGGTTGTGGGCGAAGATGCTTATTTCCTTGCATGGACAACAACTCCCTGGACACTTCCCTCAAACTGCGCTCTCTGCGTAAATCCCGATGAAACATATTGCAAAGTCAAGGCTGCCGACGGCTATACCTACTACATGGCACAGGCACTTCTCGATAAAGTTCTCGGTTCACTCGGCGACAAGGAAAACGGCGTTGAAGCTTATGAAATCCTTGAAACCTATGTCGGAACGGACCTTGAATATAAAGAATATGAACCTCTCTTTGCCTGCGCAGGCGAAACCGCAAAGAAGCAGAATAAGAAGGCTCATTTCGTAACCGTTGATAACTATGTCACAATGTCCGACGGTACGGGCATCGTTCATATCGCTCCCGCATTCGGTGAAGACGACGCAAAGGTTGGCAGAAGCTATGACCTTCCCTTTGTTCAGTTTGTTGACGGCAAGGGTAACATGACGGAAGAAACACCCTATGCAGGTATGTTCGTCAAGGATGCAGATCCCAAGATTCTTGTTGACCTCGACAGCGAAGGCAAGCTTTTCTCGGCTCCCAAGTTTGAGCATGACTATCCCTTCTGCTGGAGATGCGACACTCCGCTTATCTATTACGCAAGAGAATCCTGGTTCATCAAGATGACCGCTGTTAAGGATAATCTTGTCAAGAATAACAACACCGTTAACTGGATTCCCGAAAGCATCGGTAAAGGCAGATTCGGCGACTGGCTTGAAAATATTCAAGACTGGGGCATCAGCCGTAACCGTTACTGGGGCACACCCCTCAATATCTGGGAATGCGAATGCGGTCACAGACATTCAATCGGTTCAATCGCAGAGCTCAAGTCAATGAGCAGCAATTGTCCCGAAAACATTGAGCTTCACCGTCCGTTCATCGACGAAGTAACAATCAAGTGCGAAAAGTGCGGCGGAGAAATGAAGCGTGTTCCCGAGGTTATCGACTGCTGGTATGACTCGGGCGCAATGCCTTTTGCACAGCATCACTATCCGTTTGAAAACAAAGACCTCTTTGAGCAGCAGTTCCCCGCAGAATTTATCTCCGAGGCTGTTGACCAGACAAGAGGCTGGTTCTATTCACTCATGGCAATCTCAACCCTTCTCTTTGACAAGTCCCCCTATAAGAATGTTATCGTTCTCGGTCTTGTTCAGGATGAAAACGGTCAGAAGATGTCAAAATCCAAGGGTAACGCAGTTGACCCGTTTGATGCTCTTGCAAAGCACGGCGCAGACGCTATCCGTTGGTATTTCTACACCAATTCAGCTGCCTGGCTTCCCAACCGTTTCCATGATAATGCGGTTGTTGAAGGCAAGCGTAAGTTCATGGGTACTCTCTGGAATACCTATGCATTCTATGTTCTTTATGCGAATATTGACAAGTTCAATCCTGCAGAGCATGAGCTTGATTATGATAAGCTTTCCATCATGGATAAGTGGCTTCTTTCAAAGCTCAACACTCTTATCGATACCGTTGACGGTTATCTTGACAGCTATGCTATCCCCGAAGCTGCAAAGGCACTCCAGAGCTTCGTTGATGATATGAGTAACTGGTATGTACGCCGCGGCAGAGAACGTTTCTGGGCACAGGGCCTTGAGCAGGATAAGATTAACGCTTACATGACTCTTTATACTGCTCTTGTAACGGTTGTCAAGCTCGCAGCTCCCATGATTCCCTTCATGGCAGAGGATATCTACCGCAACCTTGTCTGCAGCGTTGATAAGAATGCTCCCATCAGCGTTCATCTCTGCGATTATCCCGTTTCGGATGCAAAGCTCATCAGCGCAGACCTTGAAGCTTCAATGGACGAAGTTCTCAATATAGTTGTTCTCGGCCGTGCCGCAAGAAACACCGCTAACATCAAGAACAGACAGCCTCTCGGCAAGATTTATGCAACTGCCGCAAAGGCACTTGACAAGGATTTCTGCGAAATCATTGAAGATGAACTTAACGTTAAATCCCTCGAATTCGTAACCGATTCATCGGGTTATGTTTCATACAGCTTCAAGCCCCAGCTCAAAACGCTCGGTCCCAAGTACGGCAAGCTTCTCGGCGCTATCAGAAACCATCTTGCTTCCCTTGACGGCTCGGCTGCAAAGAAGGAGCTTGACGAAAAGGGCGCAATCAGCTTTACTGTTGACGGCACCGAAATCGCTCTTGCTGTTGAAGATCTTCTTATCGAAACCGTTCAGAAGGAAGGCTATCATGCTGAAAGCGGCAATGGCGTAACCGTTGTTCTTGACACAAACCTCACCGATGAACTCATCGAAGAAGGCTTTGTAAGAGAGCTTGTTTCGAAGATTCAGACAATGCGTAAGGATGCAGGCTTCGAGGTTATGGACACCATTAAGATTTATGTAAGCGGCAACGAAAAGATTGAAGCAATCTTCAATAATAACGCTGACGGAATCAAGAAGGATGTTCTCGCAACCGATGTTATTATTTCCGCAGGCGGCTCATATGCCAAGGACTGGGATATCAACGGCGAAAAAGTAACCATGGGCGTTGAAAAGAACTGAATAAAATGATTAATCCCCTCGGATTTGTTCCGAGGGGATTAACTTTATAATCTGTCAAAAATCTTTGTTTTTCTCACCGCATAATAAAGCGGAATTCCGCCTGCAATGCAGACCGCAAGCTCTCCTGCCGCAACCTCAAGCGTATATATGACGAAGGTTGCGATTTTTGTTTTATCCGTCGGAAGAAGAAAAGTTAATTCTGCGCCGACTATCAATGCGTTGAAAATAACGGGCATAATAAGTGATAGCCACGGAAATCCTCTGAACGTTATTTTTCTCAATGCACGGGCGGTTATTGCCGCAATAAGCGTTGCGAGCGAACCGAAAACAATATCCCATATGCCGAAAGGACTTGAAAGATTTCCGATTATGCAGCCGACTGTCAGCCCCGGAATCGCCGCAGGCGTGAATACCGAAAGAATTGTCAGAGCCTCGGAAAGGCGGAACTGAATGCTGCCGTAGGCGATTGCAAAAACCGCACTGAGATAGGTTGCCGCGGCATAGATTGCCGCTATCATGGCACCGTGCGCCATGACGATGATTTTTTTCTTGTTCATAATTGCTCCTTTTGCTGCCGTGCAGCGCCTTTAGTTTTGTTCGGCACCGAGCAGATGCCCGTCAGGAAGGTTTCGAACTGACGTTGATTGAACGCTCGTATTTATATCAAAGATATTCCGCAAGAGCCTTGAGGTTTTCAACGGCTACGCTTGCTTTTATATCTGAATCTGCGTATTCTTCGGGAGTTGTCACGCCGCTGTAGACAAGGGCGCAGGGAATGCCGTGATTTGCACCGATTGCGATATCCGTTGCAAGTCTGTCGCCGACAAATGCAAGCTCGTCTCTTTCGCATCCGAGCATTTCGGTGATATAGTCAACAGTTGCGGTCATGGGTTTACCGAGCACAACGGGTCTTTTGCCTGTTGATGCAGCGAAAAGCTCAATCATTGAGCCTGTATCGGGCATATAGCCGTCTGCTGTGGGGCAGTTTAAGTCGGGGTGAGTTGCAAGATAAACTGCGCCGCCGTCGATATAGCGGACAGCATCCCACATCTTCTGATAGGTGAGGGTGGTGTCAAATCCGAGAACAACAATGTCGGGATTTTCCTTGACGAGATTGATGCCTGCCTTTTCAAAATCGCCCGTCAGTCTTTCGTTTCCGAGAAGGAAAACCTTCTTGCCCTTGTAGTTTTTGTTAAGGTAATCGGCGGCAACGTGGGAAGAAATGATAACCCTGTTTTCGTCAACGGGGAAGCCCATTTTTTCAAGCTTTGCACGGCAGACCTCAACATTGTTCGATGAGTTATTGGTGAAGAAATAAAAATCTCTGCCGCTTTCTTTTACCTTTTCGATGAAGTCCTTTGAGCCTCCAATGATATTGCCGTCAAGGTAAAAGGTGCCGTCCATATCAATGATAAAATATTTTGTTTTTTCAAAAATACTGTTTGCCATTTTAATACTCCTCCACAAAAGTGTGACTATTCGGAACATTCGCTCAAATCGGCTCCGAATGAATGTATACTCTATCTGTAGTTCAAACACGAAAGGGTGAGGCATGATGAAAAATTTTTCGGGGCCGGATAATAAAGCAGTCGGTGATATTCTCAGAATTTACAGAAAATCAAACCGTATGACCCAGAAAAGAGTTGCCGATTATCTCGGCGTTTCAAGGTCGGCTTATGCAAAATACGAAACCATGATAAGAATGCCCAATATCGATGTTATCATCAAGCTTGCCGCCCTTTACAACACCTCGCTCGATGATTTCTTCAGTCCGTTTTTTGACGGTGCGGAGTCTGTTTCTGTTGCAAAATCGGAAACCCGTGAAGATGAAGCGCAGATAATCACAAACACCGAAAAAATTCTTCTGGAATATTTCAGAGGCAGCGTACGCAAATCGGAAATTCTCAAAGCTGCCGAAGAAATCTATAATGCAGATGTTGAAATAGTGAAAGATATAAAAGAATAATTACGCATTTATGCCCTCTGTATGAAACAGAGGGCTTTTGTTTTTTTATTCTGTGATGTCGGAATCGAATCTGCCGATAACATTGCTTATGTTATTTCTTGCAGTCTGGATTCTTTCAAGGCTTGCGGCAATTGCATCATCGGCGGTTTTCATGATATCCTCAACAAAATCGCCTGCTGCCATTCTGATTTCTGCCGACCACTTGTTTGCCTTGTCGATAGCTTCGTCTGAACGGCTTCTTGCATCCTCAATTGTTCTTTCAGCCTGCTCTGTTGCAGCCTTGATGATGTTTTCGGCCTGAGCCTTTGCACCTGCAATTGTTGAAGCTGCTTCTTCCTGGGCAGCTGTTGAAATCGATTCTGCAGTTGCCTTTGACTGGATAACGATTTCGCTGCTGTCAACCATAGCTGCGGCTTCAAGCTGAGCATTTGCTCTGATGATTTTTGCATCTTCGTTTGCGGTGTTTACAATCTGCTTTGCCTGAGCATCAGCCTCGGCAACCTTGTTTTTTGAGTAATCTTCTGTTTTGAGAACGAGGGCTCTTACCTTATCCTCAGCGGTTGAAATGAGAGCTCTTGATTTTTCCTGAGCGCCCGTAACTGCTGCAACAGCTTCGTTCTTTGCCTTGACGAGAAGGTTGTTTCTGTCGGCAACGATGGCTCTTGCCTGGGTTATTTCGTTCGGAAGGTTGAGTCTGATGTCCTCAATGATGGTTCTGATTGCACCTGCATCAACGCCTGTTTTATTCGACAGAGGAACCTTCGAACCTGCCTCTAAAATATCTTCAATCTGGGCGAGTAAATTTTCAATATTCATTTTGAAAACCTGTTCCTTTCTTTGATTCTTTTTATAATGTCATCGCATATTACTGCAGGAACGAATTCGCTGATATCTCCGCCGAATTCACAGACCTGCTTGACTACGCTGGATGAAAGATACATATTTTCCGCATTGGCGGTCAGGAAAACTGTTTCAAGTTCGGGGTTGAGCTTTTTGTTGGTCAATGCCTGCTGGAATTCATATTCGAAGTCCGAAACGGCACGCAGTCCCTTGACTACCGCACAAGCACCTTTTTTATCTGCATACTCCGCAAGCAGACCGCCGTACATTTCAATTTCGATATTATCGATATCCGTGATGCTGCGTTTGAGAAGCTCAACTCTTTCCTGAACGGTGAAATAACCGTCGGGTTTATGGTAGTTGAACATAACAACAACAATAACCTTGTCAAAAAGCTTTGCGGCACGGTGGATGATATCGATATGACCTATTGTTACGGGGTCAAAACTGCCGGGACAGATTGCGATTTTCATATAATCATACCTTTCGGTAAAGAGTTACGGCAACCTTGCTGTATTTATATTCTTTCTGCTTCACAAGACCGTCGGCTTCCTCAGGGAGTTCCTCTCCGAAGGGATGCTCGCAGACAACGATACCGCCTTCTGCGATATGCTCGCCGATTTTTGAAAGAGCCTTCTGCAAAAGACCTTTGCCGTAGGGAGGGTCGAGAAATGCAACATCAAAAATCTGATTGGTCATTGTGAGAAATGCTATTGAATCGGTCTGAGCAACCGATGAAAGGGAGTCGAGCTTTGTTTTGGCAAGATTTTCTTTTATAACCTTGACGGCGTTTTTATCCGAGTCAACAAAAACTGCGCTTTCGGCACCTCTGCTGAGTGCTTCAATGCCGAGCTGACCCGAGCCTGCAAACAAATCAAGAATGCGTCTGCCTTCAATTTCAAACTGGATTGCGCTGAAAACAGCTTCCTTGACTTTATCCGTTGTCGGTCTGACATCGTTTCCTTCAAGTGTTCTGAGGGTCATGCCTCTTGCCGAACCTGTTATAACTCTCATAAAA
>JAZSAH010000086.1:0-14372 GCA_045601745.1 Acutalibacteraceae bacterium
ACGGCAAAATGCTTTGAGCAGGCTGTTGCTTTATAAAATTCGCCGCTGCCCTGAATTCCGTTGATATAGGAAACGCCGAGTTCAGCCGTAAGGAAGGGGTCTTCGCCGAAGGTTTCCTGACCTCTGCCCCAACGGGGGTCACGGAAAATGTTGATATTGGGCGCCCAGAAGGTCAGACCCTTGAAGATATCGTGGTCGCCGTATTTGACGTGTTTATTGTATTTTGCTCTGCCCTCGGTTGAAATAACATCGGCAACCTCGCCCACAAGGTCGGGGTCAAAGGTTGAAGCCATGGCTATTGCATGGGGAAAAACCGTTGCCGTGCCTGCTCTTGCAACGCCGTGGGAGCCTTCGTTCCACCAGTTATATTCGTCAATGCCGAGTCTTTCAATTGCAGGTGCATTATATAAAAGCTGGGAAAGTTTTTCCTCAACCGTCATTTTTGCAACTAAATCTTTTGCTTTCTGTCTTGCAGTTTCCTTGGTCATTTCAAAACCTCCTGTAGGTTATTAAGTAGAGTATATATCATCATTCAAATAAAAGTCAATAGAAAAGGTATTGTATAATTCAATTTATAATGATATAATTTCAAAAGACCAATAATCGAAAAGAGGATTGCCGTGTCACAGAAATCAAATCTTAAAACAAATCCCGATGCCTGTCCGCTTGCAAAAAAATGCGGCGGCTGTCAGCTTCAGAACATGACCTATGACCGTCAGCTGAAATGGAAACAGGCAAGGTGCGAGATTTTGCTGAAAAAATTCGGCAAGGTCGATAAAATTATCGGCATGGATAACCCTTATAACTACAGAAACAAGGTTCAGGCTGCTTTCGGAAGAACGAAAAGCGGCAAAATCATCTCGGGCGTTTATCAGTCGGGCAGTCACAGAATCGTTTCGGTTGACAGCTGCATGACCGAGGATAAAACCGCCGATGAAATCATCGTTGATATCCGCAATATGCTCCCGAAATTCAAAATATGGACTTATGATGAGGACAAAGGCACAGGTTTTCTGCGCCATGTTCTTGTTAAAAGAGGCTTCACAAGCGGTGAGGTTATGGTTGTTCTGGTCGGCGCAAGCGGATTTTTCCCCATGAAGAAAAAGTTTACAACCGAGCTTCTCAGAAAGCATCCCGAAATAACAACGGTTGTTCTCAATATCAATCCCAAAAAGACAAATCTCGTTCTCGGTGACAAGGAAGAAGTTCTTTTCGGCAACGGATATATCGAAGACACTCTTTGCGGCAGAATTTTCAGAATTTCACCCAAATCCTTTTATCAGATAAATCCCGTTCAGACCGAAAAGCTCTATAATAAAGCCATGGAGCTTGCTCAGCTTGACGAAAGCTGCTCCGTGCTTGACGCATATTGCGGAATCGGAACAATCGGTCTTGTTGCCGCAAAAACCGCAGGCAGGGTTATCGGAGTTGAACTCAATCCCGATGCTGTAAAAGATGCGATTTTCAACGCCAAACGCAACAATGCCGGGAATATATATTTTTACTGCGATGACGCAGGCGATTTCATGCATAAGGCGGCTGATGAGGGCGAAAAATTCGATGTTGTTTTCATGGACCCTCCCCGTTCGGGAAGCACAAAAAAATTCATTGAAGCCCTTGCCGTCACCAATCCGAAAACGATTGTCTATATCTCATGCAACCCCGAAACTCTCGCAAGAGACCTTGATATGCTGACAAAAAAAGGCTACAAGGTCCGAAAAATCTGCCCCGTGGATATGTTCCCCCACACAAATCATACAGAATGCGTGACCTTGCTCACACGCTCATAAAATCATACCGACCTCTGAACTCTCTGCTTTACGGCAGGGAGTTTTTGCACAATACGCACGGTTTTTATCCGCATTTCTCAATAATCCGATAATCATATCCGATATTATACATAAGACTTTCGTTATATTCAACTTTTATTCTTTTTTCGAAATTTCATTGACCGCCTGTTTGCAATACGGTATAATATTCTATTATGTAATAATAACCGTGCTATTGTGCAGATATGAACACGGTATGAGGGAGAAAATAGAATATGAAAGTTTTGTTTATTTCACCTGAGCTGAAATATAACACCGACACGCCGCCGATGCCTCTCGGACTTATGGCCATCGGAACTTATCTCCGAAAACTCGGTCACGAAATCAGGATATTTAACAGATCAATCCACACGGATTCTCTGCCGGAGGTTTGCAGAAATTTCAGCCCGGATATCGTAGGAATAACAATCATTTCAACACGCATGGTCAAGGATGCCATAAAAGTTTCGCGATTTTTCAAATCCGAAAGGATTCCCGTTGTATGGGGCGGAATATTCCCTTCAACCATGCCCGGGGTCATTCTGAAAGAGGACTATGTTGATTTTGTCAGCGTGGGCGAAGGCGAAAAAACATGGGCTGAACTGCTGTGCGCCATGGAAAACGGCTCGGATTTTTCGGAAATAAAAGGTCTTGCCTTCAAAAAAGACGGAAAAATAATGATAAATCCCGAAAGAGAATTTTTGAAGCCCGAAGAAATCCCTGCTATTGACTATTCTCTTGTCAGCATCGGGGATTACACCAACAACTACGGCAAAGATATCGGAACCGAAATGATATGGCTTTACAGCGCAAAAGGCTGTCCCCATCAATGCAGCTTTTGCTACAACAAGGCATTCAACAAGTGCAGATACCGCAGACGTCCCGTTGAGAGCTATATGGAAGAAATAAAGTATCTGTTGGAAAACACCTCTGTCAACAGCATATTTTTTGCCGACGAAATATGGTGTCACTCAAAAAAGGATTTGCGTGAACGCTGTGAGCAGATGAAAAAATACAACCTCAATTTCACATGGGGCTGCTTCATGAATATCGGCGTTCTCGATTACGAAGACTACAGATATATGTATGACTGCGGTTGCCGTCTGATTTATTTCGGAGTGGAAAGCGGTTCGCAGGATATCCTTGATAAAACAAAGAAACCCATCAGAGCCGAACTTGCCGTTCCTGAAATAGAAGCCTGTTCGAAGGCGGGGATTTATCCGTTTGTGTCATTTATAATCGGTTTCCCCGGCGAAACAAAGGAAGAACTCAAAAAAACCGCCGATTTACTTAAAGAGGTTTCTTTTTTCGGAAAGCTTTTCTGTTATTTCTATATTCCCTATGTCGGCTCCGAGCTGTTCGATTCTTTGGTCAAAGAAAACAAAATCAGGAACATCACCGATATAAAAGACCTTAATCTTCGTTTCCCGTTCAATACGATTGTCAGAAATTCAAAAAAGAACCTGTCCGATGTGCCGACAAAAGACCTCAACCTGATTTATTCGTATGCACTGCTTTGGTCATTCTATAACAAAGCGGAGCTCAGGGAATGCAGGAATATTATTTCCGCAACATACAAAGGCATTACCGATTTTATCAGTCACAATAAAAATTCGGGTTATAAAGGCGCATCGCTTTTCTCCTTCTTCTTCGGATTTGTATATACCTACGGTTTTGCGTTGCTCAGAATTTTTTTCCGCAGAAGAACTGCAAAAAAATACGGGCTGAAATTAAGATGACATACACACCGGGCGTATTGCATCCTCATTGCGGAAATCCCGTTACAATTGTTTCGATAAAAAAACCGTGCCTGTCAGCACGGTTTTTTTGGTGGACCCGATGGGAGTCGAACCCACGACTTCTACAATGCGAATGTAGCACTCTCCCAACTGAGCTACGGGCCCGTTTGCAATAAAATTATATTCCTTTTTATCTGTCTTGTCAACAAAAACGCTTTATATACCAAAAAAGTCTTCGCTGTTTATCTGTATTTATACACATTCGCCTTTTATTGTTCTCTGTTAAAATATTTACTTGCATATCTGTGACTTTTGTGTTACAATAAGTCAAATTTTGTTCAACCGTGTCCATGATTGAACTCGAAAGAAAAGGTATTTCCGATGAAAAAAATGCTTCTCATGATTATAAATCCCCGTTCCGGCAGAAACAAAATCAACGATGACCTGCTTGAAGCAACAAATATTTTCGGCATGGAGGGCTACGGCATAACCGTTCTCAACACAACGAAAGCAGGCGATGCAACAACCTATGCCCGTGAATTCGGCAAGGATTACGACATTGTTATCTGCAGAGGCGGCGACGGCACCTTCTGCGAAATGATGAACGGCATCATGAACCTTGATAAGAAGCCTCTTATCGGCTATATCCCCGCAGGCACGACAAACGACCTTGGCAACACCCTCGGTCTTCCCATGAAGGCTCGCAAGGCGGCTCAGCTCATTGTCAGTGAAGATGCTCTCCCCTATGACATCGGAAAATTCAACGGCAAATATTTCACCTATGTTGCATCCTTCGGCGCACTCACCGAATGTTCATATGCCGCACCCCAGAGCCTCAAAAATAAAATAGGCAGATTTGCATATTTCTATGAGGCGGCAAAGGAAATCAAGGATATCCACCCCATCCCCATGCGTGTTGTTGTTGACGGTCAGGTTTTTGAGGGCGAATATGTTTTCGGCTCGATTTCAAACTCCTATGTTATCGCAAAGGTTATTCATCTCGATAAAAATCTCGTCTGCATCAACGACGGAAAATTCGAGGTTCTTCTTGTGGAAAATCCCAAATCCGTCAAGGGTTGGACTTCAACCCTCACCAGCGCATTGAAGCGTGATTTTGACGAAAGATACATAAAGCTTGTCAAGGGTTCGCATATTGAAATCGAAACTCTCGACGGCTCACCCCTCCCCTGGACTCTCGACGGCGAATACGGCGGCGACGACAGCAAGGTTACAATCGACATCGAAAAGCACGCATTCAGAATGTTCAGACCCGTTCAGGAAAATGAGGACATGAGCGAAAAAGCTGCTGCTGAATAATTATTATGCACCTTCGGTTCTCGGAGGTGCATTTTTTTCATATTATTGAACAGAAAATTTTTATTGACAAATACATAATTAACAGTTATAATTAACATTACAAAAATATTTTGTTAACTTTTCACAAAAATACACAGTCGCAGGACTGCTTACAAGGAGGTTAAGATCATGGCAAAATCAGAATTACCGTTATTGCTGCTTGACAATGCTTCGATGAGCACCGTTGTTAACGAAGGCGAGTTCAAATGCTCCATGCTCACATTCGAGGAAGCCAAAGCAATTGTTGAAATGCACGGAGTTGACGATGTGCTCCGCTGCTTCTCGGGAGACCCTCTTGAAACAGTTGTTTTTGATTATCTTGACATCAAGGGTCAGCATTTTGAGTATAAAAAAATAACCAATATGCGCCCGGGTCAGGATGCAATCGCTTTCAAGACATATGTCACGCCTTCCGAAACTCAGCCTGTGATCGAAACCAAATACGATTCGCAGGCAAAGAAAATCCAGAATATCTATGTTTATTGCCAGCTTATTCAGAAGAAATAAACCAAAAGGGGAACGGTTAAACCGTTCCCCTCAGCTTGTCGAAAAACTTGTTTTTCGGCAAGGTGGGGCTGTTGAGAAAGGAAGCTGAATGGCGTTTTCTTCGCTTGAAGGTGTATACAGATACATCGAAAAGCGAAAAAGCGTCAAATAAACGAAAACAACCGGCGGAATATCGGCATCATGTTCTGCTCTTGATTGTTTAAGGCGAATGGAGTAATCCGAACCTGCCCGAAAGCGAGTCTTTTCGCCGCTTTTCGGAGTTTCGGCATTGAAAGGCGTCAGCCTTCCTGCAACCTCAACAACCAAAAATCGTCTGAAAATCCTTCACTTTCGGGTCGAAGAATTTTCACGGAGAGGATTTTTGGTCAACCGAGGCATAAAACGCAGCAAATCCTTTTTGGATTTGCGAGTATTTTAACGATGGGTGAACGGAAATCAGCCCGTGAAAATCACGGTTCGAATTATTCCATTCACCTTAGTGATACGGAACGTCGGGGTCGCCGTTCCCTACATATATTTCGTTTATGTTTCAGCGACTTTGTCGACAGTCAAGCCCCGTTTGGTTCATTCCAAACGGGGTTATCTTATTTGCGGCAGTATTTTCCCGAGCGTTTCAGATAATCAACAAGCATCATTGTCCAGTCGGTCTGTATCATGTCAACGCCCTTATCGGCAATCCAGCCCCAGCCGTAATCCTCGCCGACGGTGAGGGCGGTGTCATCGCTGTGACCTCCCGAAAGCTGTTCTTTATGGTCATAGATAATCGTGTTCATCCAGACAAGAACATTGTCACGATGCATCTTCTCAATGAATTCTTCGCTTGCGACATAAGAATTTTCTTTTTCAAAAAGCACCTCAACGCCGACATAGTTGATGTTGCTCTTCAAAAGCATTTCATGAAGCGGATGTTCATCTCTTACAATAGGCATAAACGGTATTTCGGGCGCAACTTCGCCGAGAATTTTAAACACCTTATCCGACGGTTTGCTTTTGACAAGCATCTGGTCGGTCATTTCGTGGCGCTTGACCGCCTCGTAAATCTTTTTGGGGTTGCTCCAGAATTTGTCGATATTTATAAAACATCTGCCCTTGAAGGCTTCGAGAAAATCATCAAATCCTGCAAGAGTAAATTGAGTGGGAGTCCTGTCATAGTTTACATAATGCATCTTTTGGACTTTATCAAATCTGAGCTTTCTCGGGTCTGTTCTTTTTCCGAGATGCTCTTTTTCCATGCCCGGATGAAAAAGAAAGAGCTTTCCGTCTTTACTGCAGCAGACATCAACTTCTATCATGTCAGCACCTTGCTTTAACGCTATTTCATAAGCCGCCATTGTGTTGCACGGAATATTTCCGCCGCTTACACCTCTGTGGGCAACAACAATTATATTTTCCTTTGCTTTTTCGTGAAGATTGAAATTCATTTTATCATCCCCTTCTTGATAAGTATATAGAAATAGATTATAATAGTCAATATCATCGGAGGTGATACCGTGATTTTTTATTTTTCCGCAACGGGAAACAGCCGTCATATTGCAAAAATGATTGCAGAAAAAACGGGCGACAGATATGCCGACATAACCGAATGTCTGAAAAAAGAATTATATAATTTTATCGCCGACAAAAACGAAAACATCGGCTTTGTTTTTCCCGTTTATAATTTCGGTCTGCCGTTTACTTTCTGCCGTTTCATTGAAAAAATGAACATAAAAACAAACGGCAATTATATTTTCACCGTTGCAACCTACGGCGGATTTTCGGGCGGTGCAAGCAAAATTACAGAGAATAAGCTTGCCGAAAAAAACATCAGGGTTAATGCACAATACTCCGTCAGAATGCCCGACACATGGACTCCGATTTATGATTTATCGGATAAAAACAAGGTTTCGGAAAGAAACAAAAAAGCCGATAAAACGGCGGAAAGAATCATAAAAAAAATTATCAGAAAGAAAAACGGCAATTTTGATTACAGACGCATTCCGTTTTCCGAATATTTCTATAAGGACTATGAAAACCTGCGCCGCACAAGCTCTCTTTCGGTTGAAAACACCTGCATCGGATGCGGAAAGTGTGCCGAAAAATGCCCTGAAAATGCGATTGAAATAAGAAGCGGCAAACCCGTATGGGTTAAAGACAAGTGTGCAATGTGCCTCGGATGTCTGCACCGCTGTCCTCAGTTTGCAATTCAGAGAGGCGAAAACACAAAGAAACACGGGCAGTATATTCATCCGTAAATTCTGAATTCGGACAGTTTTTGTCCGAATTTTTTGTTTTGTGAAAAAAATCGGCAGTTTCAGTTGTTTTATAAGTGAAAGGAGGTTGAAAACATGAATTCATCCGGTACCGATGAATACATAAACAGAATTGTAAGGACATACAGCGATTCATTATTAAAAACCGCCTTTACAATACTCAAATCAACCGATGATGCGGAAGATGCCGTTCAGGAAGTGTTTGTTAAACTGATAAGCAAGCAGCCGAAATTCAATGACTCAGAACATGAAAAAGCATGGCTTTTGCGTGTAACAATAAACATTTCCCGAAACATTCTTAAATCTTCATCACATCAAACCCTTCCTCTTTCAGAGAACATTCCTTTTTCGGATAACGAAACCTCTGAAATGCTTTCCGTTGTGTTGTCGCTTCCGGAACGATACAGAACGGTTATCCATCTTCATTACTATGAAGGATATTCAATCAAAGAAATTGCCGTCATAACAAGACAACCTGCCGCAACGGTCGGAACACAACTTGCAAGAGGCAGAAAATTATTGAAAAATATGCTGAAAGGAGATTTTGCAGAATGAGAATTGAAGAACAGTATAAGCAAGAACTAAGCAAAATTCATTTCAGGAAGAATTTTGAATCCGAAACCGCAGAGTTGATGAAAAAGACGGCAGATAAAAAAGGAGAATTTGCTATGTTCAGAAAAAAACCTTTAAGAACCGTTCTTATTGCCGTTTTAATAATTGCGATTTTTTCAATTGCAGCTTTTGCGGTAACCAACCTGCTTTCCGCAAAGGATGTTGCACAAAAGCTTGGAGAAAACTATGCTGCAGATGCATTTAAAGAAAAAAGCAATGAAATAATGTCCGTAACCGACAAGGGATATACCGTTTCTTTCCTCGGTCAGGCAGAGGGAGAAAAGCTGATAAATGTTGACGGCGTGGATACAAACTGCAGTTATTTTGTTGTTTCCGTTGAAAAAGAAGACGGCTCTCCTCTTTCGCTTATAGACGGAAATCCTCTCGGTATGTCAGTTATTATTGAAGGATGTCCCGCATGGAAAATCAATTCCTGGTCACTTGACAGTTCCGCATCCGGCTATGAAGAAAACGGTGTTCTTTATTATCTCTATGAATGCGCAAGTCTTGAAATTTTTGCGAATCGCAGTGTATTCCTCGCAGTCTACGAAGGCTTTGTTCCGAATCCCGGAATCATTACCATGAACAGCGACGGAACTTTTGATTTTGCTTCGGAATACAGCGGTTTCAAAGCTATGTTCAGACTTCCGCTTGACCCTGCAAAAGCAAATCCAGAAGTTGCAAACGAAATAATCAACCGTCATTTAAACACAGAGGAATAAATTCTAAACCCCCGTATCACCATGATGATACGGGGGTTTGTGTGTATCGGTTTCTCCTTGAGGAGAAGCTGTCACGAAGTGACTGATGAGGTGGTTGCGCAAGCGACAAAATTGTTTTACACCTCATCCACCGCAAGCGGTCCCCCTTCCCCTCAAGGGGAAGGCAGTTTTATGCAAAATTGCAGATTATCTTGTCGCCCTCGGTTGTGAGGTTTACTGATTTGATTTCCGTTTCGGCGTTGACGATTCTTTCAGTAATAACATCCTCAACATTCTTGCGGATAACATTGCGCAAATCTCTTGCGCCTCTGGGTCCGTCAACGGATTTTTCGGCGATGAGAGATACTGCTTCGTCGTTCCATGTAAAGGTGATTCCCTTGTCAGTAAGGGGATCAACAAGTTCGCTGAGCATAAGAACGGCGATGCGCTTATAATCATCAAGCGAAAGATCATTGAAAACAACAACCTCATCGACTCTGCCGATGAATTCGGGACGGAGGAATTCGTTGAGTGCCTTAAGTGCTCTTTCCTTGGATGCTTCGTTCTTGGTTTTTGCAAAACCGAGTGCGCCCGAGCCTCTGTTGCTGCCTGCATTTGAGGTCATGACGATGACAGTGTTTTCAAAGTTTACCGTTCTGCCCTGAGCATCGGTTATTCTGCCTTCATCGAGAATCTGAAGAAGAATATTCATGACATCGGGATGTGCCTTTTCGATTTCATCAAAAAGAACAACGGAATAGGGCTTGCGGCGCACCTTTTCGGTGAGCTGTCCTGCCTCATCATAACCCACATATCCCGGAGGTGAACCAATAATTCTCGAAACGGAATGCTTCTCCATGAATTCACTCATATCAAGACGGATAAGAGTTTCGGGTGTATCGAAAAGCTCCTTTGCAAGAAGCTTTACAAGCTCTGTTTTACCTACGCCTGTTGGACCTACAAAAATGAACGATGCAGGTCTGCGTCGGGGACTGATTCTCACTCTGCCACGTCTTACTGCGGCGGCAACAAGCGAAACCGCTTCATCCTGACCGATAATGCCTGCTTTGAGGTTGTCTTCAAGAGAAGAAAGACGGCGAAGGTCGCTTTCAATAACCTTGCTTGCAGGAATACCGGTCCAGAGCTGAATAACTCTTGCAAGGTCATCCTCTGTAACATGATTATCCGATGCAAGCACTTCGAGCTTTGCAACTTCTTCTTTTTTCTGAATGATTTCAGCTTTTATCTTTGCGATTTCTTCATAGTTCTTTTCTTCGGTTGAGTCCATAAGCTCGGCTTCGTGAGCTTCAAGCTCTTCAAGCTCTGCGGCAGCAACCTCAAAATCGCTGATATGCTTGTTGCGGAGATTTGCACAGGTGCAGGCTTCGTCAAGAAGGTCTATCGCCTTATCGGGCAGAAATCTGTCGTTGATATATCTTTCGGAAAGATTGACCGCCTTTTCGATGAGGGTATCTGTTACTCTTACACGGTGATAATCCTCATAATAATCCTTGACGCCGATAAGCATTTCGGTTGTCTGCTCAATCGAAGGTTCTTCAACCTTAATGGGCTGGAGTCTGCGTTCAAGTGCGGCATCCTTTTCGATGTATTTTCTGTATTCGGTGAAGGTTGTTGCACCGATAATCTGAATTTCACCTCTTGAAAGAGAGGGTTTGAGAATGTTGGCGGCGTTCATTGAGCCTTCTGCATCACCCGTACCGACAAGTGAATGAACCTCATCGATAAAGAGGATAATGTTGCCCTCGGAACGCACTTCCTCAACAAGACCCTTTATTCTGCTCTCAAACTGACCTCTGAACTGCGTGCCGGCAACAAGTGCGGCAAGGTCAAGCATATGAATTTCTTTGTCACGGAGCTTTGCGGGAACATCGCCTGCCGATATTTTAAGAGCAAGACCCTCTGCGATGGCGGTTTTACCTACGCCGGGTTCACCGATAAAGCAGGGGTTGTTTTTCGTTCTTCTGCAAAGAATCTGAATTGCTCTGTAAATTTCGTTTTCTCTGCCGATGATACGGTCGATATTGCCCGACTTCGCCTTTGCGGTGAGATCGGTGCAGAACTGTGAAAGATATTTGCGCTTCTTTTCTTCCTGCTTTGCGTTTTTATTCTTTCCCCATCTTTTTTTCTTTTCTTCACCGCTAGTTGTTTCGGAAGGGGTGTTTTCTACGCCGCCCTGAGAATTGCCCATTGCACCGAAATTCTGAAGGAAAGGCATTGTTCCTGCGCCGCCGGGTTCAAAGCCGCCGTCTTCGCCGAACATCGCTTCAAACTGCTCGCTCACATCTTCAAGCTCATCCTCGGAGATGCCCATGCTCTGCATAATCTGCTTGACGGGGCCGATGTTCATTTCCATGGCGCACTTGATGCAAAGACCTTCCTGAGTTGTTTTTTCGCCCTCGACCTTTGTGACAAAGAACATTGCGGGGCGTTTCTTACATTTTGCACATAAAACCTGTTTCATTGATTAGTATCCTTTTTGAATTATTTTGCGTTTTTCTTTTCTTTTATCTGATTGAGAACTCCCGGAACATAGCTGAGGAATGCAATTATTGTGAGTACCACGCTGATTCCCACAAGAATGAGCATAACTGCTGCAGGGAGAGTGAATGCATTTCTGAAAATTCCGATATCGGGACCGAATGCCATAATAACACACATGATGAAATAGAATGCAAAGGTTGCAATCTTGCCGGGCATTTCAGCAGCAACGGGTTTGAGGCCGAACATTATCATTATTGCACCGCCCACAACCATTACGGCTTCCTTGATAAGGAAAACAAGGAAAATCCAGCTGAAGGTCTTTACTGTTTCATCAGCACTGTTTCTGAATGTAAGATAGAAAACAACGGCAATTGTTATCTGGCTGAGTTTGTCTGCAATAGGGTCAAGAAGCTTTCCGAGTGCACTTATCTGATTGAATTTGCGTGCAATTTTACCGTCGAAGAAATCTGTAAGACCCGAAATTGCAAGAACGATGATTGCCCACACATAATTGCCGTCGTTGAAAAGCACGGCAAAAACGGGAATAAGAGCAATTCTGATAACCGAGAGAAGGTTGGGGATTGTAAGACATCCCGTAAAATATTCTTTTAATAAAGCTTTCATAATATCCTCCTTTATTTAAAAAACGAAAGTATTGTTTCCCAAAGACCCTGCTGAAGGGTTGCCTTGCTGACCGCCTCTGTAAACTCTGCAACAGGAATCAGCATTGATGCGAATCCGATAACGGCACTGATAACATACATTTCAATAACGCCCTTAATTCCGCCAAGAACTGCACCGAGAGTTTTGTTCAGCCCTTTAAGAATCGGTAATTTGAAGAAATTGTTTACAAATGAAATGCCGATTGAGAGAACCGCATTAACAATTATATAAATAATAACAAATGCAATAATTCTTGATGCAGGGATAACCGCAAATTCCTTAATGGCTGCATAAATTGATTCGGTTGCGGTTTCAACCGCTTCGGGAGTGATTGCTCCGGAAACAAAGTTCTCAATTTGAATTCCTGCAAACTCCGCCGCATTCTTTATGTAGGCAGGGAAAGCATTGATAACTTCCTGCACGGTATCGCCTATATGGTTGCTGAGAACATTGCCGATGGAGTTTGTTGCTGCATTTCTGATAAGATGTTCTTCAATCCACAGAGCAACAGGCTCGCAGTACTCCTTGGCAATAAAAAAGCCTGCAACCGCCGCTACAATAGAAAGGACTGTTCTCACAAAGCCTTCGCTGCGACCCCTGAGGATTGAACCGATAAAAATCAATACAAGCACCAGGTCAATGATAGCAGGTAAAATTCCCATTGATATCCCTCCTTTAATACTTATGTATTGCTCCGCCCTCAACGGTATAAACCGTTCCCGAGCAGATGAATATGCGGGCAACGGGGTTTTCCGTTTCGATAACTCTGACTTCTTCTCCCTTGGAGGAGTAGACGGTTATTCTGTTGCCCGAAGCAAGCGCAATTCTTCCCGAATGTGCGGCAACGCAATCGGGTAAGCCGTCAATTATAACCGAGCAGGTTTTTTTGCCGCCTGTCGAATATCTTACAATACCCGTTTTCAAGCCGCCGAATTCCTCGTAGCAGACGGTGGTGTTTCCGTCATCATCGGCGCAAACGGCAATCAGACTGTCGTCGGAATAAACGTGCTCATCGATAACCTCGCCTTTTTTATTATGAACAACCGTCTTGTTATCGCCGACGGCTATGATTTTGTTCGATGCCGTATAAACAACTCTCAGAAACATTGTTCCGGTGTATTTTATATCCTTGACCGGCTCGGAAGAATCAACATCAAAAATGAGGATGCGGGTATATATTTCAGCGTTTTCAACTCCCGTTGCCGCAACGGCAATTCTTTTTCCGTTGGATGAAAGCGAAATATCCGTTATGAACTCCTGAGAACAGTTCCATTGAAAAATCTTTTTGAATCTGCTGTTATAAACAGAAAGTATGCTCTGATTTTCATCCGCCGCATGAGAGGTTGCAAAGCTTCCGTTTTCCGCAAGAGCAGCAACGGTTACGGGATTCTGCTCCGTTATGCTTCCGAGTTTTTCCGTTTTACTCTGCAGGATAACCTCGTTTGATGTGGCGCTGTAAATAAGAGCGCGTCCGTTGCGTGCAACAGCCTTTGCATCGGCATGGTCTATATTCATTGTGAACATTTCATCTGCCACAGCATTCATGACGAGCGTTGAATTATCATAAACCACAAGAGGTCCACCGCCTATGGGCACTGCGCTTCTGAAATTGAGAGTTTCGAGAGAATAAGGATAGCCCTCGCTCTTTATGAAAATTGTTTTGATTTGTCTTATGCTGTCGGTTATGTTGGATACGGCAACGTTGCCCATGAGTCTTGCGCTCAGAAAAAGAGCAGCCGCAACAACAAGAATAACCAAAGGTATACGAAGCCACCTGAAAACTTTTTTGGCGGTTATCGCAATTCTTTTTTTGCCTAAGTTTATTATTTTTTTCTCTGCCATATATCCTCCTCGCCTTAAGGTTAATGGAATAATTCGAACCGTGATTTTCACGGGCTGATTTCCGTTCACCCATCGTTAAAATACTCGCAAATCCACAAAGGATTTGCTGCGTTTTGTGCCTTGGTTGACCAAAAATCCTCTCCGTGAAAATTCTTCAACCCGAAAGTGAAGGATTTTCAGACGATTTTTGGTTGTTGAGGTTGCAGGAAGGCTGACGCCTTTCAATGCCGAAACTCCGAAAAGCGGCGAAAAGACTCGCTTTTGGGCAGGTTTGGATTACTCCATTCACCTTAGAGTGAAATGATTCGAACTCCATACGGTTTTGAAAGGCATATTTCCGCCACAGCTTCGTTAAAAATCTTTGAAATAGCTGCGTATTCCGTGCAGATTTTC